>JALHRF010000373.1 GCA_022841545.1 Bauldia sp. | reverse complement strand
ATGTCGATCTCCCGGCGTCGACCGCCAAGCCTGTCGAGCGTCCCGACAAGCCGCTTTACCTGACGGTGAAGGACGATCTCAGCCTTTCGGTCGGTAACGACACGGTGGCGCGCGAGGGTTTGCAGGGGGCGCTCGACACGTTCACCGAGAACAACCGCGATGCGCGGATTTTCCTCCGCGCGGACAAATCGGTCGACTACGGCGAACTGATGGAGGTGATGAACCTGCTGCGCGCCGCGGGCTATCTGAAAGTGGCGCTGGTCGGCCTTGAAACCGCGGATATGCCGGACGCCGCTTCGGAACCGGTCGGCGAGGGAAGCATCGCGCCGTGAACGATTGGGTGACACGCACGACGCGTCTGGTGCATACAGGTCTGTGGGCGGGCGCCGCGCTTCTGGTGCTCGGCGCGCATGCCGGTGCCGTTGCCTGGATGCTGCATCAGCCGCCGGTCATGCCGGCCGATGCGCCACCGGCCGCGATCATGCTGGAACTCGCCGAAATCTCCGCCGCGCCGGATGTGACCGAGGATCTCGATCTGCCGCCCGACCAGCTGATGCAGGAGCAGATGGCGTCGAAGCCGGTCGAAGAGGTGAAGGAAGACATCGAGAAACCGGAAGAGGTCGAGGACGTCGTGGAGGAGGTCGAAGAAGAGCTGCCGAAGGTCGATGAAACGCCGGTCGAGAAGGTCGAGGTCTCCGTTCCGAATGCGGCGCCGAAGAAGATAAAAAAGGAGCAGAAGCCGAAGCCGAAGGCGGCGCCGGTGCCGAAGACAGCGGCACCGAAGAAGGTCGCGGCGCCGCGGGCGAAAGTCGCCAAAGCCTCGCAATCAAGCAGCGGCGTCTCGTCAATGTCTCCGGCGAGGTGGCAGGCGCGTGTGCAAGCCCATCTCGAGCGTCACAAGCGCGCGCCCGCAGGCGCGGGGACCGGCGTGGTCCGTGTGGCATTCGGCATCGATGCGTCGGGCAGGGTCACATCGGTGAGTCTTACCCGCTCTTCGGGCAATCCGGCGCTGGACCAGGCGGCCCTCGCAA
>JALHRF010000372.1 GCA_022841545.1 Bauldia sp. | reverse complement strand
GTCGGGCGCGTCCGACTGGGGCTGGCCGGCACGTCCTCACCGGCCATGACCTTTTTCCATTCCGGCTCGTTTGGGAGAACGACACGATCGAGCTTGTTGGCGTCGGGGTAGTCCTCCTTTGTCTCGACCTTGATCTTGGCGACGAAGGTGATGCCGCCGAGATCGGCGAGACCGCGGAGGATGCGCTTCTCCTTGGCGGCCTCGCTCATGTCGTTGGGATCGAGCCCGAGGGCGCTGTCGATCATCGCCCGGAAGGTCCCCTTCGAGATCTTCCAACCGATCGATGCGCCGTGTTCGTCGACCTTGCCTCCCGCGACAGTGAAGTTTTGCCAGAACTTCCGCCGCGCATGCCGCCCCTCCGTGACGGTGAACTCGGCGTCGATCATTCGGACATCGCTCGAGGGATCCTTCGACCCCTTGAGCAGCGCCCGGTCGATCTCGCTCTCACCGTCGATGCCGCCGGGGCGGATCGCCATCGTCACCTTGGCAAACGTGCCGTCTGGAATGAGCTCGCTGGTCTTCTGCGGCTCGGCATCGTTCATGTCGAAGCTCATGGGAATCATCCTTTCGGGGTGGCGTTGATCTTTGCGAGGAGGGCGCCGAGGTCCGGCGGCTCGGTGACGTCGAGACGGCCGCTCCGATCCTTGGCCGGGAGACCGAAAGGGTTGCCCGACCGGCAGACAAGGCGGCGCGCCTCGCCGCGCTCGGGTTCATGCCGCCAGCCGTCGCCGTCGGCGGCGAAGAGGCTCATGGTGATCACCTGGTCGACGATGCCCGGGAGCTCGCGCGCGGCCTTGCCGCCTTCCATCTGCGGCTGCCAGGTGACGCGGTTGAACTCGTCGGTGACGCGCTCGAGGATGCCGACGAAGATCACGGTCCGCGCCGGGGCGTGCTGGAGGTGCTTGAGGAGCGCGATGACCTCGCGGGCGAGCAGGCCATACGCCCCACGGGTATCGGGCTTGCCGGTCTTCTCGGAGAAGGCCTCGGGCCGCGTCTTCGCCCAGGCTCCCGCCTGGCGGGTGAGATCGGTGATGGAGTCGACGAAGATGACGCGCTTGCCG
>JALHRF010000371.1 GCA_022841545.1 Bauldia sp. | reverse complement strand
CATCGCCGTGTGGTACCAGTGTACTCTGGAACTTCTGGCGATGAGATCCTTCGCTGCGCTCAGGATGACAGGAGGGGGGCGACAGAGTTCGATAAAGTCACGCGCTCTGAGCAAGGCGCGGTTTACCGCGCTGTAAGCGAAGGATCTCATCGCCAGAAGTTCCAAAGTACACTGGTACCAAGCGGCGATGAGGTCCTTCGCTGCGCTCAGGACGACAGAAAAGTCCGCGTTGGCGACCTCATCGTTCGCCAAGAGACGACTATCGTAAATGTCACAGGCTCTCAGGGGTGAGGTCATTTTTTGGTGGTCGATAGCAGGGGCGGGAGTTGGCGCGGCTCAGGCGCGGCGGGCGAGCACGGCGATATCCTGCGGCCCGTACAGCAGATCGTTCAGCCGCCGGGCCGCATCGCTGTCCTCCTTGATCAGCGAGGAGTCGGGATAGGGGTGCAGGCGGATCAGCTCGACCTCGTGAAAGCCGCGGCTGGCGACGAGGTACTCGAGCAGGAGCGGCGGCAGCGGCTTGAGATGGGTCGGATCCTGGTAGAACGTCAGGGCGCCGACCTTGAGGTTCTCCGGGTTGGGCGTCTCGAGCAGCAGCAGGCCGTTCGGCACCAGGGTGCGCCGCGCCTCGTCGATCAGCCGGAGCATGTCCTCGAGCGGCAGATGCTCGATCACGTGAAAGGCCGAGATCGCCCCGAGCGCCCGCTCGGGCAGGCGCGACAGGTGCTCGATCGCGTCGGCCCGGGCGACGGCCAGGCCCCGCCGCTGGCAGGCGTCGACGATGAGCGGGTTGGCGTCGATGCCGTAGGCCGGCACGGCGGCCTCGGCGAGCAGCTCGAGCCATTCGCCGCGCCCGCAGCCGATATCGAGCAGCGGCTGGCTCGGGGTGACCATGGGTTGCCCGCGGACCCGCGCGAGATGGACGCCGAGGCGGCCCTTGATTTCCTCGCGCGAGCCCCGGAAGCGCTCCTCGAAGCCCTCGGCGAAGCGGCCCGAGAGCTCGCTGGCAGCCGACAGCGCGGGCGGGCGCCCCTGGTCGGGCCCCTGCTCCCGGGGCGGCCCCGGCGGCGCCTCGCCGGTCCCGGCGGTCGTCGCGG
>JALHRF010000370.1 GCA_022841545.1 Bauldia sp. | reverse complement strand
CGAGCACGGTCGGGAACTTGCGCTTGTCGCCGATCATCACCGCCTGCGAGACGTACTTGTTGAGCTTGATCCGGTTCTCGATCGGCTGCGGCGCGATGTTCTTGCCGCCGGCGGTCACGATGATGTCCTTCTTGCGGTCGGTGATCCGCAGGAAGTCGTCCTCGAGCACGCCGATGTCGCCGGTGTGGAACCAGCCGTCGGCGTCGATCGACTCGGCCGTCGCATCGGGACGGTTGTAGTAGCCCTGCATCACGTGCGGGCCCTTGGTGAGGATCTCGCCGTCCTCGGCGATGCGGATCTCCACCCCCGCGACGGCCTTGCCGACCGACCCGATGCGGAAGGCGTCGGGACTGTTCACGGCGATCACCGGGGACGTCTCCGTGAGGCCGTACCCTTCGAGGATGGTGAGCCCGGCGGCGTAGAAGAACTTGTTGATCGACGGCGCGAGGGGGGCGCCGCCCGAGACGAAGTAGCGGAGCCGCCCGCCGGTGCGCTCCTTGAGCTTGCTGAACACGAGCTTCTGCGCGAGCCCGTACTGCCAGCCCAGGAAGGCGCCCGGCTCCCGTCCGGCGAGCTTCTCGTCGGCCCAGCGGTCGGCCACGGCGCGCGCCCACTCGAAGATCCGCGCCTTCACGGCGCCGCCCGAGACGGCGTTCTCGAGCACGCGCGCATACATCTTCTCGAAGAGCCGCGGCACCGACATCGCGAAGTGCGGCCGCACCTCCGACAGGTTGAACGGCACCGTGTCGATGCTCTCCGCGTACGCGATGCTCACGCCGCTGGCGAAGAACAGGTAGTCCCCCATCCGCTCGAAGATGTGCGAGAGCGGCAGGAAGCTCAGCGCCACCTCGCCGGCGATGAGCGGCACCTTCCGCTGCGAGGCGCGCACGTTCGACGCGATGTTGTCGTGCGTGAGCATCACGCCCTTGGGCAGGCCGGTGGTGCCCGACGTGTAGATCAGCGTGGCGAGGTCGTCCGGCCGCACCGCGAGCGCGCCCGCCTTCCACTCGGCCGCCTTGGCCGCGGAGTCGAGCGCCGCCCCCTTCGCCTCGAGTTCGGCGAAGCTGAGGTCCGCGCCCGCGACCTTGGGTTCGGTGA
>JALHRF010000369.1 GCA_022841545.1 Bauldia sp. | reverse complement strand
GGCTGGACCTTCACCATGGGCGCCGCCTACGCCTTCGCACCGCCGGGGATGCCCGGCTTCAACCGGGGGACCCGCTGATGACCCGCCGACTGATCCTCGGAGCCGCGTTCGCGGCGACCGCGCTCTCGCTGCCCGCGCGCGAAGCGCAGGCGCAGTGGACGACGGTCTACGAGCAGTTCTATCTGCCGGCCGACCACAACTTCGTGTTCCGGCGCTACTACCCGGCGGCCGACCGGCTCTTCAACGCCTTCGACTTTGGGCACGCCATCCTCTACGAGACGCTCTGGACGGAGCCGCAGGACGCCAAGCGGATCCTCGAGGGCGAGATCTATACGAGGCTCACGACGCGCATCCTGAACCGGCCGCCGCGCCTCCCGCTGGTGGAGGAGGCGATCGAGCCCCGCTACGCGCGCCTCGCCCCCGAGGCGAAGGCGATGTTCGAGTGGGCGCACATCCTGCACCGGCAGGTCTACGACATCCTCGCCGACGAACGACTCGACGAGGCCGCGAAGGAGCGCGAGATGCGTCGCGTGCTCACCTACTATCTCTCGCGGCGCGACCTGGCCTTCAGCCTCAAGCCGAAGAACATGTCGCTCATGCAGGAGCAGCCCTACTCGCTCGCCTTCCGCAACGGCTTCCCGAAGTTCAACGGGCTCATCTGGTCGTACCACTGGCTGCAGGTGGGGCTATACGAGCCGCTGCTCGTGGGGAAGACCATCGAGGAGCGGCAGGCGGGCGTCGCCGCGACGGTCGCGCGATTCCGGCAGATGCTGCCCAATGCTCCCGAGGGCTACCCGGTGGTGATGCCCATGACGGCCGCAATCGCGCCCACCTTCGCGGCCCGATGGCCGGAGATCGCGATCATCTTCGACAATCTCCACTCGATGCACGACGTGATCTCCGACATCCTCGCGAACGCGACCGTGCCGCGGGACCGGAAGCGGGCGCTCATCCTGAAGGCGTCGCGGGAGTATCGCGACGATGTCACCGAGATCATGACCGTCCCGGGCTGGCTGCGCATGACCGAGATGATGGGGCTGCACAATCAGGGGGGGCCGGCGGTGGGCTTCCTGCCGGCGCTCCCCACGCCGACCATGGCGC
>JALHRF010000368.1 GCA_022841545.1 Bauldia sp. | reverse complement strand
GGCATCCCGGGCGCGGAATAATCATCGCGCGCGGCGTCGCAAGAGTCCGGCATTTCCGCCGCGTCCCTGTCTTTCTACGCCAGAGCACTACGACCCCATTCTGCTTGTTGTCATGCCCTGATTTCTGCCTCTTCTACTGATCCCCGATCCAGGGCCGCGTGTTTGCGGTCCCGCGCAGAACGGGGACGACACTGTGGTTTCTCACCAGCAATCAGAGGCGATCCTGCGAGGCGCGCGCATGTTGCGCACCGCCCTCGGCCCCGCCATCGCCGGATTTCTGGAAGACCCGTCGATCGTCGAGGTGATGCTCAATCCCGATGGGCGGCTCTGGATCGACCGGTTGTCCGAGGGGCTCTCCGACACTGGAGAGCGGCTGTCGCCCGCCGATGGCGAGCGCATCGTCCGCCTCGTCGCGCATCATGTCGGCGCCGAGGTTCATTCCGGTTCACCGCGGGTTTCGGCCGAGCTTCCCGAGACGGGGGAGCGGTTCGAAGGCCTGCTGCCTCCTGTCGTCGCGGCCCCGGCGTTCGCGATCCGCAAACCTGCCGTCGCCGTCTTCACGCTCGCTGACTACGTCGCCGCCGAGATCATGTCCGCTGAACAAGCGGAACTGCTCCGTCGCGCCGTCGCGGACCGCCGCAACATCCTCGTCGCCGGTGGCACCTCGACCGGCAAGACGACGCTCACCAACGCGCTGCTCGCCGAGGTGTCCAAGACCTCCGACCGCGTCGTGCTGATCGAGGACACCCGCGAACTGCAATGCGCCGCGCCCAACCTCGTGGCCATGCGCACCAAGGACGGCGTCGCATCGCTGTCCGATCTCGTCCGCTCCTCGCTTCGCCTGCGCCCCGATCGCATTCCAATCGGCGAAGTCCGCGGCGCCGAGGCGCTGGATCTACTGAAGGCATGGGGCACGGGTCATCCGGGCGGCATCGGCACCATCCACGCCGGCACCGCGATCGGCGCGCTGCGCCGGCTCGAACAGCTCATTCAGGAAGCCGTCATCACGGTCCCGCGCGCGCTGATCGCCGAGACCATCGATCTCGTCGCGGTGCTCAGCGGCCGCGGCTCGACCCGTCGCCTCGCCGAACTCGCCCGCGT
>JALHRF010000367.1 GCA_022841545.1 Bauldia sp. | reverse complement strand
GCCGGCGTCGCCAACGCCGAGCCGAACGGCTGGTACGGCGCTATTGATGCGGGCTACCACACGATCGGGACCATTGAGACGGTCTCGCAGCAGACCTCTGGTCCGCGGTTCGATTTTGAGGTTGAGGACGACTGGGCCGGGTTCGCCCGTCTTGGCTACCGGTTCGACCAGAACTGGCGTGTCGAGCTGGAAGGCGGCTATCGGTCGAACGACATCGAGACGATCGGCAATCCGAACAGCGGCATTCCGACGGGCATCTGCGCGGTTGGTCCCGTGGCCAGCCCCTGCGTCGGGCCGGACGGCGAGATCAGCGCCACCACGCTGATGATGAATGTGATCTATGATTTCGGCAGCGAGGGCGACGCCCTGCGTCCGTTCATCGGCATGGGCGCCGGCATCAACCGGGTCAACACCGAGATCCTGGGCACGCTGGGCGGCAACCGCACGGTCGGCTTCGGCGCCGACGACAGCTCGGCCGAGCTGGCGGCGCAGTTTATCGGCGGCCTCGCCTTTGCGATCAGCGACCGGGCCCATCTGGACCTGACCTATCGCTATCTGATGTCGAACATGGAGTTCGCGACGTTCACCTCGGTGGCGGCCGCCAACCCGGGTCCGTATGCGGGCCGTTATGACGACAGCCACACCCTGACGCTGGGCCTGCGCTATGCGTTCGGTGCGGACGAGCCGGACTATGTGCCGCCTCCCCCGCCCCCCCCGCCCCCGCCGCCCCCGCCCCCGCCGCCTCCCCCGCCGCCGCCTCCGCCTCCGCCGCCGGTTCCGGCTCCGCGCGAGTTCGTGGTGTATTTCGACTGGGATCGTTCGGACCTGACGGCCGAAGCCTCGTCGGTGGTGACGCAAGCCGCCAACTACGCCAAGTCGGGTCGTCCGACGCGCATCCTGGTCGTCGGTCACGCCGACACCTCGGGTTCCGCGGCGTACAACGTCGGCCTGTCGAACCGCCGCTCGCGGACCGTGGCTGATGCCCTGGTCGCCCAGGGCGTCAACGGCGGCGTGATCTCGCTGGACGGCAAGGGCGAAACCGCCCTGGCCCGCCCGACCGCCGACGGCGTGCGCGAGCCGCTCAACCGTCGCGCCACCATCGGCATCAACTTCCGCTAAACCCGGAAGGCCGAAGGCCAGCA
>JALHRF010000366.1 GCA_022841545.1 Bauldia sp. | reverse complement strand
TGAACGGCGACGGCTTCGCCAAGAAATTCGGCGGGGTGACCGGCAATGATCCGGATTTCTTCACCCTGACCATCATCGGCCGCAACGCGGCCAATGCCATGACGGGCAGCCTAACGGTTCCGCTCGCGGACTACCGTTCCCCGGCGAGCGTCGGCGACTTCATCATCTCGAGCTGGCTCAAGACCGATCTCGCGAGCCTGGGCGCGGTGAGTTCTCTCCACTTCGAGCTCGCCTCGTCCGACGCCGGCCCGTTCGGCATCAACACGCCCGCGTACTTCGCGATGGACAACCTCACGGTTGCCGCCGTACCCGAGCCGGGCACGTACGCCATGCTCGCCATCGGCTTTGCCCTGCTGGCGCCTGCGGCCCTGCGCCGTCGCTGACCCCGCGCCCCTGCAGGGCGCATCGGGTCGCCGGCGCTTTCATCGGCGGCCGGCAGTTTTCGCGCTTCTCCTGAGCGCGCTTCCCGTGACGGCCATCGCGGCCGGCCCGGGACGCGTTCTGGAGATGCGTGAGGTCGTCGTATCGGCTGCCGCCCCCGACGGCACGCTCCGGACCACGCCCCACAGCGTCTCCATCATCACCGCGGACGACATCGAGCGCTCCACGGCGATCACCCTCGGCGAGCTGCTCGCCCGCGAACCCAACCTCAATCTGCAGAGCTACTTCGGCGGCGACAAGCGCGCCACCATCGACATCCGCGGCATGGGCGCCGCCGCCGGCAGCAACGTGCTGGTGATGGTCGACGGCGTTCGCCAGAACGAGTCGGACCTCTCCGGGGCGGATCTCTCGTCGATTCCGCTCTCGCAGATCGAACGCATCGAGATCCTTCGCGGCGGTGGTGCCGTCCGGTACGGCAATGGCGCGGTAGGCGGGGTGATCGACATCCGCACGAAGCGGGGCATCGGCAAAGGACCGCAGTTCGAGGCCTCCGCCCGGCGGGAGTCCTACAACACGAATGCCCTGCGCGTATCCGGCGCCACGCGGATCGGCGCGGTCGAACTGCGCCTGGACGGGCAGCGATTCGACACCGACGGTTTCCGGGCAAACGGCGACGTGTCCGCGCGCGACGCAGCGGCATCCGTGCGCGTCTCGCCCACGGGGCGGTTCTCGTTCCTCGACTTGTATGGCCGCGTCGCGATCCACCAGGACAC
>JALHRF010000365.1 GCA_022841545.1 Bauldia sp. | reverse complement strand
AGCATGAGGAGGGGCGTGCGCGCCTCGCCCTGCATGGAGCTCTGGCCGCGGCCCCCTGGCTCGAGCACGACCTCCTTCGCCTTGAATCGCGCCATCGTCTGGTCGCTCATCCCCACCTGAAGCGGGCCCTCGACCTCCGCGAGGATGGGACGGATGCGCCCGTCGAGCCCCGCCTTGGCGGCCTTCATCGTCACGCCCGGCTTGAGACGGCCGAAGACGTAGACCCAGTAGTCCCGCCGGTTCTCGAGACCGCGGTAGGTGCCGACGTAGGTGCGCGACTGCATCGGCACGTAGAGCAGCGGTCGCGCGCCGAGCGTGGTCCCTTCGAATCCCGGCGGCGCGACGCCGACGATGGTGAACGAGCGCCCGTTGGCGCGCAGGATCTGCCCGAGGGCGTCGGGCTTTCCGGCGAAGCGGTCGAGCCAGAAGCGATGGCTGATGACCGCGACCATGTTGTCGGCGCCGGGCTCGTTGTCCTCGGGGAGCAGGAGCCGCCCGAGCGCGGGCTGCAGGCCCAGCGTGGAGAAGTAGTGGCCGGTGACCAGGACCGCATCGCCGGTGGTGGGCTCGTCGCCGAGCGCGAGGCTCACGCCGTAGATGCGGTGGCCCGCGATCCCCGAGAGCACATCCTGCTCGCGCTCGAGGTCGCGGAACATGGGGTAGCTCCAGATGATCCCGTTGCCGCAGCCGGTCTGGTTGCACGAGTCGCTGCCCTGGATGGGACCGGGGAGGCTCAGGTTCACGAGCCGCGAGGGCTCGAGCACGGGGAGCGGCCGGAGCAGGATCTGGTCGAAGAGCGAGTAGATCGCCGCGTTGGCGCCGATGCCGAGCGCGAGGGAGAGGACCGCCACGGCCGTGACGAACGGCGTCTTGAGCAGCGTGCGGAAGGCGAAACGGATCTCACGCATCGGGGAGGGCGCGGAGGGTGGGCCGTCCGGCGGACGGCGTCATCCCATGCGACAGCCCCCGTGGCGGAAGGGTTTGGGCGCCGGCCCCGGACCGTGGCGTCCGTCCCCCGCCGCTCGTCCTTCATATCGGACCACCCCCACCACATGCGAACCCCCACCCCACCCTCCGCCCCCGGCGAGCGCCCGCTCATCGACCGCATCCGCGCGTCGACCGCGGGGCGCTACGAGATCCACGCCGAGCTCGGCGTGGGCGGCATGGCG
>JALHRF010000364.1 GCA_022841545.1 Bauldia sp. | reverse complement strand
GCGCAAGATCGGGCAGTTCGGTGCGGACCGGCGCGACCTCCTCGTCCGACAGGCCGAAGCGATAGCCCTCAAGCCCCGGCAGCGGCGCGGAGGAGGTGCGGATCGTGATGTCGCCCTCGACCGCGAGATCGGCGGCCGGAGCGCCGTAAAGCCAGCGGCCGTCGAGCGTGACGGGCACGCCGGAGGCCGTGACCGTCTTCACATCCGTCGCGATGTCGGCGTCGAGCCGCTCGGGCACATAGTCCTCGACGAGGAACTGGGTCTCGCCGACGGGCGGCTGTTTCGGATCGGCAAGGACCTTGAGACGCCAGGTGCCGGTGGAGGCGTCGGAGACGAGCGGCAACGAATAGGTACGCCCGCCCGCGCCGAGATCCTGCACCACGTCGCGGCGGTCTTCCGCGCCGTCGGGGCGCTCGAAGACGAAAGTCAGCGGCAGATTTTCGACGCCCGCGCCGTCGGCATCGCGCAGCAGTGTCGTGACATGGACGGTCTCGCCCGGGCGGTAGACGCCGCGTTCGGTGTAGACCAGCGCATCCAGCGGCCCCGGCGCGGCCCGGCCCTCGACACCGCGATCCGACAGGTCGAAACCCGGCTGCGTCAGGACCAGAAAGCCGAAATCGCCTGCGGCGGCCGCGGTGATGAAGGCCGGGGCAAGACCGCCGGTGCCTTTCACCAGCCCGGCGTCGAAGCGGGCATAGCCGCTGGCGTCGGTCTTCGCGGTCGCCAGCACCTCGTTGTTGCGGGCGACGAGCTTGAGGTCGACGCCTTCCAGCGGTTCGGCGCTCGCGAGCGAACGGGCGAAGGTATGGACGCCGTCGCCGGCCGAGAGCGAGGTGAGGCCGAGATCGGAGACGACGAACCATTGCGTCGCCTGCGAGTCCCAGGCGTCCGGCTCGCTGTCGTGGGGGCGTGCCAGCATGACATAGACGCCGGCCTCCAGCGTCTTCACCGCCTCGTCGAGCGGAAACGCGGTCGTGACTTCCTCGTTGAGCTTCTTCGTGACATCGACCTCGCCTTCGAACACCGACGCGGCGGTGTCGGCGGCCAGCGTGTCGATGTCGCCCTGGTCGAGCTGGCGCTGGAATTTCTCGCCGGTGATCTCCTGCCCCATGCCGCGATCGCCGACGCGGAAGATGCGCAGCTTCACGCGCTCGACATTCACCGAGACAAACGGCAG
>JALHRF010000363.1 GCA_022841545.1 Bauldia sp. | reverse complement strand
GGCGAGGACGGCCTGGAGGCACATCGCGCCGGCGAGCGCGAGCATCGGCTGCCACCGGTGGGCCGTCTCCCTGTTGAACGCCATGACCTCGGAGATGAACCCTGGCACCGCGAGGTACTTTTCGGGAAGCGGGCCGGGATCGACCGGCGTGTCCTCGTCCGGAGCTGCCGTGTCCTCGCTCGACTTCGCCGGCGCTGCCATGAAGCCCGACAGGTCCACGCCGTCCAGATCTTCGCCCTTCTGAGCATCGCGTAGCCAGCCAAGCGGACGGTCGTGCGGCTTGTTGGCGGCGTCGGTCACCTTGTGCCGCAGCTCTTTCTCACTCCACGGCGGCTCGCACCGCGGGTTGTACCGATCCCACAGCAGCGAGAACGCCGCCTCGGGATCGAGGCCAAACCCGTGCACCATTGCCGTCGCAGCCGTGTAGGTCTGACTGTGCCCGCCCGAGCCGGAGATCGCTGGCGGGATGCGGTCGAGGTAGGCCGCGGCGCGGCGGAGCACAGCGTCGCCCGCTGAAAAGCGATCGCTTCGTAGTGACGGCGGCTGGGAAGCGATCGTTTCCTTACGCCCGTGCCGCGCCTCGGTCACGGCCTCGGCCAGTGCCGCGACAGCTGCGGCCAGTTCGCCAGCGTCGACCACGGCGGGTTCGCCGTCAAGCGGGTCGTAGGGCTCCCCGCTGGGGTGGATGCTCGGGCCGACGACCGTCTGAGCGCCGGTGCTCCGCAGTTCGACGATCATCTTCTTCGATACCGGGTCCTGGTGCTTGCGGGTCTTCATCCCCTCGCACACGTACCACCAGTGCGACGCGGGCTTGCCCGGCCGCCCGGACATCGCGCCCGTCGGCGGCAGGAACTTGGGCGCGAGCGCGACCGCTTCGTCGCAGTCGAGGTCGACGTCCACGAGCCAGCCGCTCGGCTCGCCCAGGAGCACGCCGATGTTCCCGGTGCCGTTGAAGTGCGCCGGCAGGTCGCTCTCGGAGAGCCGCAGGTCCGTCCACCCCTTGAGCACGGGGATCTTCTTCCGCGCCGGCACAGGGATGACCGCGTACCCGCGAGCGAGGTACGTGCGTGCCGACTCGAGCAGAATGGAGGGGCCATCGCTCATCGCTTATTCGTTGTCCTCGCGGCGGCGGATGGTGGCGCCCATGATCTTGAGCGTCTGCGCCGCGGTCTCGCGGTCGCGCTTGCT
>JALHRF010000362.1 GCA_022841545.1 Bauldia sp. | reverse complement strand
CGGCGAAGATCCTGGCCGAGAAGGGCATCTCCGCCGAGACCGTCGCCGGCACCGGCAAGGACGGCCGCATCATCAAGGCCGATGCGCTCGCCGCAAAGGTCGAGGCGCCGAAGCCCGTCGCCGTCCGCGCGCCGTCGGCGCCGGATGACGCCTCCCGCGAGGAGCGGGTGCGGATGTCGCGGCTCCGGCAGACCATCGCCCGCCGCCTCAAGGAGGCGCAGGACACGGCGGCCATGCTCACCACCTTCAACGAGGTGGACATGACCGCGGTGATGGGGCTTCGCACCCGCTACCGCGATCTTTTCGAGAAGAAGCACGGCGTCAAGCTCGGTTTCATGGGCTTCTTCGTGAAGGCCTGCGTCCAGGCGCTCAAGGACATCCCGGCGGTCAATGCCGAGATCGACGGCACCGACATCGTCTACAAGAACTATTACCACATCGGCGTCGCGGTCTCGACCGAGCGCGGACTGGTGGTGCCGGTGGTGCGCGACGCCGACACGCTGTCGCTCGCCGGCATCGAGAAGACAATCTCCGACCTCGCGGCGAAGGCACGCGACGGTACGCTCTCGATCGAGGCGATGCAGGGCGGCACTTTCACCATCACCAATGGCGGCATCTATGGTTCGCTGATGTCGACGCCGATCCTCAACGCGCCGCAGTCCGGCATCCTCGGCATGCACAAGATCCAGGAGCGGCCGATGGTGGTCGGCGGCAAGATCGAGGCGCGGCCGATGATGTATCTCGCGCTCAGCTACGACCACCGCATCGTCGACGGGAAGGAGGCTGTAACCTTCCTCGTCCGCGTCAAGGACGTGCTGGAGGACCCGGAGCGGATGGTGCTGGATTTGTGAGTCCTGCAGCCAGAGATTGAGTCCGGCTCAGCCGGGCGCTATTCCTCGCCAGGTCGAGGGATAGTCCACATGAAGGTCGCGACGGTGCAGGGTGTCAGGATCGAGTTCTATCCGAACGATCATCCGCCTCCCCACTTTCATGCGGTGACACATGAGCATCGCGCCGTGATCAACATCATGACGGGAACGGTTGATCGCGGGGAACTGCCGCGGGCGAAGCGGAGGGTGATCCTCGATTTCGTCACAGAGACATCAAACAGCGTTGCTCGATTCGTGGTATGCGATGCAATCGGGCCGCAAGCCACTGAAGATCAAATGAAAAAGAAACTCCCCCGGAT
>JALHRF010000361.1 GCA_022841545.1 Bauldia sp. | reverse complement strand
GCGCGATGATGCCGGGCGCCTTCACCTCGACGCGGGTGCGCGTGACGTTGGTCAGCGGGCCCTTGCCGTCGATCGGATTGCCGAGGCCGTCGAGCACGCGGCCGAGCAGGCCCTTGCCGACCGGGCAGTCGACGATCGCGCCGGTGCGCTTGACCGTGTCGCCTTCCTTGATGTCGCGGTCGTCGCCGAAGATGACGATGCCGACGTTGTCGACTTCGAGGTTGAGGGCCATGCCCTTCAGCCCGTTGGCGAACTCGACCATCTCGCCGGCCTGGACCTTGTCGAGGCCGTAGACGCGGGCGATGCCGTCGCCGACCGAGATGACCTGGCCGACTTCCGCGACGTCCGCGGCCGCGTCGAACTTGGCGATCTGGTCCTTGAGGATGGCGGAGATTTCGGCGGCGCGGATTTCCATCACGCAGTTCCCTTCATCGCAAGCTGGAGACGGCTGAGCTTCGCGGCGATCGACGCGTCGACGAGACGCGAGCCGACCTTGACGCGCAAGCCGCCGACGAGTTTCGGATCGACCTTGAGAACGAGACGGACCTTGCGTCCGGTAGCGCCGGGAATCGAGCCGGCGATGGCATTGACCTGGGCCTGGCTGAGCGTCACCGCGGAGGTGACCTCGGCCTCGAGTTCGCCCCGGCGACGAGCGACGAGCGACTCGAAGCTCTCGATGAACTCGGGCAGCCGCGCGAGGCGGCGATTGCCGGCGACGACGCCGACGAAGCGGCGGGTGATGTCGCCGATCTGCGCCTTGGCGACGATCTCGGCCATCGCCTTGCCCTGCTGCTTGCGCGGGATCAGCGGGCTCGCGATCAGGTGGCGCGCGTCCGCGCTGCCAGCGAGCATGGCCTTGAGCGCGGCGAGATCGCCGACGACCTGATCGAGAGCTCCCGCATCGTGCGCAAGCTCGTAGAGCGCGGTCGCATAGCGGCCTGCGAGGCCGGCAGTCATAGAGGTCTCGGATGCCACGGCGCCCCGAATTCCTTGGGATGGTTCGGGACCACCCGAAGGGGCAGAACCCATTGATCCTACGAGAAACCTTACGTTCGGAGCAGAACCCCGACCGCACGGCGGCGGTTAGCTAGCACGACCCCTGTTGGCGATGCAACAAGGGGGCGGCGCTGGCGCACCCGGTTCACCGCCTCGCGCGTTCATCCGTGCTCGGGACCACCCGCGCTCTCGGGATGGATAAGGGGGTGCGCGCGACGGCGATCGAAGG
>JALHRF010000360.1 GCA_022841545.1 Bauldia sp. | reverse complement strand
CGGCCCCGGGCAATAGCCGCTGATGCCCCAGCCGATGCCGAAGATCGCAGCGCCGAAGATTAGCGGCGGGTCGATGGTGCGTAGGGACGAAATGTGGAAAGCCTCGTCGAGGAGCGGCGCGGGGCGTCGCAAAACCAGACGCGTGGCGCCGGCCGTGACGGCAACCGCGCCGCCCAGAACGAACAGCAGGCTCGGATCCCAGTGGCCGGAGATGTCCAGAAAAGCCAGAACCTTCGAAGCGTCCGTCATGCCGGACACGGCGAGCCCGAGGCCGAAGAGCGCGCCGGAAAAGCCGGTGGCGAGCAGGAGGCGCTTCATCAGAACACTCCGAACACGTGGCGCACGACGAAGGTCGTCGCGATGCCGACGACCAGAAACGTCGCCGTCGCCGCGAGCGATCGGACGGAGAACCGCCCGAGGCCGCAGACGCCGTGGCCGCTGGTGCAGCCGCTGCCGAGTGACGTGCCGAAGCCCACGAGCAGTCCCGCGACGATCAGCAGCCACGCGGGGAAGGCGGGCCGGGCTGCCGGGATCTGCTGGGTCCAGGCTTGCCAGGCCGCGACGCCGGCCACGAGCCCGATCAGAAAGGCAAGTCGCCACGGGCCGTCTCGGCGGGACGGGCCCACGAGCCCTCCGACGATCGAACTGATGCCGGCGATCCGGCCGGTCAGCCAGAGCAGCAGGACGGCGGCGCTGCCGATCAGCAGGCCACCGGCCAGAGCGGAGGCGGGAGTGAATCCTTCCATCGAAGAGGTCTCTCGGGAGAGTGAGTCGGACAACGCGGGTTGCGACGAGCGGCGAAGGTTAGCGGTTCATCGCCCGCCATGGAACGAACGATTGCTCATAACCATATGCTCGTTCCGCGCTGAGTTCAGAACGTCGCCTTCAACCCCACCTCGATCCGCCGTCCCGCTTCCGGGGCGAAGTTGCGGAGGAACGAGACGGAATTGCGGATCTCTTCGTTCAGCAGATTGCGTGCGTTCAGGAACACGGTCCACTCGACGCCGCCCATCGGTTCGAGGGTGCGGTCGATCGAGAGGTTGACGAGGTGGTAGCCCGCCGTGCCCGTCTCGTTCACGCCGGGATTCTTCTGGGCCGATGCGTATGTCCAGCGCAGTCGGGTGATCCACCCGGCCTCGGCAAAGTGCGCCAGCTCGAAACCGGTTCGGCGCGGCGGCAGGCGCGGAACATCGCCCGCGCCGACGTCCTTGAATCGTCCCCGCAC
>JALHRF010000359.1 GCA_022841545.1 Bauldia sp. | reverse complement strand
CCGGCGGCGACCACGACACGTCCGAGCAAAGCCTGATCGATCTTTCCTTGCCGGACGCCGTGCCGCGGCTGATCGCGCCACGGGAGAAAGGCATACGCTACAGCGTTGCGGATCGTGGCAACGAGCTCTTCATTCTCACCAACGAAGGCGGCGCGATCGATTTCCGCATCGTCACCGCATCGCTCGCAGCGCCCGGACGCGCAAACTGGCGGGAACTTATCGCGCACCGTCCGGGGGTCTATGTCCTCGGCATGGAGCTCTACGCTGGCCATCTGGTGCGGCTGGAACGGGCGAACGCCCTGCCCTCGATCGTCATTCGAGACCTGGAAAGCGGCGGCGAGCACACGATCTCCTTCGACGAGGCAGCCTATTCGCTCGACATGGTCGGCGGCTTCGAGTTCGACACCACGACCTTGCGCTTTGCCTACTCGTCGATGACGACGCCAGCCGAGGTCTACGACTACGACATGGCAAGCCGCGAGCGCACCCTGCGGAAGCGCCAGGAGATTCCCACCGGCCACGATCCCGCCGCCTATGTGACGACGCGGATCATGGCCCCCTCGCACGACGGCGCCGAGGTGCCGGTGTCGATCCTGCATCGCCGCGACCTCGTCCGCGACGGCAGCGCCCCGCTCCTGCTCTACGGCTACGGCTCCTATGGCATGGCGATGCCGGCTTCCTTCTCGGCCAATCGCCTGTCGCTCGTCGATCGCGGCTTCGTCTATGCCATCGCCCATGTCCGGGGCGGCTCGGACAAGGGCTGGTCGTGGTATCTCGACGGCAAGCTGGCGAAGAAGACGAACACGTTCGACGATTTCGCCGCGGCAGGCCGGGCCCTGATCGCCGGGAAGTACACATCTGCAAAGCGCATCGTCGGCCACGGCGGCAGCGCCGGCGGCATGCTGATGGGCGCGGTCGCCAACCGCGCCGGCGAGCTCTTTGCCGGCATCGTGGCCGAAGTCCCCTTCGTCGACGTGCTCAACACCATGCTGGACGACAAGCTGCCGCTCACGCCGCCCGAGTGGCCCGAATGGGGCAATCCCATCGCCGACGAGGCGGCGTTCCGCCATATCCTGTCGTACTCGCCCTACGACAATGTCGCCGCCCGGGACTACCCGGCGATCCTCGCTATGGCCGGCCTCACCGATCCGAGGGTCACCTACTGGGAGCCCGCCAAATGGGTCGCCCGCCTGCGGGCCACCATGACCTCGGGCGGACCGGTCGTCCTCAGAACAAACATGGGAGCGGG
>JALHRF010000358.1 GCA_022841545.1 Bauldia sp. | reverse complement strand
CCCGATCGTCACGATCTTCCATGCGGACCGGAAGTACCTGCGGATCGAGGACGCCGAGCACTATCCGCGCGCCACGGCGTACATCCCGCAGATGATCGCACTCGTCGAGCGCCTCCTCAAGAACGGCGTGGCCTACCTCGCCGAGGACGGCTCGATCTACTTCGCGATCGGCAAGTTCCCGACCTATGGCCGCCTCTCGCGTCTCGACACGCGTGAGATCCAGAGCGGGGCGCGCGTGGCGCAGGACGACTACTCGAAGGAGAACGCGCAAGACTTCGCGCTCTGGAAGGCGGCCAAGCCCGAGGACGAGGCGTGCGGCGCCGCCTGGGACTCTCCGTGGGGCCGCGGCCGTCCCGGTTGGCACCTCGAGTGCTCGGCGATGGCGATGGCGATCCTCGGCGAGACGCTCGACCTGCATGCCGGCGGCATCGACCTGATCTTCCCCCACCACGAGGACGAGATCGCGCAGAGCGAGGCCGCGACGGGCAAGCCGTTCGCGCGCTGCTGGTGCCATGGCGAGTTCCTCCTCACGGACGGCGCGAAGATGGCCAAGCGCGTGGGCAACGTGCAGAACGTCGAAGGGCTCCGCGAGCACGGGATCAGCGGCGCGGCGGTGCGGCACTTCGTCTTCTCGACGCACTACCGCAAGCAGTTGAACCTGGCGGGCGAGGCGCTCGAGGGGTCGCTCGAGGCGGTCCGTCGCGTGGGCGACTTCGCCGAGCGGCTCAAGGCGGCCAAGGGCGGCACGCGCGGGCTCGAGGATGCGGCCGATCGGCTCGAGAACGAGGTCCGTGCGGCGCTCTTCGACGACCTCAACGCGCCGAACGCGATGGCGGCCCTGTTCGAGTTCATCCGGGCGGCCAACAAGGAACTCGACGCGGGGGGCTCCGAGCCGGGGCCGCTGAGCCGGGCGCGCGAGGTGTTCGCGATGGTGGATTCCATCCTGGACCTTCAGCCCGAGCGCGGGTCGGTGGACGGGGAGTTGGCGACCTGGGTGGAGGGGCAGCTCACGGCGCGCACCGAGGCGCGGGCGCGCCGGGACTTCGCGGCGGCCGATGCGATCCGGAAGGCGCTCGACGAGAAGGGCGTGGTGATCGAGGACACGCCGGCGGGGACGCGATGGAAGGTGGTGCGTTGACCGTCACGGCCCGCCCGACTATCCTTGATAGCTCGCGCAGTGCATCGGTTTCGCCGACGTAGCTCAGCTGGCAGAGCACCCGATTTGTAATCGGGCGGTCGCGAGTTCGATTCTCGCCGTCGGCTCT
>JALHRF010000357.1 GCA_022841545.1 Bauldia sp. | reverse complement strand
GAAGGAAGGCGACGACGTGATCATCGCCGGCTCGGTGTCGAACGACGACGCGAAGAAGATCTGGCCGCAGGGCTGGAAGGAACCCAAGCCCTACATCCGCATCGTCCCGCAGCCGAAATAGGGCTCCGCGGTTCGTGTTGAGAAAAGGGCGGCGCGCCTGACCGGCGCGCTGCCCTTTTTCGTTCGCTCCAACCCCTACCGCGTCGGGCCGACGACCTCGACCGTGCCGGTGGCGGTGCGGGCGTTGAGGTAGGGACGGTACATGTCCTCGACCGTCGCGGCCGGCTGGGTGAAGGTGCCCGGCGAGACCGCCCGCATCGAATAGGCGACGCTGAACTGAAGCGGGTCGTCCGAGTTGCGGTCGAGCGCCGCCACGAAGCGGTCGACGCGGGCCTCGGTGTGGGCCGCGTTCCGGTCTACATCGAGCCAGCCGAAGTTGATCACCTCGCCGGAGGCCGAGATGTTCGGATTCTCGATCTCGTAGCCGGCGGGGATCGGGTCGACGACCAGGATGTTGCCGTCGCGGCCCTGGTCGGCGGTGACGGTGAGCATCACGACGATCCGCTCGTTCTGGCCGATGGCGGCGATGTCGGTCGGTTCGCCGTCGACGGTGTAGTAGAAGCGGTCGATGGTGAAGCCGTTGCCGCCGGCCGGTTCCGGCACGACGGTGACGCCGGTGGTGTTGATCACCGCGTCAAGGGTGTCGGTCGAGAGGTTCCTGATCGCGACCGGGGCGGCTTCGAGCGTTGCCTGGCTGTACTCCTTGAAGAGCGGCCCGGCGACTGCCGCGCCCTCGATCTCGAAGCTGGTCCGCTCGGCGTCCTTGATGAGCGCGGCCGCGGCAAGCAGCATCCAGGCGTTCTCCTGGGTGCTGGTGTAGCGCCGGAGCTCCTCCTCGCGGGCGATGTCATTGGCGAGTGCGCGGAGGTTGGCGCCGCCGACGTCGCTCTCGGCGGCAAGCGTCAGCACCGCGGCCTTGTCGCGGAGCTGGCTGCCGTAGTCGCCGATCCAGATGTCGGCGTTCCGCCCGACATTGAGGTCGGAGAACGCCGCCTCGAAGGCGCGGGCCGCGCGCGTGCGGTCGCCGTAGAGGGCGAGCGCCGCGCCGACCTGGGCCTTTGCCAGCGCCGTGCCGAAGTTACCGATCTTGGTCTCCGCGTAGTAGCGGAGGTCGCCAAGGGACGCGCGGCCGGCGCGGGCCAGCACATAGAGCGCGTAGGCGATATCCTCGCCGCCGTTCGTGAAGTCGTCGGCATAGGAGAGCCGGTT
>JALHRF010000356.1 GCA_022841545.1 Bauldia sp. | reverse complement strand
GAGGATCGCGAAGCGCGGCCGGTGCAGCACCGCCGCGGCGAACTGCACCTTCTGCTGATTCCCCTTGGAGAGGGAGGCCAGCTTCTCCCCCGCACGGTCCTTGAGCTCGAGGCGCGCCAGCCACTCGGTGGCGATCCGCTCCGCCTCCGCGCCGGCGATCCCGCGCAGGCGTGCGAAGTAGCAGAGGGTGCGGTGGATGGGGACGTCCTGGTACAGGCCGCGGTCCTCGGGGAGGTAGCCGAGCGTGCCTGGCCCGGGTGCCTGCTCCGTGCCTTCCCAGAGGATGCGACCCCGGTCCGGTCGCGTGATGCCGACGAGCATGCGGAGCAGCGTCGTCTTGCCCGCCCCGTTCGGACCGAGGAGCGCGACGATCTCGCCGGAGGGAACGTCGAGGGAGATGCCGGCCACTGCGCGGACGGTGGCGTAGGTCTTCTCGACGGACTGGATGCTGAGGAAAGGGACGGAGTCGGTCATGGCGAGGGCAGAGACTGTCGAGAATCTAGCCGTGGGTCACGAGTGAGGAGCCGTGAACCGTGATGCGCGGCCGATCGTCCCGGAGCCGACGCCAACGGCTCGCCGTCACTTCGACAGGAGCTTCATGACCACGACGACGGCGAGCGCGCCCACGACGAGCAGCGGGATCCAGCCGATGAGGCTGAGGAGAACGCCGAGGAGCAGCATTCCACCTGCGCCTTGGGCGATCCCGACGACCTGTGCCTTGGTCCGGGCGTTCTCGACTTCGAGTGCCGAGTAGAGCTTGAGGTCCGACTTGGTCATGGGCTCAGCGGTTGGAAGGTACGGCGGCGTGATCGCGCTGCTACGCCTCATCCTACGCTCGCTCGAGGGCTGTTGTGTCGAGTCTCACCGACCCGGTCGCACTAACTGGGCTTCGCGCGCCGATAGTGCATCGCGACCACGCCGTTCCGGAGCGGCGTCGCCGAGACGAGTTCGAGGCGCCGCGTGTTCGGAAGGCCACCGTGGTACAGCGTCGGCCCATGGCCGGCGATCCGCGGATGGACGAGGAACTGGTACTCGTCGATCAGGTCCAGCCGGTCGAGTTCGGTCGCGAGCTTGCCGCTCCCGAGGAGCACGCCCGCTGGCGTCGCGTCCTTGAGCTTCTGCACGCCGCTGGCGAGATCGCCGGCGACATGGTGGCTGTTGGTCCACGGGAAGTCCGTGCGCGTGGACGACACCACGTACTTCGGCTTGGCTTCGAGCTTGACCGCCCATTCGACGATCGCCGGCGGCGCCGCCTCGTCGCCGCGGGCGACCGCCGGCCAGTAACTCTCCATCATCTCGTAGGTGACGCGGCCCCACAGCATCGCCCCGCCTTCGTCCATCAGTCGGGT
>JALHRF010000355.1 GCA_022841545.1 Bauldia sp. | reverse complement strand
CGGACGAGATCTCCATCGCCGATTTCGCCACCGCCGCCGACCTCGACCCCAACTACTTCACCTATGACGGCTTCGGCAGCATCGTCGCGCGCTGGGGCGGCGACGTCGCGGTGGAGCTCTCGACGCCGGTGCGGGAGATACGGTGGGACGGCCCGGGCGTCACCGTCGCCACCGATCGCGGCGCGGTGCGCGCCGACAAGGTTCTGGTCACGGTCTCGACCGGCGTCCTCGCCTATGGCGGCATCCGCTTCACGCCGGAGCTGCCGGCGGCCTATGACGAGGCGATCGAGGACCTGCCCATGGGGCTCCTCACCAAGATTCCCCTCGTGGTCGAAGGCGAGCGCTTCGGCAAGCGCGCGTTCGACGATCTCCTCATCGAGAGCCGGAATCATCACGACATCTACTTCCTCTGCTTCCCCTTCGATCTCGACCTGATGGTCGGCTTCGTCGGCGGCGACTTCGCCTGGGAGGTGGAGTGCGCGGGGGAAGCGGCCGCCATCGACTTCGCCACCGAGCGGCTGGTGCGAACTTACGGGTCCAAAGCGCGGAAGGCCGTGAAGAAAGGCGCGATGACGAGCTGGGGTTCGGAGCGCTGGACCCGCGGGGCCTACGCCGCGGCGCGGCCGGGACGGGCGGCGGCGCGGAGGACGCTGATGCGGCCGGTGGCGGAGCGCATCTGGTTTGCCGGCGAAGCGTTGGCGGGCCCGCTGATGCAGACGTGCGGCGGGGCGCGCCTCTCCGGCGAAGAGGCGGCGATGCGGGTGGCAGGTGTCGCGCGATGATCGGGCTCCGGTCCTGGCAGGCTCTCGTGGCGCTGATCGCGGTGGTCGCCGCCGGCATCACGCCGCTTGCCGCGGACGACCCGCTCCGGCTGATCGATCTCGGGCTGATCCCGGCCGCGTTGCTCGCATTCCTCCTGCTTGGGGTGGCGATCGCGGCGGAGCCATGGCGGACGGATTTCTCCGACGGTTTCGTCATCTTCCTCGCCGCGCATCTCGGCGCGTGGCAGGCGCTGGAGTTGCTGCCGCTGGTGGCGGGCGATGCCGGCTGGGGCTTCTGGGCGCTGGTGGTCGCCTCCTGGCTGCTCGCCTGGCGGTTGGTCGCCATCCTCTCCACCGCCCGCCCACGGAGCCGCATCCTGTCGGCCATCCTCAAGGTGTTCGTGCCGCTCCTGTTCGGCGCCTGGCTCCTGTTCCTGTGGGAAGTGATCGTCCGCGGCGCCGGTGTCTCCCCGGTGCTTCTTCCCGCGCCATCGGCGATCTGGTCGAAGATCGTGGCCTCGCCGCACATCCTCTGGGCCGATTTCCGGCAGACCTTCCTCAAGGCGGTGCTCGCCGGCTACGCCATCGGCT
>JALHRF010000354.1 GCA_022841545.1 Bauldia sp. | reverse complement strand
GTTGCCAGACTGGGCCGGCTAATCAAGGGGCTTCTGGTAGACGACGCCATCGATCAGGTTTTCTTCGTAGAGTCGTGCGAGGTCGATGCCGCCCGCCGGGCGGGCGACCTTGAAGTCGGCGATGGTGCGCGCGATCCGAGCCTCCTGGTCGCGACGAAGCTTTTCCGCCTCTTCCACCGAGACGGGCTGGAACCGGACCGTCTGGCCCGGCAGCAGACGGCCGAGGCGTGGCAGGTCGACCGAGGCGACGGTGGCGATCTTCGGGTAACCGCCGACGGTCTGGCGATCCGCCAGCAGCACGATGGGCAGGCCGGCGCCCGGAACCTGGATGGCGCCGGGACCGATGCCGTCGGAGATGATGTCGGCGCCTTTTGCGTGCGCGATCACGGGGCCTTCGAAGCGGATACCCATGCGGTCCGCCTCCTTGGAGACGCGATAGTCCGAGTCCGCGAAGGTGCGCCGGCCGTCGGCGGTGAAGTATTCCTCCTGCGGACCCCAGACGACGCGGATCGGCCCGCTGCCGTAATCGAAGGGGGCCGCGAGCTTGCGCTCGTCGCCGGGCGTCGCCTGCGCGCGGGCGAGCGGGAGGGCGTCGCCCTGGCCGAGCTTGCGGCCCTCCAGCCCGCCGACGCCGGCGCGTGCGTAGGTGGAGAGGCTGCCCATGAAGGGGGGCAGGGCAAAACCGCCGGCCACGGCGAGATAGGCCGTGCTCGATCCCTCGATCATGCCGACCCGCAGGATCTGGCCGCGCGTCAACAGATGCGTGCGGTCCGACTCCAGCGGTTTGGGCGGGGCCTCGGGTCCTTCGATGAGGGTGGGCGACAGCGGCCCGACCAGTGCCACGCGGACGCTGTCGGCGTCGACCAGCAGGTCGGGACCCATGACGCCGATCTCCAGACCCGCCATGCCCGGAGGATTGCCGAGGAGCGCGTTGGCGAGGCGGAGGCCAATGCGGTCCATCGCGCCCGCGGTCGGCATGCCGAGCGCCATGAAGCCCGTGCGGCCGAGATCCTGCAGCGTGTCGAACAGGCCGGCGCGCACGACCTTCAGCGCGCTCATGCCCCCTCCGTCGGCGTATGACGCCGACACCTCCCCATTTGAATGGGGAGGGACACTTTCTTCTCCTCCCCATTCAGATGGGGAGGTGGCCGCGAAGCGGACGGAGGGGTCATAAGCTGCGCGGTGCTCACGTCTTCACCAGCTTTGCCCAGTCGAACGTGCCGGCATCGACGTCGCGGGCGATGCGGTCGAAGGCCTTGCGGTCGATGCGCTGGAACGACAGCGAATCGCCCGGCGCCAGGAACACCGGCTGCTCGCGCCGCTTGTCGAACATCCAGAGCGGCGTGCGGCCG
>JALHRF010000353.1 GCA_022841545.1 Bauldia sp. | reverse complement strand
TGGCCCGCAGGGGGCGTGCGGTCGATGCGCTGTTCGGACACCAGAACCAGCGGCGGGGCGGTCATCATCTCGGGGCGGATGCCGGGACGCGGGGTCGGATCGGGGCGCACGCTGACTTCGCGGCGCGGGCGCACCGGGGCCGGGGGTTCGGCATCTTCGGGCACGACAGCATGGGCGAGATCGTCGCGGTAGGGCTCGATCTTGGCGCCGGGCGAGGAGAGCGCCTCGCCGGTCACGGCACGCTCGGCCTCGGTCGCGGCGACGGCGGCCTTGAGGTGGGCGATGGCGGACAGGCGGCGGCGGTTTTCGGCGCCGGCCATCTCGTCATCGGCCTGACGCATAAGGCGCGACATGGCGGCGGCTTCGCCGGCACTGTCGAAGGGGCGGGTCGGGTCGTCGGCGGGGCTGACATCCTCGTCATCGGCATCGTCGGCATCGGAGCGGCGGATACGGATCACGCGGGCATTGGCGCGCTTGGGGGCGTCGGCGGTGCCTTCGGCTTCGTCAGCCGCGGTGGTGTCGCCAGTCACGTCTTCAGACTGTTCGGCCGTGATGTCGGCGACCAGTTCGATGTCGACTTCAAGCTCTGCGGCTTCGGCTGGCAGATCGGCGACCGCATCTTGCGCGGCGTCCATGGCAGGCTCGGCCGTCGGCGTGGCGCTGTCCTCGTTCTCCACAGCCTCGGCCTGAAGAACGGGAGCGTCCACGGCGAGGGTGTCCTCGTCGATCTTGTCGTCGAGCGGAGCGAGATCGAGACGGCTGAGGTCGGCGAGGTCTTCGGCGTCTGCTACTTCGTCCTCGTCGGCAACGAGGGCATCGGCCAGCAGCAGCATCGGCGCTGAGGTGGCTTCGGGTTCGGACGCGGTGTCGGCTTCGAATGCGTCGTCGAGCGCGGGGAGTTCGGCCAGCTCGTCGGTGTCGGCGTCAGACGCCGTGTCGGCGGCGACATCTGCGTGGTCCTGCGTGTCGGCAAGCATCGCCCCAAGGCGGGCCAGCACGTCATCGACGCCCGCCTCTTCCTCGGGGTCTTCATCGGTGACCGCATCAGACAGGACCAGCGCGGGCAAGTCGTCGGACGCGGTATTAGCGGCAAGATCCTCGGGCAGGTAATCTGCCTCGGCCTCGGCCTCAAAAGGGGCGGGAACGAGCGTGCCGGCGTCGAAGTCTGCGTCGAAGTCTGCGCTGAGATCTGCGTCGAAGTCCGCGGTGAACCCGGCGTCGAAGGCTGTGTCGCGTGCCTCGTCGGAGGTGAAGTCGGCGGTCACGGGCGACACGAGGGCAGAGTCTTCCTCCTCGTCGTCGGCAAGGGTCGGGACGGGGTGATAGGCGACGGCCTGACGAATACGTGCCAGTTTGGCCGC
>JALHRF010000352.1 GCA_022841545.1 Bauldia sp. | reverse complement strand
GGTAGTGGTCTCGGTCAGAAGCCGTAGTTGAACGACAGCGAGAAGCGGCGCGGGATCGGCAGGCCGAACGCGTCCGTGCTGTCGAGGAAGTTCTGCTCCAGCGCGCTGCCGATGCCACGGCCGATCGCGTTGGACTCCGGGTCGCTGCCCGGGTACTTGGTCCAGATGAACAGGTTGCGGCCCGAGGCGGTCACGGTGAAGGACTTGGCGCCGAGCTTCGCGGCGATGCCCTCCGGTGCGGTCCAGGTCAGCGCGATCTCGCGGAGACGCGTGAAGTCGCCCGCGAACTGCTCGTTGAGGCCGTTCTCGATGAGGCGGCGGTAGCCGCGGATGTACTTCCCGGCGGCCTCCACGCGCTCCTCGGGGGTGCTCGCCGGATCGTTGAGCGTCGCCTCGATCTCGACGTACTCCTTCCGGTTGGAACCGATCGACGAGTGCTGCGAGTTGCGGAACGCGTCGGTGAGGTTCTGGATGAGGAAGCCGGTCTTGTACTCGAACATCGTGGTGAAGCGCCAGCTGTTGCCGATCTTCGCGTTGAAGCCGAAGGAACCAGTCCAGTCCGGGATGCCGTCGCCGACGAACTGCTCGCCGGTGTTGAGGTTGCCGTCGTAGTCGGCGAGGTACGGGCGCAGGGCGCTCTGGACGCCCGTGTTCTTGAGGTCACGCGGCGTCGCGAAGTACGCGAGGAGCTGCGCGGTGGTCGCCGGCGAGTTCTGGCCGTTGAAGTTGATCGGCAGCTGCGTGGCCGGGTCGTAGCAGTTGATCGGGTTGCCGGCGCTGTTGGTGCGCGGGCCACCGGCCGGGCACACCTCGGCGAGGCGCGGCGCGAAGAGCGAGCCGAGGCCGTAGCCTTCCTTCAGGAAGCCGCGGTACCGGATGTAGCCGATCTTGAGCGGCGGCGCGCCACCCAGGTCGGTGAGCGTCTGCTTCAGGAAGGCGGCGTTGAAGAAGAGGTCGGTCGAGACGCGGTCGGTGTTGATCGCGAACCACCGGAGGCCCATCTCGAGGCCGTTCGCCTTCATGGAGCCGATGTTGTTGAGCTGCGTGTTGCGGAACCCGCCCGACACCGCGAACTGCTGCGCGACGAGCAGGTCATCCACCTGGCGGTTCCAGGCGGTGAACTCGAACGAGAACTGGTTCTCGAGGAAGCCGGCCTCGAAGCCGATCTCCGTCTCGGTCGAGATCTCCGGCTTGAGGGCCGGGTTGCCGAGGTTGGCGGGCACGAGGCCGGCGCCGAGCTCGGACGCAAGCGGGTTGAACGTGGTGAACTTGTCGAACGCGCCCGGCTGGCGGCCGGACTGGCCCCAGGCCGCGCGGAGGCGGAGGGTCGAGAGCCAGGTCGGGAGCCGGTCGGCCACCGCGCGGTG
>JALHRF010000351.1 GCA_022841545.1 Bauldia sp. | reverse complement strand
CGCCGCTCGAGGATGCGCTGGCCTCTGCCGAAGTAGACGTCAGCGGGCGTGAGGTTGTCCAGGCTCTCGTGATAGCGGCGATGATTGTAGTGCTCGACGAAGTCGGCGACAGCCCGTTCGAGATCACCGGGGAAGTAGTAGTTCTCAAGCAGGATTCGGCTTTTCAGTGAGAGGTGCCAGCGCTCGATCTTGCCCTGGGTCATCGGGTGGTAGGGTTTACCGCGCGTGTGCCGCATTCCCTGTTCCTCAAGCCAGTCTGACAGATCTGCACCGACGTAGGACGGCCCGTTATCGGAGAGCAGTCGCGGTCGATGCGCGCGATCGGCCCGATCGAGATCGGCGGCCTGCAAGGCGAGGTGCAACGTGTCGGTGACGTCTGTGGCGGTCATGGTCGCGCAGAGCTTCCAGGCGACGATGTAGCGCGAGAAGTCGTCGAGGACGGTCGACAGGTAGAACCATCCCCAGCCCGTGACCTTGAGGTACGTGAAGTCGGTCTGCCAGAGCTGGTTGATCGCCGTCGTCGGGTTGGCGAACGCGTCAGCGGCCTTCATGACGACGAACGCCGGCGAGGTCACGAGGCCCTCGGCTTTGAGGATGCGATAGACGCTGGCCTCGGAGACGAAGGTCTTCTCGGCATCGGTGAAGGCGACGGCCACCTCGCGAGGCGAGAGCTCCGGCTCCTCCAGGGCCCGCTCGATGACCTTGTTGCGGACCTCGTCGGAGATGCGGTTCCAGACGCGCTTGGGCCGCGGCTTGCGGTCTTCGAGCGCGTCGAAGCCGCCGGCTGCGTAGCGATCGAGCCACGCGTAGAAGGTCGTCTTGGGGATGGCGATCTTGTCGAGCGTGCGCCTGACGGGGAGGTGCGAGGTCTCGACGGTTCTGATGATCTCGAGCTTCTCGGATGCGGCGTATCTCATTCGCCGTCCTCCCCATCCGCGATCACGCTTTTTTTGAGCAGGCGGTTCTCGAGGGTGACCTCGGCGAGCGCCTCCTTGAGCTGGCGGGCTTCGGTTCGGAGCTGCTTGACCTCATCGGACGAAGCCTCGCGGGCGGTGTCGCCGGCGAGCCGCTTCTTGCCGGCTTCGAGGAACTCCTTGGACCAGCGATAGTAGAGGTTCTGGGCGATGCCTTCCTTGCGGCAGAGTTCGGCGATGCTGTCCTCGCCGCGCAGACCATCGAGGACGATGCGGATCTTCTCCTCGGCCGAGAAGTGCCGCCTGGTGGCTCGCCGGATGTCCCTGACCGTCTCCTCCGCGCTCTGCGGAGCCTGCTTGTCTCGCTGTCTCATCGTGTCCCTCCTCGAGGTGACGATGAGCCGGAAACCATCTCTTACGCAATCAGCTCAATATGTCCGGTAGGTCCTGACGGGGAACA
>JALHRF010000350.1 GCA_022841545.1 Bauldia sp. | reverse complement strand
GATCCCGG
This sequence comes from Bauldia sp., assembly GCA_022841545.1. Taxonomy (GTDB): domain Bacteria; phylum Pseudomonadota; class Alphaproteobacteria; order Rhizobiales; family Kaistiaceae; genus Bauldia. The sequence continues at coordinate 1,393 of JALHRF010000350.1, read as the reverse complement.
CGGCGCCCCCTGCATCACGAAGGGGAAGTACGCCATCGCGACGGAGAGATAGACGAGTCCCGCCCCGATGAACTGCAGCGCCCGTCCGCCGCGGCCGTTGGCCCCCGCGCGCAGCGCCTTGCCGATCATCCACCCCGACGCGATGGCGATGAGGCCGATCTCGAGATTCGCGAAGCGGATCACGGCCCAGTAGAGGAACGCGCCGGCGAGCGTCGCGACCAGGCCGAAGGCGAGCGCCCTCACCAGCGTCGCCGGCTGCGTCACCCCGCGCGTGGCCCCTTCGAGTATATGACGGCAGTTCGCGCAGATCGGCTCGCCATTGGCCGTATGATAGACCTCGGTGAGCGAGCGCTGGCAGTTGGCGCAGGTCACGCCGCCCTGGCCGCCCACGCTGGCCGCGGCCGCGGGGATCGCGCGGTCGAAACTGAGGTCGCCAGAGGCGCCGCTGGTCGGGTCGGTCATCGCGGGGGGTCAGGGGAAGCTGGAATCTCGCCCCGAGGCGCTCAGTGCGGCAATATTGTGCCATGCCGATCCTTCGTTCACCCCGCTCCGGCGCCGTGCTTCTCGCACTCGCGCTCCTCGCCTCGCCGTCGCTCGCCCAGCGTGCGCGCCCCACGGCCGCCGCGCCGACGACCGCGGCCAACCCCGCCTACGACCCCACGCTCTACTCCTCTCCCACCGCCACGGCGCGCGACTTCAAGTCGCTGCGCTGGCGGCTCGTCGGCCCGTTCCGCGGCGGCCGCGTGGACGCCGTCGTCGGCGATCGCAAGAAGCCCTTCCTCTTCTACATGGGGTCGGTGAACGGCGGCGTCTGGCGCACCACCAACGGCGGCGCGACCTGGGAGAACCTCACCGACGGCAAGAGCGACATCTCGTCGGTGGGTGCCATCACCGTGGCGCCGAGCGATCCGAACGTGATCTACGTGGGCACGGGCGAATCGCAGTTGCGCGAGGACCTCACCTTCGGCACCGGCATGTACCGCTCCACCGACGCGGGCCAGAACTGGCAGCCGATCGGCCTCGCCGATGCGCAGCAGATCACCGACATCATCGTCGATCCGCGTGACGCGGACCGCGCCTATGTCTCGGCGATCGGCCATGCCTTCGGTCCCAACGCCGAGCGCGGCGTGTTCCGCACGCTCGACGGCGGCAAGACGTGGAAGAAGGTGCTCTTCATCGACGACTCGACCGGCGCGCAGGACCTCGCGATGGATCCATCCAATCCGCGCGTGCTCTACGCCTCGATGTACAAGTTCCAGCGCACGCCCTGGTCGATGCTCGCCGGCGGCGGTCGCAGCGGGCTCTGGAAGACGACCGATGGCGGCGACACCTGGACCGAGATCTCGAAGAATCCCGGCATCCCGAAGACGCCGCTCGGCAAGATCGGCGTGGA
>JALHRF010000349.1 GCA_022841545.1 Bauldia sp. | reverse complement strand
TCGTCATCCTCGCGCTGCGGGCTGAATCCCGCCTTCGCCACGCTCAGGGCCACCGCGTCCACATCGGCGAGTGCAGGCACCTCCACCGTCCATTCGACGAGCCGCGCCTCATCCTCCGCGGCCGGCGGCGCGCCGGCGCCCGCCCACACGTTCGTCCCCAGGTGATGATGGTAGCCGCCGGCGCCGAAGAAGAGGGCACCGGGATACCCCCATACCGTTCGATCGAGACCGACCGCCTCGTGATAGAACGCCGAGGCACGGGTCAGCTCACCAACGTGCAGGTGCACATGCCCGATGACCGTGCCCGTCGGCATCCCCACCCACTGCAGCGGACCCGCGTCGCGCCGGAGTCCCTCCAGATCCACGGGGTCGGTGCCCATCACCAGCTGACGGCCCACGCGCGTCCACGTGTCGCGCGGTCGGTCCGCGTACACCTCGATGCCGAGCCCGTCGGGATCGTTCAGGTAGAACGCCTCGCTCACGACATGGTCCCCGGCTCCCGCCTGCACGTCGAGCTCGGCGAGGTGCCGCACGAATCGCCCCAGCGCCGCACGGTCCGGGAGGAGGATCGCGAAGTGGAAGAGCCCGAGCTTCCCGCGACGGCCGAGCGGCTTCGCACCGACGCGCTCGCGCAGCTCGACGAGTGGCCGGTCGCTCATGTGCGCGCCGAGCAACGCCGTGCCGCCCTCGCTCCGGATGACGCGGAATCCGAGGACATGTTCATAGAAGCGCTGCGATCGTACGAGGTCCGACACCTGGAGCACCACGCGTCCGAGCGTCGTCGCGGCTGGCAGGCGATGGCCCGTCGGCGCCTCGCCGTAGGTGCCGGGAAGGGCCGGCTCCGCGCCGACCGGTCCTGCTGGTGTCATGCTCCGCTCCGATTCATGCGCTGCCGCAGGATAGGTGCGCGCGCCGGAGCGTGGTAGCTTCCACAGGCCCATGACGACGCACACTCACGAATACGACTGGATCATCATCGGTTCCGGTTTCGGCGGTAGCGTCTCCGCGCTCCGGCTGAGCGAGAAGGGCTACAAGGTCGCGGTGCTCGAGGCGGGCCGACGCTACGCCGACGACGAGTACGCCGAGTCGGCGTGGGACCTCAGGCGCTTCCTCTGGGCACCGACGCTCGGCCTCCGTGGCATCCTCGAACTCACGGCGTTCAAGGACATCTTCATCGCGTCCGGCGCTGCCGTGGGCGGCGGCAGCGCCGTCTACGCCAACACGCTCTACCGCGCCAAGCCGGCCTTCTTCACCAATCCGCAATGGGCGGGCCTCGCGGACTGGGCCACGGCACTTCGCCCGCACTACGAGACGGCGGAGCGCATGCTCGGCGTCGCGACGGTGCCGTACGACAGCGCCGGCCAGCAGTTGCTCAAGGAGGTCGCCGAGCGCTTCGACGCGGGCCGCACCTTCAC
>JALHRF010000348.1 GCA_022841545.1 Bauldia sp. | reverse complement strand
GTCATCAAGCCGGGCGATTTCTCCGGCTCCTACATTCACTACGGCGTGCGCGAACATGCCATGGCCGCCGCCATGAATGGCATTGCCTTGCACGGCGGGCTGATCCCCTACGGCGGCACATTCATGGCCTTCACCGACTACTGCCGTCCGTCGATCCGCCTGTCGGCGCTGATGGGCCAGCGTGTCGTGTACGTCATGACACACGACTCGATCGGCCTCGGCGAGGACGGCCCGACGCACCAGCCCGTCGAGCATCTGGCCGCACTGCGCGCCATCCCGAACCTCCACGTCTTCCGTCCGGCCGACGGCGTCGAGACGGCCGAATGCTGGGCGCTGGCCATCGCGCCCGGCGAGACGCCCTCGATCCTGGCTCTCACCCGTCAGAACGTGCCGAACCTGCGCACCACGCACACCGACGACAACCTGTCGGCCAAAGGCGGTTACGTACTCCGTGACGTCTCAGGCAAGCGCGACGTGACGCTGATCGCAACCGGCTCCGAGGTCGGCCTCGCTGTCACTGCGGCGGAGGCTCTTGCCAAGGAGGGCATCAACGCCGCCGTCGTTTCGATGCCGAGCTTCGAGCTGTTCCGTAAGCAGCCGGAAGCCTACCGCATGACGGTGCTCGGAGAGGCCCCGCGCATCGGCATCGAGGCCGCCGTCGAGATGGGCTGGCGCGAGTGGTTGCGCTTCTCCGACCGCTTCATCGGCATGTCGGGCTTTGGCGCCTCGGCACCCGCACCGAAGCTCTACGAGCACTTCGGCATCACCGTCGCCAAGACGGTCGAGGCCGCGAAGGGGTTGGTATAGAGGTAGGTTCAAGCGGGACGCCGAACCATATAGGTGTCATCCCGGGCCTTGTGCCCGGGACCCATCTCTCCGCGCGTTCGAGGCAAGCGGTTTGTGCCGCGAGCCGCGTCACCTGACTCGCCAAAAAAATGGCCGCGTCTGCTGCACCATGGGTCCCGGCGACAAGCGCCGCGATGACACTTGGTCAGACGCGGAGGCAGGCATTACCCTACGCCGGCCCCTTGTTCTCCTTCGCCATCCCGCGTGACTTCAGCGCCTCGGCGATCTCCTCGAGGATCGTCGGATCGTCGATCGTCGCCGGCATTTTCCACGCTTCGCTGTCGGCGATCGCGCGCATGGTGCCGCGCAGGATCTTCCCCGACCGCGTCTTCGGCAACCGCTTCACCGTCATCACCTGCTTGAACGCGGCGACCGGCCCGATCTCGTCACGGACGAGCTTGATCACCTCGGCCTCGATCTCCTTGGCATCCCGGTTGACGCCCGCATTGAGCACGATGAAGCCCGCCGGGAGTTGCCCCTTGAGCTCGTCGTGCACGCCCATGACCGCACACTCGCCGACATCCTTGTGGCGCGCGACGACCTCCTCCATCTGCCCGGTCGATAGACGATGCCCCGCGACGTT
>JALHRF010000347.1 GCA_022841545.1 Bauldia sp. | reverse complement strand
TTCCGCTGGGCCGACGAGGCCAAGGGCTGGTCCACCGAGGTGCGGAGCCGTTACGCCGACGCCTTCCCGGTGAACTCCGGCGTGTTCAACAACTTCGGCAACAACACGCCAATCCGGTACGACCAGGTCCCGGTCAACCTCTTCTTCGACCTCGGCTTCTCGTGGCGCCTGCCCTTCCAGCAGAACGTCCGCTGGGGCCTGAACGCGCAGAACATCATGGACAACAAGGTGCCGTCGTTCATCGGCGTGCCCGATGTGGGCCGCATGATCACCACGCGCCTGCAGTACAACTTCTAGTCAGGGCGCCGGTCCCTCCGGACCGGGCACGAAGCGGGGTGGGCCACGCGGCCCACCCCGCTTCGCTTATTTTGCGGGGGTGTCCCCCCTCTTCGATCCCTCCCGGCGGCCGGTCATCGGGCACCGCGGCAACCGGGCCCACGCCCCGGAGGACACGCTCCCGTCCTTCGCGCAGGCCGCCGGACTCGGCGTGGACGCCCTCGAGATGGATCTGCACCTCTCGCGCGACGGCGTGCCGGTCGTCATCCACGACCCGACCCTCGACCGCACCACCGACGCGCGAGGTCCGGTCGCCGAGCGCACCGTCACCGAGCTCGCGCGCGTGGACGCGGGCGCCCGCTTCTCCAAGGACGGCGGCCGTACCACGCCCTACCGCGGACTCGGCATCGGCGTGCCCACGCTCGAGGAGGTGCTCGCGACGCACCCCACCATCCCGCTCATCCTCGAGATCAAGGCGCTTGCGGCGGCGGGACCGGTGCTCGCCCTGCTCGAGCGCATGAACGCGACCGGCCGCGTGCTCATCGGCTCCTTCCTCGACGCGGCCCTCGCGCCCTTCGAGGCTGCCGGCATCCGCACGTCCGGCGCGCCACGCGCGCTCTCGCGCCTCTATCTGCCGGCCCTCCTCGGCCTCAGTCACGCTCCCCTCGCATTCCAGGCCATGTGCATCCCACGGTACTTCAACGGACTCCCGGTCCCGGTCGGCCGCTTCGCGCGGCTCATGCGGGCCGCCGGCGGCCCGACGCATGTCTGGACGGTCAACGATCGCGCCGAGGCGCGCGCCCTCTGGAACGCCGGCGTCTCGGGCATCATCAGCGACGATCCGGCGGCGATGATCGCCGAGCGCGGAGGCCCAGTATGACTTCGCCGTCCGCGACACCGAAGGTCGCTCCCCTGCCATCGGCCGTCCCGCCACCTGCCCTCGCCGGCGGAACGCCGGCAAAGAAGAAGACCGACTACAAGGCCGCCTGGGCCGAGACGCGCAAGCTGATGTGGCAGCACCGGCGCTCGCTCGCCATCGGCCTCACGCTCATGCTCGTGAACCGCTTCGCCGGCCTCGTGCTCCCCGGCAGCGCCAAGTGGATCATCGACGAGGTGCTCACCAAGGGCCGACTCGAGCTGCTCACGCCGATCGCCATCGCGGCGGGCGTCGCGACGCTGCTTCAGGCGAGC
>JALHRF010000346.1 GCA_022841545.1 Bauldia sp. | reverse complement strand
GTGGGCACGCTCTCGACGACCGATCCGTCGGTCAAGCGCGAGACCTTCACCTACACCCTGACCGATGACGCCGGTGGCCGCTTCACCATCGCCGGCGACAAGCTCGTCGTGACCCCCGGCGCCACGCTCGACTTCGAGACCGAGCCCGCGATCGACATCGGCGTGCAGGTCTCCGACTCCGACGGCAACGTCTTCACCCGTACCTTCACGCTCGGCGTGCGCGACGTCAACGAGGCCCCCACCGTATCCCTCGTACCGCTGCTCTCCACCCTCGACGAGACTGCCTCCACCGCCACCCGCATCGCCGTGGCCGAGATCGTCCTCGACGACGATGCCCTCGGTAACAACCTGCTCTCGCTCTCCGGCACCGATGCCGGCGCCTTCGCGATCGACGGCACCACGCTGTTCGTGCGCTCCGGGCTCGCGCTCGATCACTCCATTGCGTCGCAGCTACGTGTCAGCGTCCTCGTCGACGATCCCGCCCTGCCCGGCGCCCCCGATGCCATGTCCGGGGTCTTCACGCTCGCAATCTCCGACGTTCCCGGCGTGCACATGATCCACGGCACCACCGGCGACGACTGGCTGCGCGGCACCGCGGGCAACGACTGGTTCGTCGGCACTGGCGGCGAGGACATCTTCGAGGGCGGCCAAGGCGACGATACCTACGTCCTCGACAGCCTCGGCGACATCGTCGTCGAACGCGGCGCTCACGGCACCGACACCGTGATGAGCAGCGTCAACCACTGGCTCGGGCGCGCCGTCGAGAACCTCGTGCTCACCGGCTCGCTCGCCACCCGCGGCATCGGCAACGAGGCCGACAACCGCATCACCGGCAACGCCGCGGACAACCTCCTGCTCGGCGAAGACGGCGACGACGAACTGCGCGGCGAAGCCGGCCACGACACCCTCGATGGCGGCGACGGCGACGACGGCCTCGACGGTGGTGCCGGCAACGACACCCTCCTCGGACAGCGCGGCGATGACACGCTCCTCGGCGGCGCTGGCAACGATCGGCTCGAAGGCAACGACGGCGAGGACCTCCTCGACGGCGGCGCCCACCTCGACGAGCTCTTCGGCGGCAGCGGCCGCGACACCCTGCTGGGCGGCACAGGCAACGACTTCCTCGATGGCGGCGCCGGCAACGACCACCTCTCCGGCGGCACCGGCGCCGACATCCTTGTCGGCGGCGCCGGTCGCGATGTCCTCGAAGGCGGCGCAGGCTGTGACCTGTTCTCCTTCTCCCGACTCGACGACAGCGGGACTTCCGCCGCCACCCGCGACGTCATCGTCGACTTCCGCCAGGGCTGGGACATGATCGACTTCGAAGCCCTGGACGCCGTTGCCGGTACTCCTGAGGACGACGCCTTCCGCTTCGTCGGCGACACCTTCTCCGGCGCCGCCGGGGAACTGCGCGCCTACCAGCGCGCCGGTCAGACCCTCATCGAAGCCGACGTCGACGGCAATGGCCT
>JALHRF010000345.1 GCA_022841545.1 Bauldia sp. | reverse complement strand
GGCGGCATCGAGGCCGAGGCGGCGATGCTCGGCCAGCCGGTGAGCATGCTCATCCCCGAGGTGATCGGCTTCAAGCTCACGGGCAAGCTCCCGCTCGGCGCGACGGCGACCGACCTGGTCCTCACCTGCACCGAGATGCTCCGCAAGAAGAAGGTCGTCGGCAAGTTCGTCGAGTACTACGGCCCGGGCCTCTCGAACCTCGCGCTCGCCGACCGCGCGACGATCGCGAACATGGCCCCCGAGTACGGCGCGACGATGGGCTTCTTCCCCGTGGACGAGGAGACGCTCAAGTACCTGCGCCTCTCGGGCCGCAGCGAGCACCAGGTGAAGCTCGTCGAGGCGTACTGCAAGGCGCAGGGCCTCTTCCGCACGAACGAGTCGGCGGATCCGGTCTTCACCGACACGCTCGAGCTCGACCTCTCCACGGTGGTGCCTTCCCTCGCGGGGCCCAAGCGCCCGCAGGACCGCATCGCGCTCACCGACGTGAAGGCGAACTACGCCGCGTCGTACAAGGCGGAGCGGGAGCGCCTCGCCGCGGTCGCGGCGGCCAAGGGCGGGAACGGAGGCAAGGTCCCTGGCTCACCGGCGGCCACGATGGTCTCCGAGGGCGCGCCGGTCGAGGACACCCCCTCGTCGGTGGACTGCACGCACCGCGGCGAGAACTTCACGCTGCGCGACGGCGCCGTGGTGATCGCCGCCATCACGAGCTGCACCAACACGTCGAACCCCAGCGTGATGCTCGCCGCCGGCCTGCTCGCGCAGAAGGCCGTCGCCGCCGGGCTCAAGACCAAGCCCTGGGTGAAGACGTCGCTCGCGCCGGGCTCGAAGGTCGTCCGCGACTACTTCGACAAGGCCGGCGTGCAGCCGGCGCTCAACACGCTCGGCTTCCAGATCGTCGGCTACGGCTGCACCACCTGCATCGGCAACTCGGGCCCGCTCCCGGAGAACATCTCCAAGGCGATCGACGACGGGAAGCTCACCGTCGCGGCCGTCCTCTCGGGCAACCGGAACTTCGAGGGGCGCGTGAATCCGCAGACGCGCTTCAACTACCTCGCCTCGCCGCCGCTCGTCGTGGCGTACGCGCTCGCGGGACGCATGGACATCGACCTCGACACCGAGCCGCTCGGGATCGGCACCAAGGGCCCCGTCTTCCTCCGCGACATCTGGCCGTCGTCCAAGGAGGTCGAGGACGTGGTGCTCCGCTCGGTGAAGCGGGAGCAGTTCCTCAAGGAGTACGGCGACGTCTTCGGCGGCGACGCCGAGTGGAAGGCGATCAAGGCCCCCACCGGCAGCCGTTACGTCTGGGACGACAAGTCCACCTACGTGAAGCACCCGCCGTACTTCGAAGGCATGACCATGACGCCGCCGGGCGTGAAGCCCATCGCCGGCGCGCGCGTGCTCGGCATGTTCGGCGATTCCATCACCACCGACCACATCTCCCCGGCGGGCTCGATCGCCGAGAAGTCGCCGGCCGGCGTCTGGCTCAAGTCGCTCGGCGTGG
>JALHRF010000344.1 GCA_022841545.1 Bauldia sp. | reverse complement strand
GGCGTCCTGATCGTGGTCGGCTTGCCGCCGACGCGGATCTCGCCCGAATCGGCCTGGTAGAAGCCGTAGAGGATGGACATCAGCGTCGACTTGCCGGCGCCGTTTTCGCCGATGATGCCGTGGATGGTGCCGCGTTCGACTTCAAGGTTGATGTCGCGGTTGGCGCGCACCGCGCCAAAGCTCTTGTTGATGCCGATAAGCTCGATCGCGGCTCCCGCCATCAGACCTCCCCGCCTCTTTTCGTTTTTATCGTCCGGTCAAAAAGAGCTAGCATGCCGCCTGTCCGCTGCCAATCGGCAGGCGGGCCAGCCACTCTCGACAAATCGACGGGCGCTTGTCAATTTTCAACGCGCGGCCCGAGGACCCATCGCCATGACACTGCCGCAAGACCGACTGACGACGCTGGAGATCCAGTGCGCCGAGCAGGAAAAGACGATCGAGGAACTGTCGGGCCAGATCGCCGAGCAGTGGGGCGTGATCGAGAAGATGCGCAAGTCTCTCGACGTCCTGAACGAGCGCTTTTCGGCGCTCGAGGAGCATGCCGGGCCGGACACGCCGGTGACCCGGCCGCCGCATTACTGAGTGCTCGAGACACGACCGGCCCGCAACGGGGTTGCGGGCCGGTCGCCTCGACGGTGTGCCCTGAGGGGGAAGATCACACCGTGGAGCCTGGTCCCGCTACATGGCGGGGAGGATGGCGATGTCGCGCAGCGCGGATGCGGCACCCGTGATGTCGCCCTTCTTCTCGGCAGCGCCGGTTTCGAGGTTGACCGTATAGAGGCTGCCGCCGGCCGCCAGCCAGGCGGTGTTGGCGCCGTCGGCGGTGGTCTGGATGTCGAATGCGTAGGTGTCGGCGCCCTCCATGCCGAGCTTGCCGATCGTCTTCAGCACGCCGTCGTTCGGCTTGGTCTGCTGGATGAAGGTTCCCGCCGCGTCGATGTCGTACATGGCGGTCTTTTCCGGCTTGCCGTAGGAGTTGATATAGGCGGTCGCGACGATGTTCGGGGTCATCTCGGCCATCTGGTCGCCAGCCTCGAAGTTCAGGGAGCCGTCCACGGTCGTCTCGCCGGTGTCGGGGTGGATGCGCAGATTGGTCCCATCCGATCCCATCACGCGCAGCCTGTCGGCCGCCGGATTGAAATCGACGCTGGCCGTGACGCCGTCCGGCAGCATGGTCGTCAGCTTGGCTCCCGCGGTCGCCGCGCCGGTTTCGAGATCGATCGTGACCAGCGTTCCGTCGGCGGCCAGACCATAGAGCTTGCCGTCACCGGGCCGCACGTCGATGCCGGCGAGCCGCTCGACGCCGTCGACGTCGACGCTGCGCGAGATTTCGGGCTTGTCGGTATCGAACCAGACCAGGGTCCGGTCACCGGAAAGGCCGACGACAGGGGCCGCGGCCGCGGCGCCCGCATAGGCGATGACGGCCAGGCCGGTGGTCAGTCCGATTGCGGCAAATGCGTTCTTCGTAGTCATGTCGTTCTCCTCTTCGCTTGGGGATGCCGGACAGTTCAGGATCGGGGGCG
>JALHRF010000343.1 GCA_022841545.1 Bauldia sp. | reverse complement strand
GCCGCCGCGCCGCCGGTCGAATACGCCGAGCTGCCGGCGGCCGCCGAGCCGGAGTTCGACGTGCCGGTGGCGCCGCCGGTTGCCATCGCGCCGCCTCCCCCGCCGGTTGTTCCGCCGGCCCCGGTCGCCGCTGCGCAACGGCCGCTGGTCGACGAGAACGATTGGCGGGTCAATCGGCCCGCTCCCAAGGCGCCGGCACGAGCCGAAGCGGCGGCCCGTCCGATGGCGGCGCGCCCGGCGGTCGAGAGCCGTTCGCCGAACCTGTTCCAGCGCATCACCGGCGCCTTCGCCTCGGCCAAGCCCGCGACGCCGCCAGTCGCCGTCAGCGCGCCGGTCGCTGCCGAGCCGCCGGCGGCGCGCAGCGTCGCCGAGAATGTCGTCCCGGTCGCCCAGAAGCCCGCCGGTCGCCCGGCGCCTGTCCAGACCTCGATCAGCCTCGATGTCACGGAAAGGGCCAAGCCGGCACGTGACGACGACGACCTGCAGATTCCGGCGTTCCTGCGTCGCCAGGCAAACTGATGCAGGCCTGGTGACCGAGCCTCCTGCATACTCCACGCATTCTTCGAGGGGCCTTGCGGCCCCTCTTTTTTTCGCCTCGGCATGATATAACGCCACGCCACGAAATTTGCGGTCAGGGAATGTCGAAAGCGGTCTCACGAAAAGCATGGAACGCGTTGGCCGGACTGGCGCTGTGCGCGTCGTTCGGGCTTGCCGGATGCGGCTCGTCGGACGAGGATGTCAACTACGTCGAACAGCCGGTCGAGATGCTCTACAACAATGCCCTCGACGAGCTGGGGGCCCAGGAATACAAGGCGGCGGCCAAGGGCTTCGAGGAAGTCGACCGCCAGCATCCCTACTCGGTGTGGGCGACGAAGGCGCAGATCATGGCAGCCTTCGCCTACTACCAGTCCAACAAGTACGACGAGGCGATCATCGCGCTCGACCGGTTCATTCAGCTTCATCCCGGTCATCGAGACATTCCGTACGCCTACTACCTGAAGGCGTTGTGCTACTATGAGCAGATCTCGGACGTCGGCCGCGATCAACGCATGACGCAGCAGGCGCTCGAAGCGCTGGCCGAGGTCGTGAAGCGCTTCCCCGAGTCGCCCTACGCCCGCGACTCCCGGCTCAAGGTCGAGCTGGCGATCGACCATCTCGCCGGCAAGGAGATGGCGGTCGGCCGCTTCTATCAGCAGCACCAGCAGTACGTCGGCGCGATCAACCGCTATCGCGTGGTGATCGAGCGCTACCAGACGACGACACATGTGCCGGAGGCGCTGCACCGGCTGGTCGAAAGCTACCTGTCGCTCGGCGTCAAGAGCGAGGCCCAGGAAGCGGCTGCCGTGCTGGGCTACAACTTTCCCGGCAGCGAATGGTATCAGGACAGCTACTTCCTGATGACTGGCGAGGGCACTCCGGCGCCGACCGACGAGAAGCCCGGCTGGTTCTTCGGCCTGTTCTGACCGGGCTTGCATGCTGGTCTCGCTTTCGATCCGCGACTTCGTGCTGATCGAGAAGCTCGATCTCGAC
>JALHRF010000342.1 GCA_022841545.1 Bauldia sp. | reverse complement strand
CCACGAGCACGGCGCGGCCGCTGCCGCCGAGGGCAAGGCTCCGGCACGCGGCGGCCAAGACGGACTGGGTGACGCCGAAGCTGAACCGGAGCAGTTCGACCCGGTCGTGGTCGGTGGGGAGCGCCTTGGCGAGGCGGGCGAGATGAATGGCGAGCGGACCCGTCCGCGCGAAACGGCGGTCGAGCAGCGCGCCGATGTCGGGTTCGCCGAGGAAGGCGAGCGCCGCGGCATTGGCCCAGAGGATCGCACTGCCGTCGCCGCGGAAGACCATCGCGGGCCGCGGGTCGAACAGGTACGGTCCGACCGGCGGCAGAGCCGCAAGATCGAGCCAGGCGTTTGTCCTGCCGTTCATCGAAGCGCCCGTCATCTCATGGTAAACGTGGCCGGCCATCCTTGCTTCATGCTCGGAGCACTATCCCGCGGCCGGTTAAGGGTCCATGCAGCGCACGCCGCCGCTTGGCCCTGTGGTTAACTTCTGGTGGTTGGTCTCCGTCGCCGCACGGCCTATCTTCAGGTATCGACAGCCTAACAGGGAGGAACAAGGACATGCAGCGGACACCGTTCGATATCCCCGACCAAATGCGCGAGGCCGCGGACCGGAGCGTCGAGCAGGCCAAGAAGGCGGTCGGCCAGTATCTCGACGCCACTCAGGAGGCGGTCGCCAAGGCCGAAGGCTCTGCCAAGTCGGTCCGCGATGGCGCCGCCGAGGTAAGCCGCCAGGCGCTGGCCTATGTCGAGGAGAACGTCGCGGCCTCGTTCGACTTCGCCCACCGGCTGGTGCAGGCGCGGACGGTCGAGGAGATAGCCGCCCTGCAGAAGGAGTTCATGGCGAAGCAGATGGCGAGCCTTGCGGAACAGGGCAAGAGCATCGGCGGCATGATGGGCCGGGCCGCGACCGACGCCATGGATCGGGTTAAGAAGTGAGCCTGCCTAGATAGGCGGGGTAGAGGGTGTTGCGCCCTCTGGTAGTCTTTCTGCCGCGCCAATCGCCATGCCGGAGATGCGGAACGTGCCCCATGATCCCTGGTCCGAAACCAGCGTCCCGCCACTGAGGCCGGAAATGCGCCCGGCCAGGGCAAGGGGGCGGCCGATGCGGCCGGCCGGCCGCCGCCGGTCCCTGTCGGAAGCGGACGAAGTCTCCTCGGTTATCGCTCTCGCCTACGATGCGGCGCTCGACCCGGCCCTTTGGCCCCCCGCGGTAGAGGCGGCGTGCAAGTTCCTCCATTGCTTCCAAGGAGTGGTCGGATCGTTTGACCTTCTTCGGCCCGAAGTCGACCTGCTGATTCCGTGGGGCTATGAGGAACGGTACTGGAACATGTTCCGTCAAACCTATGGGCGCAACGCGATATTGGCCGCTGTTGTTCGGACCAATCCCGGCGACGTCGTCTCAATGGCGCGATGGTCAGGCGAGTTCGACTACGACGCCTTGTATGAGTCGGATCACTTCAGAGAATTCTCCGAACCGCAAGGACAGCTCGATTCCATCCAAGCGACCCTGAGCAAGTCGGCCTCGGGGTTCTCCGCGCTCGCAGCCGTTCGTCACGAGAG
>JALHRF010000341.1 GCA_022841545.1 Bauldia sp. | reverse complement strand
ACGGACCCTCCGGCCTGCCGCATATCGGCACCTTCGGCGAGGTGGCGCGCACATCGATGGTGCGCACCGCGTTCCGGGTGCTGACCGGCGACGCGGTCCCGACCCGGCTCCTCTGCTTCTCCGACGACATGGACGGGCTCCGGAAAGTACCCGACAACGTGCCGAACAAGGAGATGATGCGGGCGCATCTCAACCAGCCACTCACCGCCGTCCCCGACCCGTTCGGCGAGTACCCGAGCTTCGGCGCCCACAACAATGCGCGGCTCCGGCGCTTCCTCGACCGCTTCGGCTTCCAGTACGAGTTCGCGAGCGCGACCGACTACTACCGCTCGGGCCGCTTCGACGCGACGTTGCTGAAGATGCTCGAAGCCTATGACGAGGTGATGGCGGTCATGCTGCCGTCCCTCGGCGACGAGCGGCGCGAGACCTACTCGCCGTTCCTGCCCGTCAGCCCGACCACCGGGGCTGTGCTCCAGGTCGCCATTCTCGAGCGAAAGCTCGATGCCGGCACCATCGTCTATCGCGATCCCGACTCCGGCAAGCTGGTCGAGCAGCCGGTCACCGGCGGCCACGTCAAGTGCCAGTGGAAGGCCGACTGGGCGCTCCGCTGGGCGGCGCTCGGCGTCGACTACGAGATGTCGGGCAAGGACCTGATCGACTCGGTCAGGCTGTCCAGCCGCATCTGTTCGATCCTCGGCGGCAGGCCGCCGGAAGGCTTCAACTACGAGCTCTTCCTCGACGACAACGGCCAGAAGATTTCGAAGTCGAAGGGCAACGGCCTCACCATCGACGAGTGGCTGGCCTATGCCTCGCCGGAGAGCCTGTCGCTGTTCATGTTCCAGAAGCCGAAGGCGGCGAAGCGGCTCTATTTCGACGTGATCCCGCGCGCGGTCGACGAATATTTCCAGTTCCTCGCCGCCTATCCGGGCCAGCCCGACGACCAGAAGCTCGGCAACCCGGTGTGGCACGTCCATTCCGGCGTGCCGCCGGCCGTGGACATGCCGATCACCTTCGTCATGCTCCTCAACCTCGCCGCTGCCTCGAACGCCCACGACAAGAGCGTGATGTGGGGCTTCATCCTCCGTCACGTCCCGGGTGTGACACCGGAGAGCCACCCGAAGCTCGACGAACTGGTCGGTTATGCCGTCCGCTACTACGACGACTTCGTCGCGCCGAAGAAGGTCTTTCGCCACCCGGACGCCGTCGAGCGCGAGGCGCTTGCGACTCTCGACGCGGCGCTCGCGAAGCTCGAGGCAGTCGGCGAGACCGACGGCGGCGTCATCCAGAACGCGATCTACGAGGTCGGCCGCTCCTTCGAGCGCTTCCAGGACAAGGGCAAGACCGCGCCCGACGGCCGCCCAGGCGTGGCGCTCACCTGGTTCGAGACGCTCTACCAGGTGCTCTTGGGCATGGAGCGCGGGCCGCGCTTCGGCTCGTTCGTGGCGATCTACGGTATCCCCGAAACGCGTGCGCTGATTCAGCGGGCGCTGGCGGGGGAACTGGTGGCGTAGGGAGGCAGCAAATGCCAGAAATAAACAAGATCGCTGAGTCGATTGTTTCGTTCG
>JALHRF010000340.1 GCA_022841545.1 Bauldia sp. | reverse complement strand
CGGCGTGTGACCTCGGCGACGACAGGATCGCGATAGAGACCGAGGAACGACATGGCGGTGGACAGCACGCCCGACCGCTCATTGTCCGATTTGTTGAGCAACTCGCGCGCGGCGCTGGCGATCACCGGATGCGGACCGGCTTCGCCGAGATGGGCGGTCTTCATCATGGCGGCGAGCGTCGAATCGATCGGCCGCTTCGGATCGGAGAGGAAGGCGGCGACGCCAGCCAGGGTCTTGTCGGCCTCGGCGTAGAGGACGTGCAGGATGGCGCCGACCAGCAACGCGTGGCTCGTTTTTTCCCAGTGGTTCCGCTTTTCCAGCGAACCCTCCGGATCGACCAGGATGTCGGCGATGTTCTGAACGTCGCGGACCTCCCACTCGCCGCGACGCACCTCGAGCAGCGGATTGTAGGCGGCGGACTTCGCGTTGGTCGGATCGAACAGAAGCACGCGACCGTGACGCGCGCGAAAGCCGGCGGTGAGCTGCCAGTTCTCCCCCTTGATGTCGTGGACGATCGCAGAGCCCGGCCAGGTCAGCAGTGACGGCACGACCAGGCCGACGCCCTTGCCGGATCGGGTAGGCGCAAAGCACAGCACATGCTCAGGCCCGTCGTGGCGGAGATAGTCACGCTCGAATTTCCCCAGGATGACGCCATCCGGGCCCAGTAGGCCGGCGGCGCTCACTTCGGGGGCGACCGCCCAGCGGGCGGAACCGAACGTCTCGGCGTTCTTGGCCTCACGCGCCCGCCAGACGGACATGCCGATCGCGACGGCGATGGAAATGAAGCCGCCGGACGCCGCGATATAGGCGCCCTCGATGAAGATCGGCGGCGAATAGGCATCGTAGAAATACCACCACCAGAAGAAGGCCGGTGGATAGTAGATCGGCCAGCCGGCCAGTTCGAACCACGGAAGTCCGAGCTGGGGCTGGAAGCCGAGCCGATAGGCTGTCCACTGCGTCGCCGCCCAGGTCGTCATGAGCACGATCAGAAAGACGGTGAGGATCTGGCCCCAGAGGATTTTGGTCGCCGACATGGCGGGCACTCCTTTCTTGGTTGGGCTACATGCCGAGGCCGCGGTTGCGGCCGAAGCTCCAGTCGACGCCACCGGCACCGCGCGACACGCCGGAGACGTGCTGACCGATCTGGCGTTCGAGGGACGGCGACCAGGGCACGAGCTGGAAGCCGAGGCCGTCGTCGATCATGGCGAAGCGGCCGGAAGCGAGCGCGAAGCGCTGGCGATAGGTGCCCGCCACATACTCGCCCGTTGCGACCTTGGAGAATTGTCGGCCGGTCTCGGCCGCGAGCTTGTCGCCAAGGGCGTCGACCTCGCGCTGCCGCAGCATGTCGATCAGCCCGGGTGAGAAGCTGACGCCCCGTGTTTGTCGCTCGGCGAGACCTTGACCAACGAGATGGTCGGCACGGCGGTCCATAGCCTGGCGTACCTCGGCGCCGAAGCCGCCGCCGCCGAGCGGAACGGGCTCACGGGCGATCGCCTGCCGGTCGAGCCAGGTCGCGCCGGTTGCATGGACTTGCCTCTCGATGTCGAGATCGGAGCGGACGGCGAGCGCGACCCGTCTGCGTCCCTGCGCGTCGTCGAATTTGCGCAGCTCGACGATCGAGCCCGGCGCGCTATCGCCGG
>JALHRF010000339.1 GCA_022841545.1 Bauldia sp. | reverse complement strand
GCGGTGGCGCACCTTCGCTCTTGCCGGTGACATGCAGCTGATAGAGCGACTGGCCGAGATGGCCTTCCTCGTGCCCGATCAGGATCAGCAGATGGCCATCGTGCTTGAGCTTGATGTCCGCCGTCTTCGACCAATCCGGAATGAGGCCCACACCGCCGATGGCCGGCGTCGGCGGAATGCCCTTGCCGTTCGTCTCGTTGTAGAGCGAGACATTGCCCGACACGACCGGATAGCCGAGCGCGCGGCACGCTTCGCCCATGCCTTCGACCGAGCCGACGAACTGGCCCATGATCTCGGGCCGCTCGGGATTGCCGAAGTTCATGTTGTCCGTGATCGCGATCGGATCGGCACCGACGGCTGTCAGATTGCGCCACGTCTCGACCACGGCCTGCTTCGTGCCCATGACCGGATCGGCGAGACAGTAGCGCGGCGTGACATCACAGCTCGCGGCAATCGCCTTCTTCGTGCCGTGCACGCGCACGACTGCAGCATCGCCACCGGGCCGGCCGATCGTGTCGCCCATGACGAGATGATCGTACTGCTCCCAGATCCAGCGGCGCGATGCGAGGTGCGGCCCGCTCATCATTTCTTCGAGCGTGCCGAGAAGCGACGACGGCGCGGGCACCCACTCGGCGAGAATGGTCTTCGGCGGCACGGTCGGCACCCACGGGCGCTGATAGAGCGGCGCCGAGTTCGCGAGCTTGTCGACAGGCAGGTCCGCTTCGATCTTGCCCTTATGCTTGACGATCATGCGGCCCGTGTCGGTCGTCTTGCCGATGATCGCGAAATCCAGGCCCCACTTGCGGAACACGGCCTCGCCCGCACCTTCCGATCCCGGCTTCAGGATCATGAGCATGCGCTCCTGGCTCTCCGAGAGCATCATCTCGTAGGCCGTCATGTTCAGTTCGCGCTGCGGCACATGATCGAGATCCAGCGCGATGCCGACGCCGCCCTTGTCCGCCATCTCCGACGTAGAGGAGGTAAGGCCCGCCGCGCCCATGTCCTGAATGGCGATGATCGCGTCGGATGCCATCAGCTCGAGGCACGCCTCGATCAGCAGCTTCTCTGTGAAGGGATCGCCGACCTGCACGGTCGGGCGCTTCTCGTCGCTCTTGTCGTCGAACTCGGCGGACGCCATGGTCGCGCCGTGAATGCCGTCGCGGCCCGTCTTCGAGCCGACATAGACGACCGAGAGACCGACGCCCTTCGCGGCCGAATAGAAAATCTTGTCCGAGCGCGCGTGCCCGATGCACATCGCGTTGACGAGGATATTGCCGTTGTAGCCGGGATCGAAGTTCGTCTCGCCGCCGACCGTCGGCACGCCGACGCTGTTGCCGTAGCCGCCAATGCCCGCGACGACGCCCGACACGAGCCTGCGCGTCTTGGGATGCGCGGGATCGCCAAAGCGCAGCGCGTTGAGGTTCGCGATCGGCCGCGCGCCCATGGTGAACACGTCGCGCATGATGCCGCCGACGCCCGTCGCCGCGCCCTGGTAGGGCTCGATGAAGCTCGGGTGGTTGTGGCTCTCCATCTTGAACACGGCGCAATCGCCATCGCCGAGATCGACGACGCCCGCGTTCTCGCCCGGACCCTGGATGACCTTCGGCCCCGAGGTCGGGAGCTGGCGCAGCCAGTAGCGGCTCGATTTGTACGAGCAGTGCTCGGACCACATGAC
>JALHRF010000338.1 GCA_022841545.1 Bauldia sp. | reverse complement strand
CATAAGCCGCGCGATCTCGGCCAAGCTCGACGTCGAGGATCCCTGCCAGACGCCTATACGCTCGAGGTCAGCTCGCCCGGCATCGACCGGCCGCTGACCCGCCCCGCCGACTATGTCCGCTTCGCCGGCCATCTCGCCAAGATCGAGTGCAAGACCCCGGTCGCCGGCCAGCGCCGCTTCACCGGCACCATCCTCGGCGGCACCGAGACGACGGTGCGCCTGTCGAACGAGGCCGGCGACGTCGATCTGCCGATCGCCGAGATTTCCCGCGCCAAGCTCGTCCTCACCGACGCGCTGATCCGCGCGGCAAGAGCCGAGGCCGCGCCGGCCGAGGCCGAAGCCGAGACTCATTGAAGCCGCGTCGAAGACCGACAACGAACAGGGACCTACCCGCTATGGCCGAGACCAAGACCGCCTACAACCGCATCGAGATGCTCCAGGCCGCCGACGTCGTCGCGCGCGAGAAGTCGATCGACCGCGAGCAGGTGCTCGAGGCGATGGAGATGGCCCTGCAGAAGGCCGCCCGCGCCAAGTACGGCCCCGAGCACGACATCCGGGCGACGATCGACCGCCAGACCGGCGAGACGCAGCTCTTCCGCTACCGCCAGGTCGCCGATCCGGTCGAGAACGAGTTCACCCAGATCACGGTGGCCGCGGCGCAGGCGATCCATCCCGACGCCAAGGTCGGCGACTTCCTCACCGATCCGCTGCCGGCGATCGATCTCGGTCGCATCAACGCGCAGACCGCCAAGCAGGTGATCGTGCAGCGCGTGCGCGACGCCGAGCGCGAGCGCCAGCACACCGAGTACAAGGACCGCGTCGGCGAGATCGTCAACGGCATCGTCAAGCGCGTCGAGTTCGGCAACGTCACCGTCGATCTCGGCCGCGCCGAGGCGGTGCTGCGCCGCGACGAGACGATCCCGCGCGAGACCTTCAAGGTCTCGGATCGCGTGCGCGCCTACATCTACGACGTCCGCAAGGAGGCGCGCGGTCCGCAGATCTTCCTGTCGCGCACCCATCCGCAGTTCATGGCGAAGCTGTTCGCCCAGGAAGTGCCCGAGATCTACGACGGCATCATCGAGATCAAGTCGGTGGCCCGCGATCCGGGCAGCCGCGCCAAGATCGGCGTGGTCTCGAACGACTCCTCGATCGACCCCGTCGGTGCGTGCGTCGGCATGCGCGGCAGCCGCGTGCAGGCGGTCGTGCAGGAGATCCAGGGCGAGAAGATCGACATCATCCCGTGGTCGAACGATCCGGCGACCTTCGTCGTGAATGCCCTCGCCCCCGCGGAAGTCGCCAAGGTCGTGCTCGACGAGGAGGATCACCGCATCGAGGTCGTGGTGCCGGACGACCAGCTGTCGCTCGCCATCGGGCGGCGCGGCCAGAACGTGCGCCTCGCCTCGATGCTGACCGGCTGGGCGATCGACATCCTGACCGAGGCCGAGGAATCCGAGCGCCGCCAGGAGGAGTTCAAGACCCGCTCCGCCCTGTTCGTCGAGGCGCTCGACGTCGACGACGTCATCGCCGGCCTGCTGGTCACCGAGGGCTTCACCAAGGTCGAGGAGATCGCGGCCGTTTCGGTCGAGGATCTCGGCGGCATCGAGGGCTTCGACGAGGGCATCGCCGAGGAGCTCAAGACCCGCGCCGAGGCCTGGGTCGAGAAGCGGAACGTCGAGTTCGAGACCAAGCGCCAGGAGATCGGCGT
>JALHRF010000337.1 GCA_022841545.1 Bauldia sp. | reverse complement strand
TACCGGCTCGTGGTGCCCAACGTGACCGGCGAGTTCCGCATCGAGCTCCGCGCCCGCACCATCGGCTACACGCAGGTGACGCGCGCCGCGAACCTCGTCCCGGACCAGGTGGTGCGCGTGGACTTCGGCCTCGCGCAGTCGTCCCTCCAGCTCGACCAGGTCGTCGTGACCGGTTCGGGCCAGGCGACCGAGGTCAAGAAGCTCGGCAACACGATCGCGATCGTGAAGCCGCCCGAGAACATGCCGATGACGGATGTCTCGAACATCCTGCAGGGCCGTGAGCCGGGCCTCGTGGGCCTGCCCTCCGGCGGGCTCACTGGCGAGGGCGCGAAGATCCGCATCCGCGGCAACGCGTCCCTTTCGCAGACCAACGAGCCGATCATCTTCGTCGACGGCATCCGCATCAACAGCGGCGGCGGCCAGGCCGCGAACGGCAACGTCGGCTCGTCGCGCCTCGACGACTTCGACCCCGCCTCGATCGAGCGCGTCGAGATCCTGAAGGGCGCCGCCGCGGCGACCCTCTACGGCACCGAAGCCTCCAACGGCGTGATCCAGATCTTCACCAAGCGCGGCAACGTGGGTGCTCCGCGGTGGAACATCACGATGCAGCAGGAAGCGATCCAGATGCCCGACCGGGTCGCACCGAATTCGTTCTTCCTCCGAGACGACCTCCGCGCGGATTCACTGCGGGTGAATCGCCCCTCGGCCGTCGCGCCGCTCCTTGGGTACACGCCCGTTCCCTATCAGGTGTACGAGGAGCCGGTCTTCAAGGACTTCCTCACCGAGAACGGCTCCGCGAACACCATCACGGCGCAGGTGCAGGGCGGCACGCCGACGGTGACCTACTTCGCCTCGGTGCGCAACCAGAGCGAGGACGGCCCGTTCGGGAACGGCTCCTTCGGCCCGTCGGATGACCTCGCCCGCCGCCAGCAGGCGACGGTGAACCTCCAGCTCATACCGACCTCCAAGCTCCGCATCGGCCTCCGCACCTCGTACACCAACTCGTACCTGCGCAGCCCCGAGGCGAACAACAACATCTACGGCTCCAACTCGCTCGCCATGATGGCGCGCCCGGAGGCCGCGAACTGCACCAACTCCGCCGTCGCCGGCCGCTTCCGCTGCACTGCCGCGGGCAATCCGTTCGGCAACCAGGCGTTCATGACCGTGCGCGAGTCCATGCAGCAGCTCAACGAGCAGTCCGTCGGCCGATTCTCCGGCGCCATGGACCTGCAGTACGCGATCCTCGAGGGGCTCAACTTCTCGCTCACCGGCGGCTACGACTTCACCGCCCAGCGCGACGTCGGCTTCTCGCCGTTCGGCTACAACGTGGACCTGTTCACGGCCCAGACCCCCGACGGCGCGCGCTTCGTCCGTCAGGAGCGCCAGGGCGTGATCACGATGGACTCCAAGCTCGCGTGGAACAAGCAGATCAACGAGACGTGGGAGTCGTCGTTCGTCGCCGGCCTCCAGGTCTTCAACAACCAGACCACCTCGAGCTCGGCCAGCGCCACGAACTTCCCGGGCCCCGGCATCGAAGTCGTCGGCGCGGGTGGCCAGAACCAGCAGGTCGGCGAGGGCTTCCTCACCACGATCAACGGCGGCTACTTCGCCCAGGAGCAGCTCTCCTGGAACGACTACCTCACCGGCACCGTCGGCGGCCGCTACGACTTCTCGTCGGCGTTCGGCGCGGATGCGGGTGGCGTCTTCTAC
>JALHRF010000336.1 GCA_022841545.1 Bauldia sp. | reverse complement strand
GCGTATCCGGCGGTCGCGAGGATCGAGCCTGACGCGCTCGAGAAGTGGTTCGCGAAGGACCGTTGCCAGGCCGACTTCGGCCATTCGACACGATAGGACGCGCGTCCGAGTCCGGTCGAGTCCAGTTCGTAGATCACGGGTGGGGCCTCTTCTACCGGGATCCCTCCTTCGCGGGTCAGGACCCCCGAGCGCCCGGTGAGGATCAGGCGGCGCTCCGCGCCGATCTCGAGCCGAGTGATCCCGTGCCACTGTCCCGGCAGCCGCGTCTCATCGATGAGTCGACCGGTCGGATCGCGGCGCACGAGGACCTGGCGAGAGTTGTCCACCGTCGTGACGTTCCCGGCGGAGTCGACGTAGATGCCCGCGATGCGCCGGATCTCCCCTGGACCACGGCCGGAGCGCCCCATCGTCGTGATGAGTCGGCCGCTCACAAGGTCGAAGACCTTGATGTTCCCGTTGCTGTCGTCTGCGACGAAAAGCCTGGTACCGCTCACCGTGACGTGACGGACCACCCCGATCGGCTCCTCCGGAGTCGCGAGGAGCGGGACGCGCCTTACACGCATGAACACCGAGTCGAAGGGCTCGACAGGCGACCCTGGCGCCGTCCGCTGCGCGTCCGCGACAAACGGTGCCGCGGCGAGTGCGAGCACGAGCAACAGTCGTTCCGCGAAGGGCACGATCATCTCCGACTGAGTGTGGGAAGGCGAACTACGGTTGCAGCGGCATGAGGCTCTCCGACAGCGCCGGCAGCACGTTGCCGATCGGGAACTGCGAGGACCTCCCGGGGCGCCTCGTATCGACGAGCAAGACGGTCCCACCGCTGTCCGTGAACAGGACGGCCGGTTCCGACTTCAGCCCGAGCGCATGCACGAGCTCGCGCGCCGGGTCCAACAGCGCGTGCTCGGCCATGCGCTCCTCGGCGAAGTAGGATTCGAAGCCGGAAACGTCAGGGCCGCTCCCGACCAGGAGGATCCGAACCCGCGGCAATTTCCGTCGCAGCAGGCGCACCTCGAAGGCGAATCGAGCGCAGCTCTCGGTGTCACTCGCCTTGGAGATGATGAGCAGCGTCGGCTTGCCACCGCGAGCGTTCTCCAGGCTGACGCTGTCGCCGGCGAGCGTTCGGAGTGTGACCGCTGGCAGCGCCGAGCCGATCAGGCGGGTGACATCGGCCTGCACGGTCGGCGCGTCAGTTCTGCCCGAAGGCAGGTTCGCCAACGCAAAGCCGATGGCGACTGCCGTTGCCGACGCGATCACCCCGGAAACTCGCATTCAGTAGTGGTGGCTGAAGACGGGGCCGCCGGTCGATCCGACCCTTCATCACGTACGCTTGGAGACAAGATGCTGAAGGCGCGCCGACCTGCGGGTGCAGCACTTCATCGGGTCAACGGTCGGGCTCGTCGCAGTCGGTGCCTGGATCGCCGGAGCAGACCGTGTCGTATCCGTCATAGGAAACCGCGTAGTTGCTCTCGACCAGACGCGGAGAGGCCTCAGCGGTGCGAACGACCGAGCCGAGAACGAATCCGAGTGCCGCGAGGAACACATAGCGTGCTGCTTTCCCTGAAATCCGGGTCATCGAATCTCCCGCGTGGTGGGTGGCCGGGCGCGGCTCAGGCGGTACTTGAGCCGGAGGCCGGCGCGCATCCACGGTACCGTTCGTTCGCTTGGATCGCAATAGTGCGATGGAGTCTGACGGTGGTCCGCTGTCCGGGCGCGCCCGAACCGACGCTACGGCGTGAAACGGAT
>JALHRF010000335.1 GCA_022841545.1 Bauldia sp. | reverse complement strand
GCGTGAAGTCCGGCTACGTCTCGGCCACCCTCGACCAGCTCCTGTATCTCCAGGGCTTCATGCCGGTCCTGCAGTGCGTGCTGACCAAGAAGTACAAGATGCCGGGTCTCAACCTCAACACCGGGGCCGGCACCGTCACGCCGCAGAACATCGACAGCCTCGTCGAGCTCATCGACGCGGGCATCCGTTGACCTGACGCTGCTGCTCTCGACCAATGCGCCGGCGGAGACATCCGCCGGCGCTTTCATTCGTCGACGGATTCGGGGACAATTCCGGCCAGTTCGCCCTCGAGCCACGGTATCCAGTCACGCTGATCCGCCGTCAGCCGGTCCTCTTCATCGAGCCGCACGAGAATCGCGAGCGCTTCATCGAGCAGCGCCCGCCGTTCGGTGACATCTCCGGTTACCGACTGCGCCTTCGAGTAGCCAACGACGAGGTCCGTCTGCCATCGCACGTTTTCAGGCTCGCGCACTGCGAGGGTGCGGGTCGCGTCGAGCAGCTTCGCGTAGGCTTCGGTCGCGCCGATTAAGTCTCCGGTAGCGAGCAGGACATCGCCGATCTTGCCGTGACTGACCGCGACGCCCCGCAGCGCGTCGGCGTCGTCCGGCGCCCGTTCCGCGATCATGAGACGGATCGCCAGCGCCTCCTCGAAGGCGGCGAGCGCGGCAGGGTGTTCCCCGTTCGCAAGCCTGATGTCGCCGACCTTGTCCAGACCTATGGAAAGGTCGCGGGCCGCAGCGGCGTTCGTCGTGTCGGCCACCGCAAGAGTTCGCGAAAGGCCGAGCCCTTCCTCATAGGTCGCCAGCGCATTGGCCGGGTCGCCGACCCGCCGGAGAGCGTCGCCGGTCTTGCCAAGCGCGACCGCGAGGTCGCGCTGCCACTCGGCATTGGCGGGGTCGAGCGCCGCAAGCCGACGCGTCCCGTCCAGCATCTCGCGATAGGCCGCCAGCGCCGCCTCCCCATCCCCGAGCGCGAGGCTGAGGTTGCCCAGGCGGTTATAGGCGACGGACGCATCGCGCAGCCATGTGGTGTTCCGCGGGTCGAGTTCCGAAAGCTCCCGCGTCAGGGCCGCCACCTCCTCATAGGCAACAAGGGCGGCCGCGGCGTCGCCCGACTCGAGCCGCGCATCGCCGATCCGGGTCAGCACGACCACCACATCGCGCCGGGCCTCCGCATTTCGCGGGTCGGCCGCGACGATCCGGCGGCGGATGGCGAGGGCATCGCCATACAGGCCGGCAGCGCCGGCAACATCGCCGTCGCGGCGGCGGATGTCGCCAAGCCGCTCGATCCCGATCGACAGATCGCGTTGCCAATCCACGTTGGCCTCGTCGGAGGCGGCAAGGGCGGTGGCGATCTCCGCCGCCTCCGTGAAGGCGCTGCTTGCTCCGGCCGTGTCTCCGGCCCGAAGCCGGACCTCCCCGACCCGGTTGAGCGCGATGGCCAGGTCGCGGCGCCAGCCGGCATTGCCGGGATCGGTGGCGACGAGGCCTACCCTGATGTCGAGGCTCTCCGAGAAGAGAGCACCCGCGGCGTCGAGCGACCCGCGTTCGAGATGCACATCGCCGATCCGTTCAAGAGCGGTTGCCAGGTCGCCGCGCGCGCCGACGGCCAAGGGGTCGAACGCCGCTATGGCGCGGAACATTGCGAGAGCCTCTTGTCATCGTCCGTTGAATTCTCCCTGAATGTGGGCATCGAAGATTCCCTGGTCGGTGCCCCGGCCTGATCCGCCGAGATCTGCGGCTCGGGCCTTCCGCGTCATCGTTGATGATTCCG
>JALHRF010000334.1 GCA_022841545.1 Bauldia sp. | reverse complement strand
TGCTGCAGCGCGACCCAGTTCTTCACGGCCCCGAGGTAGTTCCCGATGTGGAGCTCGCCGGAGGGCTGGATCCCGCTGAAGATGCGTGGCATCCCCCGAAGTTACGGAGCGTGTGATGGGCTATCAACCTGACGGCGCGGCGCTCCTCGAGGTCGTGGTGCGGGCGGCGCGCGAGGCCGGCGCGGTCATCCGGGCCGCCGCCCCTCGTGCGCGGTCCATCGACTGGCAGAGCAAGGGCCCCACCGACTTCGTCTCGGAGGTGGATCTCGCGGCCGAGGCGTGCATCCTCGCCGTGGCGCGCCGCGACCTGCCGGGCGCGACGATCCTCGCCGAGGAGTCCGCCGCCACGACCCCCGCGGAACGCGTCTCGAGGGGCCTCGCGCTCGTGATCGACCCGCTCGACGGCACGACGAACTTCCTGCACGGCTATCCCGAGTACGCGGTCTCCATCGCGGCCCTCATCGACGGCGAGCCCGTCGCCGCGGTGGTCTACGACGTCCCCGGCGACGAGCTCTTCACCGCCTCCGCGGGCGCGGGCGCGTTCTGCAACGGGGCGCCGATCCGCGTCAGCACCATCGCCGACCCGCAGCGTGCCCTGATCGGCACCGGCTTCCCGTTCAAGGATGCCAAGGACATCGCGCCCTACCAGGCGCAGATGTCGCGGGTGATGGCGCAGGTCTCCGGCGTCCGGCGCCCCGGGGCCGCCAGCATCGACCTCGCCAGCGTCGCCGCGGGGCGCTTCGACGCCTTCTGGGAGAACATGCTCTCGCCGTGGGACTTCGCGGCCGGGATGCTGCTCGTGCGCGAGGCCGGGGGTGTGGTGACCGACCTCGGTGGTGGGCTGTTGCGGCCGGTGGCGTCGTCGGGGGTGCTGGCGGGGAATCCCCGGTTGCACGGTTGGCTGATGGGGGTGGTGCGGGGCTGACGGCAACGGCAACGGCAACTGCTTTCACCACAGAGGGCACAGAGGCACAGAGAACGGCACAGCAACCCCTTGGGGGCTTCCGCCGAGAGATCCGTCCGCGGGAGCCCCCATGACGAGTTGTCTCCGCCCTTCTCTGTGCCTCTGTGTCCTCTGTGGTGGAAGTCGTTCCCGCACCCCGCACACCGCGACTAGATTCGCTGGACAGCAACGAGACTCTCAGAGACCAAGAGAACATGTCCCTCATCGAGTGCGTCCCGAACTTCTCCGAAGGCCGTCGCCCCGACGTCATCGCCGCCATCCGTGACGCGATCGGCGCCGTGAAGGACGTCGTCATCCTCGACGTCTCGAGCGACGCGAGCCACAACCGCACCGTCGTCACCTTCGTCGCCCCGGTCGCCACCGCCTCCGACGCCGCCTTCGCCGGCATCGCCAAGGCCGCCGAGCTCATCGACCTGAACCACCATACCGGCGAGCACCCGCGCATCGGCGCGACCGACGTCTGCCCCTTCATCCCGCTCGAGGGCGCGTCCATGGAGGACTGCATCGTCCTCGCGCGCACCACCGCCGAGCGCGTGGGAAAGGAACTCGGGATCCCCGTCTTCCTCTATGAGCGCGCCGCCGCGCGGCCCGACCGCGTGAACCTCGCCGACATCCGCCGCGGCGAGTTCGAGCAGGCCAAGCAGGAGATCGGGACCAACCCCAACCGCGTCCCCGACTTCGGCCCCAACGCCATCCACCCCACCGCCGGCGCCACCGTCATCGGCGCGCGGCCGTTCCTCGTCGCGTTCAACGTCTACCTCGGCGGCAAGGAGAACCTCCACGTCGCCAAGAGCGTCGCCAAGGCCGTGCGCGGCTCCTCGGGCGGGC
>JALHRF010000333.1 GCA_022841545.1 Bauldia sp. | reverse complement strand
CCGTCGTGCACGATGACGTCGCCCCAGAGGGCGTGCACGTTGCCGGCGACCACGCCGAGGATCTCGGCGGTGCCGTTGACGACGACGAGCGGGCCGCGCACGGTGTCGCCCGCGGCGATGGTGATGTTGCCGCGAGAGAAGCGCCCGTTGAGCTGTACACCCTCCTCGGTGAGGCCGAGGGCGCCGAGGACGGTCATGACGCTGTCGGCGGGGATGGCCGCGGTGCTCTGCTGCGCGGTGCCGGAACGCGGAGCGGCCGCGAGCGCGAGGAGCGCGGCGGCCGTGACGATGAACGTGCGCCGCATGGAACTAGCTCCGATGGGCGCGAGCGGTGGCGGCGAGGCGGCGGAAGCCGAGCACCGCGCCGATCGCCGCGAGGGCGAGCACGGCGCTGGTGAGGCCAAGGGTCGCCAGTCCGCCGGACGCGAGAGCCGTCGTGGCATCGGCGCCGAGCGCCCCTGCCGCGACCTCCCCTGCACCCGTCACGAGCGTCTGGCGCGTGCGGTCGATGAAGAGGCTCGCCATCCAGCCGGCCAGGTCGCCGCGGAACGCGAGCCAGGCGGCGCTCCCCGAGATCGCCAGGGCTGCCGCGCCGGCGCCCGCTCCGAGGAACAGGCGCATGGGCGTGCTCGCCGGGACGAAGCGCGCGGCATACTCGGTCGCGGCGACGTGCCAGGGCTCCACCACCTGCACCTGCGTCATGATGCGATCGGCGAAGCGCAGGTTCGGCGTGAAGTGCGGCAGCGCCTCGACCGTCTCCGCCACGAGTCGCAGTTCGTCGCAGCGCTCGCGGCATTCACGGCACTCCGCGACGTGCGCGCGCAGCGGGGCGACGCCGAAGCCGGCGTCGCCGTCGACCAGGAGGTCGATCTCGTTGGGGAGGAGGTGGCGGTGTTCCATAGGATGGTCTCCGAAGGGGCGTACGCGGGTGGGGGCCCGGGGGTTTCAAGCTGGTGTTTCGGTCTTTGTTCGTTCGCTCATCTCGCGGCCGGTCGGGCACCGCCCACCGCTCACTCGCGCAGGTGCTCGAGGGCTTCCCGCAGTTGGTGTCGGGCGCGGTGGATGTACGTCTTCACCGTGCCGAGTGGCAGGTCGAGCGTGGCGGCGATCTCCTCGTAGGAGCGTCCCTCGACGTGGCGCAGCATGATGCAGTTGCGATACTCGGGGCGGAGCGAGGCGATGGCCTGCTCGATGGCGCCGCCCAGCTCGCGGGCGGTGAGCTCGTCGAGGGCGTTCTCGCCCTGGTCGGCGATCTCGAAGGAGGTGGCCTCCACATCCGACGCCGACCTGGCGTGCGGGGAGCCGTCCATGGAGATGGTGTCGACCTGACGGCGGCGCAGGTGATCGATCGCGATGTTGTTCGCGATCTTGAAGAGCCAGCTCGAGAACTTGAACTCGGACCGGTACTTGTCGATGTGGTTGAGGACCTTGATGAACGCGTCCTGCGCGAGGTCCTCGGCCGCGGTGGCATCGCGCACCATGCGGTAGATGAGCGAATAGACCGGCCGCTCGTAGCGTCGGATGAGCTCGCGGTACGCCGCTTCCTTGCCCTTCTGG
This sequence comes from Bauldia sp., assembly GCA_022841545.1. Classification (GTDB taxonomy): domain Bacteria; phylum Pseudomonadota; class Alphaproteobacteria; order Rhizobiales; family Kaistiaceae; genus Bauldia. The sequence goes on along the minus strand of JALHRF010000333.1, from coordinate 240 downwards.
GCAAGCGCGACGACATCCGCATCCGGGAGATTGGGCAGGTCGAGGGGAGGGGCCATTCGCTGTCGAGAAACTTGCCCGGGCGTCCCACGCCGGGCAACTTTCGCTTCTTATGCCGCACATGATCGACACGGAGGCTCTCGAGGCCAACGCGGCCGCCGAGGGCGCCTCGGCGGCGGGCAAGCGCACGTATGTCCAGCGGATCTTCTCCGAGATCGCGCCGCGCTATGACCTCCTCAACCG
>JALHRF010000332.1 GCA_022841545.1 Bauldia sp. | reverse complement strand
TCAATGCGCCTCGTCCCAGTTCGAGGCGGCGTGGGCGTCGACCTGGAGCGGGACGGAGAGCAGCACGGCCGGCTCGGCGGCCTGCGCCATGACCCGGGCGATCACCGGCATCGCCTTTTCGGCCTCCTCCTCCGGCACTTCGAACACCAGCTCGTCATGGACCTGGAGGAGCATCCGCGCCGAGACCCTTGCGTCTTTCAGGGCCGGTTCCATGCGGATCATGGCGCGGCGGATTATGTCGGCGGCGGTGCCCTGGATCGGCGCGTTGATCGAGGCGCGCTCGACGAAGGCGCGTTCGGCGAAATTGCCCGACTTCACCTGCGGGAAGTGGATCTTGCGGCCGAACAATGTGCGCACGAAGCCATGCTCGCGGACATGGGACTTCATCGCCTCCATGTAGTCGCGGATGCCAGGGAAGCGCTCGAAGTACTTCTTGATGTAGGCGCCGGCCTCCTCGCGGGGGATGGTGAGCTGGTTGGCGAGGCCGAAGGCCGAGATGCCGTAGATGATGCCGAAGTTGATCGCCTTGGCGCGGTTGCGCACCTCGCGCGGCATCCCTTCCACCGGCACGCCGAACATCTCGCTCGCGGTCATGGCGTGGATGTCCTGGCCCTCGGCGAAGGCTTGCTTGAGCTGCGGGATGTCGGCGACATGGGCGAGGATGCGAAGCTCGATCTGGCTGTAGTCGGCCGAGATCAGCTTCATGCCCTCGCCGGCGATGAAGGCGGTGCGGATTCGCCGCCCGGCCTCGGTGCGGATCGGGATGTTCTGGAGGTTGGGCTCATAGGACGAAAGGCGCCCGGTCGAGGTCGCGGCGAGCGCGTACTGGGTGTGGATGCGGCCGGTCTCGGCGTGGATGTAGCCGGGCAGGAGGTCGGTATAGGTCGACTTGAGCTTCGACAGCTGCCGCCATTCGAGAATCTGCCCGGCGAGCGCGTTGCCGGCGGCGGCGAGCTCGTCGAGCACGTCGGCGCCGGTCGACCACGCGCCGGTCTTGGTCTTCTTGCCGCCCGGCAAACCGAACTTGCCGAACAGGATGTCGCCCAACTGCTTGGGCGAGCCGATGTTGAAGGTCTCGCCAGCGAGCGTGTAGATCTCGTGCTCCAGTCCGCCCAGCTTCTGCGCGAACTCACCGGAGAGGCGGGAGAGCGCCTGGCGGTCGATGCGGACGCCGCGTTCCTCCATCCGCGCCAGCACCGGCACCATCGGCCGCTCCAGCGTCTCGTAGAGGTTGGTCATGCGCTCGGCCGGCAGCCGCGGCTTCAGGGCATGCCAGAGGCGGATGGCGAGGTCGGCATCCTCGGCGGCGTAGTGGGTGGCGCGGTCGATCGGCACGGAGACGAAGGCGACGGCGCCGCGGCCGCTGCCCATCACGTCCTTCTTGCCGAGGGGCGCGTGGCTGAGCCAGCGGTCGGCGAGGGAGGCGAGCGCCATGTCGCTCCGTCCGGCGTCGAGCGTATAGGCGAGGAGGATGGTGTCGTCATAGGGCGCGAGGCCGATGCCGCGCCGGCCGAGGAGGAGCGTCAGCGGCTTGAGGTCGTGGCCGATCTTGAGGACCGAGGCGTCCTCGAGGAGCGGCTTCAGCCGCGCGAGCGCGTCGGCCTCGGGGACCTGCCCTTCGAGCAGGCCGGGGCCGAGGAGGTCGCTGGCGCCGTTCCGGTGGCCGATCGGGATGTAGGCGGCCCGGCCCGGAGCGGTCGCAAGCGCGATGCCGGTGATCTCGGCGACCATCGGGTCGCCGGAGGTCGTCTGGAGCGCGATGGCGATGCGGCCGGCGGCCCGTGCGTCGGCGATCCAGGCATCGAGCCGGTCGAGCGTGGCGACGGTCTCGTATTGCTTCGCGTCGATCGGCGCGGCGAGGGCCTCGGCAAGGCCGGCGGCGGCGCGGTCGCCGGGCAGGAGCCACGGTCCGCCCTCGCCGCTGCCGAG
>JALHRF010000331.1 GCA_022841545.1 Bauldia sp. | reverse complement strand
GTCCACGAGACCTACGGCCGCTTCCCGGCCTACCTCGACCCGATGTACCAGCGCCTCACCTGCCAGGCCCAGCACGTGGACCCCGACTTCTACGCGCAGTACTACCCGCCGGGCGCCGTGACCCCCCAGCACCACGCGCACTTCGACCGCTGGCACCCGGAGATCGCGGGCCCCGACGGCAAGCCCCCCCTCGCCGAGGGCGGGCCCGCCGCCTCGAACGGCGGCAACGGCGGCGCCCCCAGCCCGCCGGGGGCGCTGTAGGCCGATGACGGCGCAGCCGGGGGCCGCGTCAGGGGAGGTGAGCCCGACCGGAAGCCAGTGCCATGGCGGCTGCGGTGCCGACGCCGACCACCTCACCGGACTCATCAGCCGGCGTCACTTGGTCACGTACCTCGAGGATCGACTCAGCCATCCGGGACGGCTTCGTGCGGCTTCCGTGCGTGGCCATGCTCGAAGTCGATCCTCCGGGGGCCGTCGACCGACATACGGCAGCGGCGGGCGATCTGCTCATCGGCACGTAGGCCGACAGATCCGCGAGACATTCAAGTTGAGGTAGGGCGATGGACGAGCGAGAATTCCACCGCGCAGAGGCACAACGCCGGCTATCCGACGCGATCCAAGCTGCGGGTGAGGGAGAGGTCCTTGCCGGCTGGCTCCTCGTCAGCGAGTGGGTGGGACCCGACGGCCGCCGTCGTCTGCGGCTGATCTCCGGGCCGGAGGATCTCCCTGATTGGCAGATCGCTGGTTACCTGCATGCCGGTCTGGAACCCGAATGGCGGGAACGGCGCGAGCGAGGGACTGAGGGGGCGAAATGACTGCCCTCCCGAGTCGTCGTTCCCATTCGAAGGGCGGTCCGCGGGCTCAAGCCGTTGACGCAACAGGTATGTCTGCAACCGGCGACGGCGGCGTGGTACCGGTACCGTCAGCCCTCGCCGTGCAGTAAGCCCTCCAGCCCGGGGGCGGCCCTGGCCGGATCGAACTCGAGGACCGAGTACGCGGCCATTCCTGAGGTGTGGAAGGGGTCCTGGTGGATCATCTGCCAGATCTCGTCGGAATCCTTGCCGCGAGCGAGGATCATCCCGCCGGTCAGCGGCACTTGACGCGCGGTGAGAAGGATACGTCCCGCCTCCATGTTCGTGAGGATCCAGGCGCGATGGCCATCAAGGAGCCGATCCACTTCCTCGATGGGCCGTGTGTAGCGCGCGAGCAGCAGGAACATTGATCCTCCGGTCAGTCGATGGGCTCCCAGATGAGCTCGGCGAACTCGATGACGAAGTCGATGGCGCCGCCGACCACCGCGCGCGGACCCCCCGAGGCGTCTCGGGGCCGGATCTCACCTGTGCCCACGCAGACCACGTCGTTCAGCCACGCATAGCGCTCATCGCCGCTGACGTGGGTCGCCGCCACGACGATCTGCCGTCGCTCGGGTGGGTAGGCCCGCGCGAAGCCCCGCCAGTCGAAGACGATGGTCGCGCCGTCGTCGGTCTCGATGGCGCCCTGGATGTCGGGCAACGCAGTCCGGTCAACGCGCGAGCGAGGGTGGTTTGCCCCCTGCAGCCGCCCGCAGACGCGGCCCTCGACGGTGCCCTCGGCGGCGAAGAAGTAGTGGCCCTCGCTGCCGGCGTCGCCCGACAGGGTCGTCCCCCGGCCACCGTCCGGATACCGGAAGGTGGCGCGGTAGAGGAGCTCCAGTCGGATGGTGTGCCCCGCTAGCGCTTGATCGTGATGCCGGCGGCCTCACGGTCGAACGTGTCGGCGGTGATGCCCTCGTCGCGCAGCTTCACCTTCTGCACGCGCTCGGTGGGCGTCTTCGGGAGCTCGGGGACGAACCGGATGTAGCGGGGGACCATGAAGTACGGCATCCGCTCCGCCATCCAGTGGGTGTACTCGATGGGGTCGGGGGCGTCGCCCTCGGGGATGCAGACGATCATGAT
>JALHRF010000330.1 GCA_022841545.1 Bauldia sp. | reverse complement strand
GGCGGGCGCGACGGACTCGGCGGCCGCCTGCGGCCTGGGGCGGGGAGTCGCGCAGGAGGGCCGCCCCTCGAGGTCGTTGCAGCCATGACTGAAGACAGCGGCAAGATCAGGATCGACAAGTGGTGGAGGGCGGGCGCGACGGACTCGGCGGCCGCCTGCGGCCTGGGGCGGGGAGTCGCGCGGGGGGCCGCCCCTCGAGGTCTTTGCAGCCATGACTGACGAAGTCGGCAAGATCAGAATCGATAAATGGTTGTGGGCGGCCCGCTTCTTCAAGACCCGCTCCCTCGCCACGACCGCCGTCGAAGGCGGCAAGATCCTGGTCGGCGGCGAACGCGTGAAGCCGTCCCGCCCCGTGAAGGTCGGCGACGAGTTGTCGATCCGCATCGGCCCCTACGCCTGGTCCATCACGGTCGAAGGGCTTTCCGACCGTCGCGGGCCGGCGCCCGAGGCGCAGAAGCTCTACCGGGAGGCTGAGGCCAGCCGGGAAGCCCGGGCACTGCTGGTCGAGCAGATCCGCGCGTCACGCCCGACCAATCCGCTGCACAAGGGACGGCCCACGAAGAAGGTCCGCCGGGAGATGGACCGGATCCAGGACGGCGAGGATTGATCCCACAGAAGGCCCGCGGGACCGGCACAGATCTTCCTCGGACAAACCGCCAAACCCGCTGGAACGACATGTTGTATCGCAGCAACCCCGTCTCGACAGCGTCCTTTTCAGGCGCGTAGACTAGCCAGTTCGGAGCTTTTGCAGCGCAGCACCGGCAGGACTTTCGGCGACCCCCGGCCTCGAGGCTCAGGCGGCGGCGCACGAGTGGATCAGAGCTTCCTCAAAGGAGAGCACAGTCATGGATGATGTCGTTATCGTGGGCGCCGTTCGGACGGCGGTCGGCAAGTTCGGCGGATCGCTCGCCAAGACGGCGGCGCCGCAGCTCGGCGCAGTGGTGATCAAGGCGCTGCTGGAACGCACCGGCGTCAAGGCCGACATGATCAGTGAAGTGCTGCTCGGACAGGTGCTGACCGCCGCCTCCGGTCAGAACCCGGCGCGCCAGGCGTCGATCTACGCGGGCCTGCCGGACATGGTGCCCGCCATGACCATCAACAAGGTGTGCGGCTCCGGCCTCAAGGCGACTCATCTTGCCGCGCAGGCCATCAAGGCAGGCGACGCGCAGATCGTGATCGCCGGCGGCCAGGAAAACATGAGCGCCTCGCCGCACGTCCTGATGAATTCGCGCGACGGCTTTCGCATGGGCGACACCAAGCTCGTCGACTCCATGATCGTCGACGGCCTGTGGGACGTGTTCAACCAGTACCACATGGGCATCACCGCCGAGAACGTCGCGAAGAAGTGGGGCGTCACGCGCGAAGAGCAGGACGCCTTCGCAGCCAACTCCCAGCAGAAGGCGGAGGCCGCGCAGAAGGCCGGGCGCTTCAAGGACGAGATCGTCGGCGTCGAGATTCCGCAGCGCAAGGGCCCGCCGGTCGTGTTCGATTCCGACGAGTACGTGAAGCCTGGTACCACGGCCGAAGCCCTCGCCGGCCTGCGTCCCGCGTTCGACAAGGAAGGCTCCGTCACAGCAGGCAACGCGTCAGGCATCAACGACGGCGCGGCCGCCGTGATGATGATGTCTGCCCGCACCGCCGCGGACCTCGGACTGAAACCCCTCGCGAAGATCCGCGCCTACTCGTCCGCCGGCGTCGATCCGAAGTTCATGGGAATGGGCCCTGTGCCGGCCAGCCAGCTGTGTCTCTCGAAGGCCGGCTGGACTGCGAAGGACCTCGATCTGATGGAGATCAACGAAGCGTTCGCCGCGCAGGCGATCGCCGTGAACCGTGACATGGGCTGGGACACGGGCAAGGTCAACGTGAACGGCGGCGCGATCGCCATCGGTCACCCGATCGGCGCAAGCGGCTGCCGCATCCTCGTCACACTGCTGCACGAGATGATCCGGCGCGACGCGAAGAAGGGCCTCGCGAGCCTTTGCATCGGTGGCGGCATGGGCGTGGCCCTCGCCGTGGAACG
>JALHRF010000329.1 GCA_022841545.1 Bauldia sp. | reverse complement strand
ATCATCAGGTTCAACCGCTCCTCGTCGAGGTCGACGGGGAGCGCCTCGGCGGCGATCGCGCCGTCGCGGACGACGAGGATGCGGTCGGCCAGCGCCAGCACCTCGGGCAGGTCGCTCGAGACGAGCACGATCGCCTTGCCGGAGCGCGCCAGCGCATCGAGCCGGCGGTAGATGTCGGCGCGGGCGCCGACGTCGACGCCGCGGGTCGGCTCGACCAGCACGAAGACGTCCGCGTCGGCGAGGTCCCAGCGCGCGATCAGCGCCTTCTGCTGGTTGCCGCCGGAGAGCGTCCGCATCGGGACCTCGACCGAAGCGGCGACGACGCCGAAGTCGCGCACCTCGCGTTCCACCGCCCGCTTTTCCCCGGCCGAATCGACGATGCCGAGAGCGCGCCGGCGGGCGGCGAGCGAGGCGACGGCGATGTTCTCCCGGAGCGGCCGGTTGGGCAGGATGCTCTCCGCCTTCCGCTCCTCGGTGAGGAGGCATATGCCGGCTTCGACCGCGTCATGCGGCGTGCGGAGCGTCAGCGCCTTGCCGTCGCGGGCGATGGTCCCCGCATCGGCGCGGAGGTCGCCGCCGATGGCGCGGGCGATCTCGTTCTGGCCAGCGCCGAGCAACCCGGTCAGCGCCAGCACCTCGCCGCGCCGGGCGACGAAGGAGACGTCGCGGACGCGCGTGCCGAGCCGGAGGCCGGTCACGTCCAGCGCCGGGTCGCCGGCGACGCGGGCGGTGCCGACGTATCGCTCCGCCTGGCCGCCGATCATGGCGTCGGTGAGCCGCGCCTCGGTCCAGCCGGCGAGGCCGGCGGTGACCACTTTCCGGCCGTTCCGGAGCACGGTGACGAGGTCGCAGAGCGCGAGCACTTCGGCGAAGCGATGCGAAACGTAGAGGAGGGCGACGCCCTGCGCCTTCATGCGGGCGATGGCGGCGAAAAGCTGCTCCGACTCGCGCTGGCCGAGCGGCGCGGTGGGCTCGTCGAGGATGAGAATCTTCGGATTCGACGAAAGCGCCTTGGCGATCTCGATCATCTGCCGCTCGGCGAGCGAGAGGTTGCTCACCAGCGTCGCCGGGGGAATGTCGAGGCCGAGCCGGGAAAGCGCATCGCGCGCAGTGGCGGCGGCGGCCTTGCGGTCGAGGAGGCCGAAGCGTCCCGGCTCGCGCCCGAGCGCGAGGTTCTGCGCGACGGTGAGATTGGGGAGGAGGCTCAGCTCCTGGTAGACCGTGGCGATGCCGAGCGCGATGGCGTGGTGCGGATCGCGGATCGCGACCGGCGTGCCGCCGATGCGGATCGAGCCGGCGTCGGCGGAGAGCATCCCGGACAGGATGTTGATCACCGTTGACTTGCCCGCGCCGTTCTGGCCGACGAGCCCGTGCACCTCGCCCGCGCGAAGATCGAGCGACACGTCGTCGAGCGCGACCACGCCGGGGAAGCGCTTGCCGAGGCCGCGGATCTCGATCAGCGAAGAAGCCTGCGGCGAAGGCGACGGGTCGGGGTTCATGGGACTTCGGCCGGTGGCGGCAAAGGCTCCCCGTGCGGCCGGAGCCGACGGGGAGCCGAGTTGGTGTGCCGGATCAGTAGGTCGCGACGATGTCGACGAGCGGCTTCTCGAACGGGAAGGTCTCGACGGCCGACACCTGGTCGCCGGCGAGCTTCAGCGCCGCGTCGACATTGTCTCCGGTGACGAGCACGCCCTGGATCAGCACTTCCTTCCGGTCATCCGCCTTGGTGGCGACGAGGAAGGGGAAGTAGGCCTTCCAGAACCCGGAATACTGCGGGGCGAGGAGCACGGTGCTCTCCATCACGCCGTCCTTGACCGCGGTCAGGCCGGGCTCGGTGCCGTCGACCGAGACGATGAGCACCTGCTCCTGCTTGCCGGCGCGGTCGACCACGCCCGCGGCCGGGACCGTGAGGCTGTCCGAGTTGCCGTAGATCAGGTCGAGGTTCGGATAGGCCGTCATCCAGTTCTCGGTGATCGAGACCGCCTTGGTCGGATCCCAGCTCGTCGGCTCCTGGGCGACGACGG
>JALHRF010000328.1 GCA_022841545.1 Bauldia sp. | reverse complement strand
GCGAAGTGAGCGCACGGACATCGATCACCGTGATGTCGTGCGCCTTGATGTCTTCCAGCGCGCTCACCGCGGCACGCGTCAATGCGTCATCCAGCATCCGTCACCTGTGGAAGTCTCGAGATCAATCGGGTTTCTTGGACATCGGGGACGAGGCCCCGGGGAATTCGATACGTGGCGCGGGAGCGCTCAACATGGGCGTCGGGCCTGCGCGAAGCACGCACCGGAGGGGCCGGGGAGGATGGTCTCGAAGACCGGGACTGCCGGTGGGCGGATGGTCTGTGGCTCCCGTGTAGGCCGTGTTTCGTGTGTTGCGATTCGTCGGCGTGGTGGATGCCTCAGAGGCATTCACCCACCCGCCACGCTTCGATAGAGGTGGTGGGATTCAATATAGCCGAGGACGGAATCGGGAAGCAAATAGCACGGTGATCCGCCGGCCATTCTTTCCGCCCGGATGGCGCTCGCCGAGATGTCGAGGGGGGTGATGGCGAGCGGCAGGAGGCAGCCCGCTGGTTGGCGGGCGAGCGCTGAGGGGTCGTCGATGCGTCGACGGCGGTACTCGTCGACGAGGGCCGGCGTGTCGGGCAGCGGGTCGAAGCCTGGTCGATGGGCGACGACGAGGTGGGCAGCGGCGAAGAGGTCGCGCCAGCGATGCCAGGTCTCCAGCAGCCGGAAGGCATCGGCACCGAGCAGGAGGCAGATCGGACGATCGGCGCCCAACTCCGTGCGAAGGCTTTCGAGGGTGTGGATGGTGTAGCTGGGCTGCGAGCGGTCCAGCTCGCGGCGGTCGGCGAAGAAGCCGGGATGGTCGGCGATCGCCAGTTCGACCATCGCGAGGCGCTGCTCGGCGGTGGCGCCGGGCGTGCCGCGATGCGGGGGGGTCGCGCTGGGCACGAAGCGCACGTGGTCCAGCCCGCAGGCCGCCTGGGCCTCGTGGGCGAGGCGCAGGTGGGCATGGTGGATCGGGTCGAAGGTCCCGCCGAGGAGCCCGACGGGACCGGGGCCGTTCACAACTAGAGCAGAACCCGACGGATGTCGGAGAGCACGTTGTTCAGGTGCGTGATGAAGCGCGCACCCTGGGCACCGTCGACGGCGCGGTGGTCGTACGACAGCGACAGCGGGAGGATGAGACGCGGCACGAACTCCGTGCCGTTCCAGACCGGCTTCATCGACGAGCGCGAGACGCCGAGGATGGCGACCTCGGGCGCGTTGATGATCGGCGTGAAGTGCGTGCCGCCGATGCCGCCCAGGCTCGAGATCGAGAAGGTGCCGCCCTGCATGTCGGCGGGGCCCAGCTTGCCGTCGCGGGCTCGGACGCTCACTTCGCCGAGTTCCTTGGCGAGCTGGAAGAGGCCCTTCTGGTCGACGTCGCGGATCACCGGCACCACGAGACCGCCGGGCGTGTCGACCGCCACACCGATGTGGTAGTAGCGCTTCAGGATCAGCGCATCGTTGCCGGGCGCCATCGAGCTGTTGAACTCGGGATGCGCCTTCAGGGCCGCGACGGCCGCCTTCATGATGAAGACGAGCGGCGTGAGCTTCACGCCCTTCTTCGCCGCCTCGTCGGACATCGACTTGCGGAAGGCTTCCATCTCGGTGATGTCGGCCTCGTCCTGCTGGGTGATGTGCGGGATCTGGACCCAGTTCCGATGCAGCGCCGGGCCGGAGATCCGCTTGATCCGCGACATCGGCTGCGTCTCGATGGGGCCGAACTTCGCGAAGTCGACGACGGGCCATGCCGGGAGTCCGAGTGCGATGCCGGCACCCCCGGTGGCACCGGCGGCGGGTGCGGAGGCCGCCCCGGCGATGGCGCCCTTCACGTACGCCTGCACGTCTTCCTTCAGGATGCGGTCCTTCGGGCCGGACGGCTTCACGCGGCCGAGATCGACACCCAGCTCGCGGGCGAAGCGGCGCACGGACGGGCTCGCGTGGGCCTTGGCGAACGAGGCTTCGTCGATCGGGCCGGACACCACGGGGGCCGTCGGCGGCACCGCGACCGGGGCCGCGACGAGTGCGGCGGCGGCAGGAGCAGCA
>JALHRF010000327.1 GCA_022841545.1 Bauldia sp. | reverse complement strand
TCGAGGGCGAGGACGATGTCGGCGAAGGCGCGCCGGCAGCAGGCGCAGCGCCGCCGGAGCCCGCCGAGCAGGCGGAGAAGCCGGCAGCGGCTCCCGTCGCTGCGGCGCCGCGGGCGGCCGTCGAGAACGATGCCGACATACCCACAGGCACCGAGATGGTGGTGATGACGGTGCGCGAGGCGCTTCGCGACGCGATGGCCGAGGAGATGCGTCGCGACGGCGATGTCTTCGTCATGGGCGAGGAGGTCGCGGAGTATCAGGGCGCGTACAAGGTGACCCAGGGCCTGCTCGACGAGTTCGGGGCCGATCGCGTGATCGATACGCCGATCACCGAGCACGGTTTCGCGGGCCTCGGCGTCGGCGCCGCGCTCGCCGGGTTGAAGCCGATCGTCGAGTTCATGACCTTCAATTTCGCCATGCAGGCGATCGACCAGATCGTCAATTCGGCGGCCAAGACGCTCTACATGTCCGGCGGCCAGATGGGCTGCCCGATCGTGTTCCGCGGGCCGAACGGCGCCGCGGCGCGCGTCGCTGCACAGCACAGCCAGGACTACTCGGCCTGGTACAGCCAGGTGCCCGGGCTGAAGGTGGTGCAGCCCTACACGGCGGCCGACGCCAAGGGGCTGCTCAAGGCGGCGATCCGCGACCCCAACCCGATCATCTTCCTCGAGAACGAGATCCTCTACGGCCAGTCCTTCGAGGTACCGAAGGTGGACGATTTCATCGTCCCGATCGGCAAGGCCAAGGTGGCGCGGCCGGGCAAGGACGTGACCATCGTCTCCTTCGGCATCGGCATGACCTATGCGCTCAAGGCGGCGACCGAACTCGAGACGCTCGGCATCGACGCCGAGGTGATCGACCTTCGCACGCTCCGCCCGCTCGATCTCGACACCATCATCGAGTCGATCAAGAAGACCAACCGCTGCATCACGGTGGAGGAAGCCTGGCCGGTCAACTCGGTCGGGAGCTACATCGCCTCCGAGATCATGCTGCGGGCCTTCGATTACCTCGACGCGCCGGTGATGAAAGTATCGGGCAAGGACGTGCCGATGCCCTATGCTGCCAACCTCGAGAAGATGGCGCTGCCGTCGGTGGCCGAGGTGGTCGAAGCGGCGAAGGCCGCGACCTACAAGTAGGAGGAAGCGATGGCTGACGAGACGATCATCGACAAGGCAATGGCGCTCCTTCCCGGCAGCGGGGCGAAGAAGAAGAAGCAGGCGAGCGCCAGCGCCGCTCGCCACAAGCAGCTCGGCGCGATCCAGAAGAAGCTCGCCGCACTGTCGAAGAACGTGGAGAAGCTGGCGACGACCATCGCCGCGGACGCGAAGAAGGCGGTGTCGTCCAAGCCCGCCGCGAAGAAGCCGGCGGCAAAGAAGCCTGCAGCCAGGCCCGCACCCAAGAAGCCGACGGCGAAGAAGGCCGCTGCCACGAAGCCGGCGACCGCGAAAAAGTCGGCGGCCGCCAAGCCGAAGAAGGGCTGACGCGCGCGGCACGGGACGGCACGGCCGGCTCGTGCTAGTCGAGGGCGAGGCAAACCCGGGTCTGGAGCAGATGGCCGAGCCAGCCAGGAAACGCGCGACCTATGCCGATGTCCTCGCGGCGCCGCAGCATGTCGTTGCCGAGATCATCGACGGCGTGCTCGAAACGCATCCGCGGCCATCGCCGCGGCATGGCGCTGCGGCGAACTCGCTGGCCGGCGAGCTGACATTGCCCTTCCAGAAGGGTCGTGGTGGACCGGGCGGGTGGATATTCATCATCGAGCCCGAACTGCATCTCGGTCCCCACGTCCTGGTGCCTGACCTTGCCGGCTGGCGCCGAGAACGCCTCTTGGTGGAGCCGGACGCGGCCTACATCGAGATCGTACCAGACTGGGTCTGCGAGGTGCTCTCGGCATCGACTCACCGGCGTGATCGCGGCGCGAAGCGCCGGATCTATGGGGAGGTGGGAGTCCGATACCTCTGGCTCCTCGATCCGCGGCACCAGGAACTGGAGGCATTTGTCCTCAACGAGAGTGGGTGGCAGTTGATCGGGACCTGGGGTTCCGATGACATCGTGAGCGCCCCGCCGTTCG
>JALHRF010000326.1 GCA_022841545.1 Bauldia sp. | reverse complement strand
TCCCGCCCGCCCAGCTCGGGGCTGGTGGCCACCAGCCCCGAGCTGCCTCACAGTCTGCACCGATTCCTCTCGGTTGCTCCTGAGCCGACAAAATCAAAATGCAAGGGGCGAAGCGTCGAAGCATGAGGGTTGTTCTGCCCGGTGCGGACAGGTCTCGCCCCTCACCACGCTCGACTAGGCTCCGCTTCGCGGAGCAAGTCTCGCTATCCTCTCCGAACGGGAGAGGAGGTCAGTTCCTCCTGTTGCCCCCCTACTTCACCCGGCGCGCCAGCGTCATCCCGTCGCCCACCGGCAAGAGCACCGCTTCGACGCGGTCGTCCCTCGCGAGCTTCGCGTTGAGGGCGCGGATCGCAGTCACGCTCGCGCCCCGCGCACCGTGGTCGGCGACATCGCCACCCTGCAGCATGTTGTCGAAGGCGACCAGACCGCCGACGCGGACCAGCCGCAGGCACGCCTCGTAGTAGGCGTCGTATTCCGGCTTGTGCGCATCGATGAAGGCGAAGTCGAAGCGGCCGGGCTCGCCCTCCGTCTCCAGAGCGGCGAGGGTTTCGAGCGCCGGGGCGAGGCGGAGCGTGATCTTCTTGTCAACGCCGGCCTCCTCCCAGTGCGCGCGGGCGATCGCCGTCCACTCCTCGCTCACGTCGCAGGCGACGACCTTGCCCGTCTCCGGCAGCGCCAGCGCCACGGCGAGCGCGCTGTAGCCGGTGAAGGTGCCGACCTCCAGCGTCAGCCGCGCTCCGGTCAGGCGGACGAGGAAAGCGAGGAACTGGCCCTGTTCGGGCGCGATCTGCATGTCGCCCATCGACATCCTGCCGGTGCTCTGCCGGAGCTTTCGGAGCACGGGATGCTCGGGCGCATGCGCCTTGACGATGTAGTCGTTGAGTTCCGGCGAGAGGCCGATCGATCCGCGCGACATCGGGGGTTCCTTGCTTGTTGGGACACGGCCCGGCGCAAGATGGGCCGGCGTCAATCCATGTGGAAGACCTGGACCAGGTCGGTGATCACCGCCGACTTGTCCGGGTTGGTCGCCATGATATCGGCCATGTAGGCGTTCCAGCGCTGCTCGATCGGGTTGTCGGCGAGCGAGTCCATCCTGTGATCCAGTCTCCGCCGGAGCACGGCAAAGAGCGTGTCGGTCTCGCGGTCGAGGAAGATCGAGTAGTCGGTGATCCCCGCTTCCTTCAGCATCGTCACCATCTCGGGCCAGATCGCGTCGTGGCGCCGCTTGTACTCGGCCTCCATGCCCGGGTTGAGCTTCATCTTGAAGGCGATCTTTTCCATCCCGTCCTCCGCGCCTCCGGCCACCGCCGGGCCGCTCACGCCTCGATCACGGTGGTCGCCGGGATCGGGCGCGGCGGCGGGGCTTTCTTCCCGAGCGTGACGACCCGCTGGAGTATCGTCAGCTCCCGCTCGGGAATCTTGGCCCGCTCGACATAGGCGACGACGATGCGCCCGTCCTCGGCGTGGATGCGGAAGTAGTTGAGCCGGAAGGTCGGATAGTAGACGGCGGGCAGGTAGCCGATGCGGACCGGCACGCGATGCAGGATCTTGAGCCAGGTGCCGAGATTGGCGATCACCCGGCCGTCCGGCTCGCGCTCGAGGAAGGCATCGTGGGTGTGGCCGAAGAGATAGACGGCGGCCTCGGGATGCTCGGCAAAGACGGCGCGCGCCCGGTCGATATAGGCTTGGTTGGAGTGGGCGGCGGCGGACGACACGGTCTTTCCGGTGATCTGGAAGCGCCGGAGGGTGCTCTTGATGTCGTGCAGCACGAACATGCCGGGGACGGCGGCGACCAGCATGAAGAACAGGATCACCATGTTCCCGAGGATCACGAGGTGGAGGATGTTGCCGACGAAGCCGAGCGAACGGAAGATCGGGTTGTTGAGGAAGATGTTGCTGTCGATGATGCCGGCGACCCGGAGCCCCTCGGTGACGACCGCGGCCAGTGTGAAGGCGAGAAGGAACAGGAACACGGTCATGACGGCGCGGATCACGAAGGCCATCTCGCGATAGAAGTAGTTGGACAGGATCCAGTCCGGAATCTGCTCGGTGGCGACGGAGCGGATGTCCTTGAGCCAGTTGCCGCGGCCGAGCTCCGCAAGTCGGCTCGCGCCCG
>JALHRF010000325.1 GCA_022841545.1 Bauldia sp. | reverse complement strand
CCGCGCCGCGGAGCGCCTCGATCGCCGCCATCCGCGACCGGCTCTTGGCGCCGCGGCGCGCGGTCACCTCGGCGATCAGCGCCTCGATCACGGCGAGGAGCGCGACGTTGGAGTCCCAGGCCGACGGCACGGCCACGCGGGCGGGCAGGATATGGCGGGCGCTTCGGGCGACCGGCGACAGCCACTGGTCGGTGAGGAGGATGGTGGTGACGCGACGTTTCGCGGCCTCGGCGGCAAGTTCCACCAGGTCATCCTGGTAGCGGCGGATGTCGATCAGGAAGAGGACGTCGCGAGGACCCATGTCGATGAGCTGGTCGCGCCAGTTCGCCCGCTGTCCGTCGAGGTGGCTGACATTCGGCCGCAGGATGCGGAGATGCGCCGTCATGTAGCGGGCGAGCGCGTCGGTGAATCGCCCGCCCAGAAGATGCAACGGACGGCGCGGGTCGGCCACGGTTTCGGCGACGGCCTGGAATTCGCCGGCGGGCAGCCTGCGGAAGGTCTCCGCGACGTTGTCGGCAACGGCGTCGGCGAACGCCCCGCGGGGATGGCGCCCGCCGGCGCCCTTGCTGTCCGCGTCCGCCTTTTCGAGGGGCGAAAGCAGCCGCGCTTCGACCTCGCCCATCAGCCGCCGCTGAAACGCCGCATAGGACGAAAAGCCGATCCGGCCGACGAAGCGGAGAATGGAGGGCGCGCTGACCCCGGCCTGGCCGGCGAACCGCGCCACCGTCTCAAGGCCGAGCAGGGGGTAGTTGGCGAGAAGCGCCTGGGCGGCGCGCTTCTCGGAGTTGGTGAGACCGGGCAGGGCGTCGCGGACACGCTCCGCGACGAGGTCGTCGGTCTCCGCCTGTTTCGGTTTCGCCACGAGCGGATCGCTCCCGGTTGACAATTGCCTGGGCTGCGGATCAAATATTACAGGAATGGTGGAAACAAGCCATTTTGTAATGGAACATCCGCCTGTTGATGCGGCGACGGGTGTGGTGGCTCGGGGGTCATGGCGGACCAAGACCGCAATCCTGTTCGCGTGGAGAATCCGGACGGCGCCGGCCCGTTCGTGATCGTCTGCGATCACGCGTCGAACCGTCTGCCCCGCCAATACGGCGATCTCGGCCTTTCTCCGGAGGCGCTGCTCAGCCACATTGCATGGGATCCGGGTGCCCTGCCGGTGTCGCGCGCGCTGTCCGCGATGCTCGACGCGCCGCTCCTCTGGCCCGACGCCTCCCGGCTCATCGTCGACTGCAATCGGGACCGCGACGCGCCGGACCTGATCGTCGCCGAAAGCGAGGGGAGGGCGGTTCCCGGCAATCGCGATGTTGACGAAGAGGAGCGGCTCCGTCGCATTGAAGCGATCCATGTTCCCTATCACGACGCCGTCGACCAGGTCCTCGACGACCGGTTCGCCGCCGGCCGTGCCACCGTCGTCGTGGCGGTTCATTCCTTCACCCCGGTCTATCTCGGCCGAACCCGGCCCTGGGACATCGGGATCGTCTTCGACGACGACCGGCGCCTGTCCGACCCGCTCATCGCCGCCCTCAAGGCCGATGCCGCGCTGACGGTCGGCGTCAACGAGCCCTATTCGCCGGCCGACCGCGTCTACTACACGCTGACCCGCCACGCCCGCCCGCGCGACCTGCCCGCCGTGATGATCGAGATCAGGAACGACCTGATCGCCGACGCGGCCGGCCAAAGGGCGTGGGCCGACCGCCTCGGCGCGATCCTTGCTTCGCTTTCCCCGGTGGTTTGGGGAGGTGCGGATGCGGCAGCGTAGCAGCGGGACGCACTTGACCGGGCGGAGGCGCCGATGCCCGGACCGATAGTCGCCTTCGTGCGAGCGGTCGACGCCGTCAATTACCGCGTCGGCCGGGTCGCCATGTACCTGATCTTCGTGATGGCCGCGATCCTGCTCGCCTCCACCGGCTCGCGGCTGATCTTCGGCGTGCCCATCAACTGGGCGCTGGAGATGTCCCAGTTCCTGCTCTCCGCCTACTACCTGCTCGGCGGCGCCTATACGCTCCAGATGAGCGGCCATGTGCGGATGGATCTGTTCTACGACCGGCTCTCGGCGCGGAAGCGCGCCGTCACCGACGCCATCACCATCCTCTTCGTGATCTTCTACCTCGTCGTCCTGTTCTGGGGCGGGGTGTCGAGCACCGAGTA
>JALHRF010000324.1 GCA_022841545.1 Bauldia sp. | reverse complement strand
GAATCTGCGGCTGTCGGCCGTGCTGCTGGACCTTGGCAAGCACGACGAGGCCGTCAAGGCCGTCACGACGCCGCCGACGGAAGCCTTCGCCGCGTTGTTCGCCGACGCCCGGGGCGACGTGTACATGGCGCAGGGCAAGAACAAGGAGGCGGCCGACGCGTATCAGGTGGCGCTCGACAAGCTCCCGAAGTCCGCGGCCTATCGCAACGTCGTCGAGATCAAGCGCGATTCCCTGGGGGTGAAGTGATCCCGAACGCCATGCGCGCGCTCTTCGCGTTTGTCGCGGTTCTGGGGCTGGCGGCGTGTTCGGCCACCGGACCGGAGCCCGCCGAACTGCGATCCTTCAAGGAAGAAGTGAAGCCCAAGGTGGCCTGGAAGACCTCCGCCGGCGAGTCCGGCGAGTTCATCTTCCTGCCCGGTATCTGGGAGGGTGACTTCTTCGTCGCCGGTTCCGAGGGCGAGGTGGCTCGTCTCGATGGCCGTAACGGCAAGCGCAAGTGGCGGGTCGAGCTCGACCTGAAGCTGTCCGGCGGAGTGGGAGCCGGAGATGGTGCGGTCGTGGTCGGCACGGCGAAGGGTGAGGTGATCGCCCTCGACGCCACGAACGGAAAACAGCTCTGGCGGGCGAAGGTGTCCAGCGAGGTGCTGAGTCCGCCGGTCATCGGCGAGTCGATGGTGTTGGTCCGCAGCGGCGACGGGCGCGTCGCCGGGTTCGACCGGGGCGATGGCTCGCGCAAATGGGAATACATCCCGACCGCGCCGCCGCCTCTCGTGCTGCGCGGCGCCTTCGGTCTCACCCTCGACGAAGGCTCGGTGTATTTCGGTCTCCCGGGCGGCAAGCTCGTGGCGGTGAAGGCGTCGAACGGCGCACTCCTCTGGGAGACGGCGGTCGCCGTTCCCAAGGGCGATACCGAGCTGGAACGCGTCTCGGACATCGTGAGCAACCCGATCGTCGAGAACGGTCAGGTGTGCACCATCGCCTTCCAGGGGCGGGTCGCATGCTTCGACGCGGTGCGCGGCACCCTTGCCTGGGCCCGCAATGCCTCCAGCGTTGCCGGTCTGGCTGCGGGCGCGAGTGCTTTCTTCTACGTCGACGACACCGCCACCATCCACGCCGTCGACCGCACGTCCGGCGGCAGCCTTTGGAAACAGGCGGTCCTGCTGAATCGCGGACTCGGCGAGCCCGGGGTGGTCGGCAAGTACGTCGCGGCCGGGGATTTCGAGGGTTACCTGCATATCTTCGACATCGAGGACGGCCGGCTCGTCGGTCGCCTGTCCACCGACGGCAGCCCGATCTCGGCGCCGCCGATCCAGGTCGGTGAGCGCAACTTTGTTGTGCAGACGCGAGAAGGCAACCTCTATGCGATCTCTCTGCGCTAAGGGCGGCGCCCGCCAGTCATGAAACCCACCGTGGTACTCGTCGGCCGGCCCAATGTGGGCAAGTCGACCCTGTTCAACCGCCTTACCAAGACTCGGGACGCCATCGTCCACGATCAGCCGGGCCTCACGCGGGATCGGCACTACGGGCAGGGACGAGTCGGCGACCGTCCGTACATCGTGGTCGACACGGGCGGGCTGGAGCCCGTCGTGAAGGAAGGCATCCTCCACGAGATGGCGCGGCAGACGCTCCAGGCGGTGGACGAAGCCGATGCCGTGATTCTCCTGGTGGATGCCAGGACTGGCCTGTCTCCCCATGACCGCGAGATCGCCTCACGACTGCGCAGGACGGGGCGGCCGCTCTGGGTGGCGGTGAACAAGGCGGAAGGCATGCCGTCCGCCACCGCGGTCGCGGAGTTCCACGAACTGGGGTTGGGCGATCCCGCGGCGATCTCCGCGACGCATGGGGACGGGGTGCACGAACTGATGGACCTCGTGCTGTCCGAACTGCCCCATACCGAGGACCCGCCGCCCGCCCGGCATCCCAAGATCGCCGTCGTCGGTCGTCCGAACGTCGGCAAGTCGACTCTGGTCAATGCACTGCTCGGCGAGGAGCGTGTCATCGCCTTCGACGAGCCCGGCACCACGCGCGACAGCATCTACATCGACTTCGAGCGCGCCGGCCGGCACTACACGGTGATCGACACCGCTGGCGTGCGTCGGCGCGGCAAGATCGAGGCGGCCGTCGAGAAGTTCTCGGTGCTGAAGACGCTACAGTCGATCGAGGATGCGAACGTCGTGATCCTCGTGCTCGACGGACGCGACGAGGTGACCGATCAGGATGCCCATCTGGGCGGGTTCAT
>JALHRF010000323.1 GCA_022841545.1 Bauldia sp. | reverse complement strand
GACATCGGCATCGACGGCGAGATTCTCAAGGGCTGCGGCATCGATGCCTGCCCCGAGGAAAACATCGTCGAACTCGCCAATGGCTGCCTGTGCTGCACGGTTGCCGACGACTTCGTGCCGGCACTCGACACGATCCTCGCACTAGAGCCGCGCGTCGACCACATCATCATCGAGACGTCCGGCCTCGCGCTGCCAAAGCCGCTGGTCCAGGCCTTCCAGTGGCCCTCGGTCAAGTCGCGGGTGACGGTGGACGGCGTGGTTGCGGTGGTCGACGGCCCGGCGCTTGCCGCCGGCCGCGTCGCCTCCGACATGGACGCGCTGCAGGCGCAGCGCGCCGCCGACGACACGCTCGACCATGACGATCCGGTAGAAGAGGTGTTCGAGGACCAGATCGCCTGTGCCGACCTCGTTATCCTGTCGAAGAGCGACCTGATGGACGCCGCCGGCACCGCGCGCGCCAACGGCCTCATCGGCGAGCACCTGTCGCGTGCGGTCAAGATCGTGCCGACCGCGCAGGGCAAAGTCGACGCCTCCGTGCTGCTCGGCCTCGGCCTGGCGGTGGAGGACGACATCGAGAACCGCAAGACGCATCACGACGGCGAACTCGATCACGAGCACGACGATTTCGACAGCTTCATCATCGAACTGCCTGCGGTCTCCGACCCCGAAGATCTGGCGCGCCGCGTCACGCAGGCCGCCGAGAGCGAGGACGTTCTGCGCGTCAAGGGTTTCCTCGACGTCGCGGGCAAGCCGATGCGCATGCTGCTGCAGGCCGTCGGCCCGCGCGTCAACCACTATTACGACCGCGCCTGGACGGCCGCCGACGACCGCCGCTCGCGGCTCGTGGTCATCGGCCTGCGCGGCCTCGACCGCAGCGCCATCGAGAAGATCCTGGTGGGTTAGCGGAGAGAAGGTGAACCTGTCCGTGCTCTACGTTGCCCCCCTCTGTCCTGCCGGACATCTCCCCCACGAGGGGGGAGATTGGCCAGCACCGGCGCCGTGCGTGATCTCCCCCCGTGTGGGGGAGATGTCCGGCAGGACAGAGGGGGGCGCGAAGATGCGCAAACCAGGACATCGTTATACCTCTGCCGGGGTACGTCCATGCACATCCTGAGCACGACATCCGCCTCGCTCGACGATCTGGTCGAACCCGTCGACCTGCGCCAGAGCCCGGCCGACATCGTCGCGCTGTCCTTCTCCGATAGCGATCTGGCAGGCCTCGCCGCCGCCTATGAGCGCAGCGCTACCCCCTTGCCCTCGATGCGGCTCGCCGCGCTCCGCGATCTGCGTCATCCGATGTCTGTCGATCTGTGGATCGACAGCGTCGCCGCGCATGCGAAGATCATCCTGGTGCGCATCCTCGGCGGCTACGAGTGGTGGCGCTACGGCTGCGACCAGCTCGCGGCGGTCGCCCGCGCAAAAGGGATAAAACTCGCCATGCTGCCCGGCGAATGCCGCGACAGCGACGCCCGCCTCGACGAATGCTCGACCTTGCCCCAGCCCGAACTCGACGCGCTGCTGGAATACTTCCGCGAAGGCGGCCCGGACAACATGGCCGCCCTGATGGCCCGCCTGGCGGGGCTGGCCGGCGCCGAGGCGGTTGCGGTCGCGCCGGTCACGGTGCCGAAGGCGGGGTATTATGAGTGGAGGCCTTACCCTCCCCCTTGCGGGGAGGGTGGCCCGCAGGGCCGAGTGGGGGTCGCCATGAAGGGCGCGACACCGTCCGGACCCCCACCCCGCCCCGCTGCGCGGGTCGACCCTCCCCGCAAGGGGGAGGGTGAAGGCCCCACCGTCCCCATCCTCTTCTACCGCTCCATGCTGCTCGCGTCCGACGTCGCCCCCATCGACGCGCTGTGCGCCGCTCTGGCGCAACGCGGTATCAACCCCGTCCCCATCTTCGTCGCCAGCCTCAAGGACCCCGCCTCCGTCGCCTTCGTCGAGAACGCCCTGCACGACGTGGAGCCTCAGGCCATCGTCACCTGCACGGCCTTTGCCTCCGGCGCGGAACCCGGCGGCGAGACGATCTTCGACCGCGCCGGCGTACCGGTGTTCCAGGTGGTTGTCGCCACCACGCGCCGCGACGCCTGGCACAAGAGCCCGCGCGGGCTGGCGCCGGCCGACCTCGCCATGCATGTCGTCATGCCCGAACTCGACGGCCGCGTCCTGGCCGGCGCCATTTCCTTTAAGGCGCAGAACGCGACCGACGCGGCGCTTGCCTTCGGCACGACCATCAACCGCACCGAACCCGACCTCGTTGACCTGGTC
>JALHRF010000322.1 GCA_022841545.1 Bauldia sp. | reverse complement strand
ACGCTGTCGCTGTGCAATGCCCTGGCGCAGTCCGCCTGCCCGGTGTCGCTCTTTGCCGGCCGGCTCGACAAGGCGGAGCGGTATGTGCGCCAGCTCGCCGAACTGACGGCCGGAGAGGGGGTGGTGATCTGGCACACCTATTCGCTTTGCTTCGAGGGCGAGCTGCTCTACCGGTCGGGTCGGATCGAGCATGGGCTCGACCTGCTCAGAAGCGGGATCGGCGAGCTGCGCCGGGCCGGCTTCGTCCAGCACCGGACGACGTTCCAGCGCGCGCTGGCGATCGGCCTGATCGACAGCGGTCGGTACGAGGAGGCTGCGACGGTGATCGAGGATGCGATTGCCGAAGCCATCACCAGCAACCAGGGTTGGTGCCGGTCGGAACTCCTGCGCACGAAGGGCGATGTCGTGCTCGGCCTTAGCAGGGTCGACGATGCCGAAGCGCTCTACGGGGACGCGCTTGCGATCGCCCGGGACCAGGGCGTGCTCTCGCTCGAACTGCGCACCGCGATGAGCCTTGCGCAGCTGCGGGAGCGTCAAGGTCGGGGAGACGAGGGGCGCGCCCTTCTCCGCTCCGTCTACGACCGCTTCGCCGAGGGCTTCGATACCGCCGACCTGATCGCGGCGCGGGCGATGATTGACGCTGCGGCCTAGACGGTCGTCTCGGCCAGCTCGACCAGGTTGCCCCAAGGGTCGGCGATGAATGCCATGCGTCGGTCGGCGCCGCTCATGACGATGGCGTCGCCGATCGTCGCCACGCCACGCGCCCTCAGCTCCGCCAGCGCCAGGTCGAGGTCGGCAACGTCGATGCAGACATGGTGATAGCCGCCGTATTCGAGCGTCTCGTCGATCGTGCCGAACTCGGGATTCGGCTCCGGTGCGTTGCCGCCGATGATCTCGACATGAAGGGAGCCGTCGCCGGGAGGACAGAGCCAGGCGTAGCGGAGCTCCCCGACGGGCCATTCGCGGACGACGCGGAAATCGAGCTTGTCGATGAACCAGCGCTTGCTCGCCTCGATATCGGGAACGCGGAGCGCCGCGTGCGCGACGCGGGCAGATGCAAACGGCCTGTCGGAGGGACCGGGACGTTCTTGCGAGGACGGCATTCGGATCTTGCTTTCGTTCTTCATTCGCGGCGATCGCCGTCCGCCCCGGGCGAGCGCCTTGCACCCGTCATCCTTGCGCCCGGCCGCCGACGGGACACAGTCAATCCCTGCTAATCCTTGTTAAGGGCGGCCCTGGCGGCACGCCCGCCAAACATTCACAAGGCTTAACTCGCCGGCGCGCCGGACCTCCCGCAGGATCGCCGTCAGCACCGAGCCCCGCTCGTGCTCGTCAAACAGGAGAACATAAGATGTCGACCACCCTCACCCTCCTCGCCGGAGCAGCCGCCTTGTCAATGGCTGTTGCCGCAATGCCGGCAGCCGCCGCCGGAACCGTCAAGAACGTCGTCCTGGTGCATGGCGCATGGGCCGACGGGACCGGCTGGAAGCCGGTCTATGACATCCTCGTCAAGGACGGCTTCAACGTGTCGATCGTCCAGAACCCGCTCACCTCGCTCGCCGACGATGTCGCCGCAGTCGACCGCGTGCTGGCGCGGCAGGACGGGCCGGTGATCCTCGTTGGCCATTCCTACGGCGGGACGGTGATCAGCGAGGCCGGCGATGACGACAAGGTCGTGGGCCTCGTCTATGTCGAGGCCTTTGTTCCCAATGTCGGCGAATCGACCTTTGGCCTCCTGCCGAAGGATGCAGCGCCGCCCCCGATCGAGCCCTCCGCCGACGGTTTCGCCTTCTTCAACAAGGACGCCTATGTCGTCGCCTTCGCCGACAGCGTCGATCCGGAGACGGCGAAGTTCATGGCCGATTCCCAGGTGCCGATCGCGATCGTCGAAGCCGGTAGCGTGCCGAACACGGTCGCAGCTTGGAAGACCAAGCCGAGCTGGTACCAGGTGGGCGCCCAGGACCACATCATCCCTCCGGACGCCCAGCGGCTGATGGCCGGTCGCGCCGGCTCGACCGTCGTCGAGGTTCCCGGCGGCCATCTCGCCTTCATCTCGAACGCGCAGGCCACCGCCGACTTGATCAAGCAGGCCGCCGAAGGTTCCGCCGCGTCGAACTGAGCGAAGCCAAGGCCGGCCGCGGCCAGCGCGGCCGGCGCAACTGCCCATCAACCCATTGCAACGACAAGAGGATTCCCGTGGACCAGATCGTCACCTATCCCGCGACCGAAGAGACCTATGTCGGCAAGGGCGGGCTCAAGATCTTCTTCCGCGCCTGGCGCCCGGAGGGGACGCCGAAGGCGGTCATCGTCATCTG
>JALHRF010000321.1 GCA_022841545.1 Bauldia sp. | reverse complement strand
AAGAAGCCGGCCGGCGCCCCGTCGAGGTAGAGCACGCGCACGTCGCGGTCCTCGCGGTGCAGCCCCGCCGCAAGCTCCTCGTCGCTGAGCCGCAGCACGTTGACCCAGTGCCATTTGCGGCCGACCCGATCCATCAGGTAGCGATAGAAGTGCAGCGGTATCTTCTTGGTGCGCAACAGCGCGATCTGGCGGTTGTAGGGCGCAGGCGGCTGCACTTTTGGCGGCCGCGTCATCTCGAGAAATGTGACGGTGACGGGGATGAGCTCGTCGATCTCTTCGGCCATGGTCAGTCCTTGCCGGTGACGACCGGCGTATCCGGCAATCCGCCCCATTGGGTCCACGAGCCGTCATACAGCCTGTTGTCGCGGTGTCCGAGGCTCTCGAGCGCAAGTGTCACGACGGCCGCCGTGATGCCCGAGCCGCAGGAGGTGATGACCGGCCGGTCGAGGTCGATCCCGGCAGCCTCGAAGGCGGCGCGCAGGCGATCGGTCGGCAACAGTTTTCCGCCCACGGACAGCGCCATGGCCGGCACGCTTTTGGCACCCGGCATGTGCCCGGAACGCACGCCCGCGCGCGGCTCCGGTTCGGTGCCCGCAAAGCGGCCCGGCGGGCGGGCATCGGCGATCTGGCTCGTGGCGTCCGCGACGACGTCGCGCATCTTTGCGAGCGTTGCGACGCGGTCCTCGGCGAAATCGACCTCGAACAGGCAGGCTGCGACCTTGGTGGGCTTTGCCGTGACGAAGCGGCCCTCCGCCTTCCAGCCGTCGATGCCGCCCTCCAGCACATACACCTTGCGGGCCCCCATGACGCGAAACATCCACCAGGCGCGCGGCGCCGAAAACAGTCCGGGGCCGTCGTAGACGACGATCGTGTCGTCGGTGGCAATCCCCATCGATCCGGCATGGGTCGCAAAGACTTCGGGCTTGGGCAGCGTATGCGGCAGGCTCGACCCGGGCTCGACGACGAGGTCATGGTCGAAAAACACCGCGCGGGGAATATGGCCTGCCTCATACTCGGCGCGCGCGTCACGCTTCTGCGCCGGCAGGTACCAGGACGCATCGACCACCGACATGCCGGGATCGTCGAGATGCTCGGCCAGCCAAGCGGAGGACACGGTGAATCCGGCGGGTGACGATGCGGCGCTCATGGTTTGCTCATACAACACCGCCGCGCGGCGTGGCTAGCCGGTCGCCGACGAAGCCTGTGGTCAGAAACGGTTTGCGTGGCAGCGAACCGCCTCGCTCCCGGCGCAACGCATCACCCTTGCAAGAAACCGCGGGATCGACAAGCATGGTGCGCCAGTCAGGACAGGAACGATGGCCCAATCGAGATCCATCATCGACAATCCCCACCATGGCGACGCGCGGCGCGGTCTTCAGCAGCGGCTCGAGCGCGAGGAGATGGGAGACGCCGAATACGACAGGATGGTCGCGCAGACCGACAATCGCGGCTTCACGATCTTCGGCATCGTCTTCATCATCGGATTTGCCATTGTCGCGTTCGCCGTGACCCTGCTGGGCTATTGAGGCAACAAAGCTTCGTCAGGGAAACAGATCGCCGGTCTTCGGATTCACCTTGCGCTTGGCGGCCCGCGACGTTTTCATGGGCTTTCCGGACTTTCGCCCACCGCGACTCGTCGCGGCCCTATAGGTGATCGCGCCGGCCGCCGCGACGATCGCGACAATTCCAAGAACCACCAGCAGGGTCACGGCTCCGCCACTCATGGCATTCGGCTTCCGCCATGGCGATTCGCCCGGTCTTTCGCCCCGGCCGACATCAGGACACCGGCATCCTGCCGAAGCGCAGGCGGAAGCGCCGGTTCTCGCGGCCCTTCTTCTCGATCTTGCCGATATGGATCTCGCCCACCTCGCCTGTGCGGGCGACATGGGTGCCGCCGCAGGGCTGGCTGTCGACCGACGCGTTCTCGCCGATGCAGACCAGTCGGATCCGCCTCGTGCCGGTCGGCGGGCGCACGTTCTTCGACTTGACGAGGCCGGGATTGGCCGCCAGTTCCGCGTCGGTGATCCAGCGTGTGAAGACCGGATGATCGGCATCCACCAGATCCATCAGCGCCTCCGTCAGATCCTCCTTGGTGACGCGGGCGTCCGGCATGTCGAAATCGACGCGGCTGTCGTCCTCGGCCACCGACGCGCCGGTGATCGGATAGGGACAGACCACGGTGAGCAGGTGGCAGGCGGTGTGCATGCGCATGAGACGCAGCCGCCGCTCCCAGTCGATCGCGAGTTTTACGCGCGAGCCGACCGCCGGCAGGGCCGCCCCTTCGGCCGCGATGTGGATGATCTGGTCCTTGGTCTCGCCGGTCACGGTGGCCGCGATCGGCACGATGGTGCCG
>JALHRF010000320.1 GCA_022841545.1 Bauldia sp. | reverse complement strand
CTCGGCGGACGGAACCTTCATCAACTTCGGCGGCTTCAACCTGAACGGCATCGACCTGCGCAACCCCGCGTCGAAGAGCCAGCTGTCGAACGCGAATGTCCTGAACGGCCGCACGACCAGTCCGCTGCAAAGCGTGGCCGACCAGTTCGGCGCCATCGCGCCGGACTTGAAGACCCAGAAGGAGAAGATCAAGGGTGCCGAGGCGGGCTTCAAGATCCCGCTGCTGGAGGATCCGCTCTCGGCCTTCAAGCTGCTGCTGGGACAGAACGTCGACCTGTTCACGTACACGACGCCCAAGTTCGAGTTCGGCTTCGACTTCGAACTCGAGTTCGGGCCGGTCGCGGTGATCATGGGCGTGCCCATCTTCGTGATCTTCGGCGGCGGTGCAGGCCTGGAGGGCCAGTTCACCTTCGGCTATGACACGCAGGGCTTCTTCGACTATGCGGACACCGGCTTCGTGCCGGACCTGCTGAACGGCTTCTACGTCGCCGACTGGGACGCCAACGGCAAGGATATCGACGAGATGGTGCTCACCTCGCAGATCTACGCGGGGGCAAAGGCGGACGTGTTCCTCGCCGAGATCGGGGCGAAGGGCGGGATCTTCGCCGACATCTACATGAACATCAACGACCCCAACGACGACGGCAAGCTGCGGGGCAAGGAGTTCTTCCAGGTCATCAGCGAGAGCGGGTTCCTCTGCGCTTTCGACTACCGCGGCGAGATGGGGGCGTTCCTGTCCGTGTTCGCGTCCATCGGCTTCTGGCCCCTCGAGATCGAGTTCGAGTACGAGATCGCACGGATCACCCTCATCGAGTTCGGGATCGACTGCGACGAGCCGCCGCCGGTGCTCGCCTTCCTCGATCCGGAGACCGGCGATCTCACGCTCAACATGGGTCCGCGCGCTTTCGCGCGCCTGCACCAGGACATCGAGGACGGCAACGAGAACTTCAAGGTCACCCAGGTGGGCAATGGCACCGTGATGGTGGAGGCCTTCGGGTATCAGCAGATGTACGGTCGCTTCTCGAATCTCGAGAGCGGCGAACTCGGCCCGGACGTGACCCGCATCATCGGCTTCGGCGGCGCGGGCAGCGACACGATCGAGATCGACGAGAGCGTCGACATGCCGGTGGAGTTGTGGGGCGACTTCGCAGGCGCGTCGCAGTTCTGGGGGGGCGACGTGCTCATCGCCGGTGGTACGGGCGGGTCGCGCCTGCAGGGCGGGCGCGGCGACGACAAGCTCTTCGGCGGTTCCGGGGTCGATCGCATCTGGGGTCACTCCGAGTCCGGTCAGAACGATGACAACTCGGTCGACACAATCTACGGGCGCAGCGGCAACGACTTCCTCTACGGCAACGGTGGCGACGACCAGCTCGACGGCGAGCAGGGCGATGATCAGCTCGACGGGGGCAATGGCATCGACCGCCTGCTCGGTGGGGACGGCAACGACCTGCTGCTGGGAGGCGCCGGCAACGACGAACTGTTCGGCCAGTGGGGGATCGACCGGCTCGAAGGCGGCACCGGCTCCGATGGCCTCGTGGGCGGCGCGGGCAACGACCTCATCTTCGGGCAGTCTGAGAACGGCGCCGGCGACGATCTCGCGCGCGACAAGATCTGGGGTGACCTTGCCATCGGTTCGGAATACGAACGACCCGGTGAAGCCGGCGATGCCGGCAACGACGTGCTCTATGGCCAGGGCGGCAATGACATCATCCACGGGGAAGCCGGCCTCGACCGCCTCTACGGCGGGCAGGGGGACGACGAACTCTTCGGCGATGGCGGCGAGGACACCATCGAAGGTGAGTCGGGCAACGACATCATCTTCGGCGGCTCGGCGGCAGACCTCATCCGCGGCGGGCTGGACAACGACAGCATCCAGGGCGATCAGGGCAACGACCTCATCTACGGTGACGAGGGCAACGACACGATCCTGGGCGGCGCGGACGACGACACGATCCTGGCAGGTACCGGTGCGGACATCGTGCGCGGCCAGGAGGGCGACGATCAGATCTTCGGCGAGGACGGTGCGGATCAGCTCTCCGGCGATCTCGGCGACGACATCCTGTTCGGCGGCGCCGACAACGACCTCGCCTGGGGCGGGGCAGGCATCGACCGCATCTACGGTTCCACCGGCGACGACCAGGCGTTCGGCGGCGCCGGCAATGACGCCATCTATGGCGAGACCGGCAACGACCTGCTCTTCGGCAACGAGGGTGACGACCTCCTCGATGCGGGCGCGGGGCTCGACGAACTGCATGGCGGCGCGGACGACGACCTGCTGCTCGGTGGCACCGGCCTGGGCAAGCTCCTTTTCGGCGACGGCGGCGATGACCGCATCGTCGGTACTGACGAGGGCGGCGA
>JALHRF010000319.1 GCA_022841545.1 Bauldia sp. | reverse complement strand
AGGCGCTCGGCGGTGAGCAGCGCCGGACGGTGGGCAAGACCGTCGCAGAGTACGACGATTTCCTCGCCGCCATAGCGGTAGATGCGGTCGGACTCGCGGGTTGCCTGGCGGACCAGCGCCGCCACCTGGCGGAGGATGTCGTCGCCCGCCGCATGGCCGTGGCGCTCGTTGAACGCGCCGAGCCGGTCAATGTCGATGACCATCAGGGTGAGCGAGCGCTTGCCGAGGATGGCGTCGTTGACAAGGCTCCGGCCCTCGCTGTCGAAGCGGACGCGATCGAGAAGCCCGGTGAGGCCGTCGCGGCCGGCCTTGTCGAGGGACGCTTCGTAGCGCTGGCGGTAGGTAAGGGTGTCGAAGACATCGGCGAGCCGGGGCGCGACCTGCACGGCCGGCGCCGTCTCGACATGGCGGAGATAGAAGGCGGCCATCAGCCCGAAGACCACCGCCGCTCCCATCTTGGCGATCCAGCCGCCCCACAGCACCTCGACCGGTACGCCAGCGAGGAGATGGAGCGCGGTGAAGAAACCGATCTGGTCGAAGGTGAGCACCAGCGCCAGCGACAGGACGATCCGCGGCAGCTGGCGCCCGCCGAACCAGCCCGCCATGCGCTCATAGAGGAGGATGAGCAGGATCGCGTCGATGAAGAGGAGGATCGTTCCCCAGATCATCAGTCCGCCCATCTCGTCCATCAGCCGGAGGTCGAGCGGCCGGTCGGCGATGGCGGGCGCGAGGTCATGGAAGCGCATGGTGAAGACCAGCGCCACCATCAGGAAATTGCCGACCAGGAGCCCGTAGATCGGCTGGCGAACCGCGGCGGCATCCTCGCGGATATAGACCAGGAGCAGCATCGCGAGCTTGCCGGAAAATAGCACGATCGAACCGGGCGAGATCACGATGCCTCCTGGGAGCTCGCTATAGAGGATCGCGGCGAGATAGGTCTCAAGGAAGTGCATCGCGCCGAGCGCGCAAAAGACCAGGCCGATCCCGAAACGGTGGCGCAGGCGGAAGAGGCCCGCCATGACCGTAAAATAGAGCGCCGCCTCGATGAGGAGGAGGAGCAGATTGGTCCAGTCGCCCATCACGAGGCCGTCCGATGCACAGCGCCGCACCACTGGCATAGCCGTCCGTGGTTGCCAAGAGGGCGCCTGGAACGTGGCGCATCCGTTGCGCGGGGGTGAATGCAGGCGTGCGGCGGGACACGAGCCCTTCCCATTGTCGCCGCAGTTCGTGCCTACCGGGTCACATCCCTCCTGCGCGAGGAGAGGCTTATAGAGGATGAGGAACTTTGTTGGACATGCGAACGCTCTGTCTCGCCCTTGCCATGACCGCCGCGGCATCCACGGCTTTCGCCGCCGGCCGGGCTGACCTGCCGGAGATCGCCGCCGCCTTTGTCGCCGAGGAAGTCGAAGGCGCGAATCCCGAACGGCAGGCCGCCATAGCGCAGTGCCTGATCTCGGCATTCGACGGCATTAGCGACCGGGAACTCGAGTCGATGCTGGACGAAGACGACTTCGAGGACAGCCTGGACGTTCTCCTCGACGCCTATCCGGACCGGGAGATGATCGTCGAGGAGTGCGAGGACCTCTAACCCGGGCACGGAGCGGATCAGCCGATGGCGATGACGCCGCCGGCGCCTTCCTCGGTACCGAAGGCGAGGCGGCCGCCGCGCTCGTCCCAGTTGAGCGCGCTGACCGGGCCGCCGCCGGGCCGCCGCATCACCGCCTCCTCGGCGTCGCCGAAGCGGACGGCAAGGATCATGCCGTCCTGGTAGCCGACCGCCAGCATCTCCTCTGTGGGGTGGCAGGCGACGCGGGTGACGAGCACCTCGCGGGCGCCGAGCTGGAGCGGCGGCTTGCCCATCGGCCCATCCTTGAAGTGGAAGGGCCAGACCACCGCGGCATTCGCGCCGGAGGTGGCAAGAAACTTCCCCTTGGCCGACCATGACAGCGACCGCGGCTTGGCGGGGTATCCGCTCATCCGCATGTCCTTGCCGTCGGCAATCCGCCAGCCGTGAAGCGCATTGTCCTGCATGGCGGTGACGACATACTTGCCATCGGGGGAGAACAGCGCGGCGAGATGCGCCCCCTTCCATTCGAGCGCTGTCGGCGCCGCCTCGGTGGCCGGCCACCACAGGGTGACCCCGTCATAGCGGGCGATGGCGAGCCGCGTTCCCTTCGGCGCGAAGGCGATTCCGCCCGCAGCCCTCGGCAGATCGAGGCTGCGCTCGCGCCCGTCGGCGAAGCGGACGGCGACCTGCCGGCCGGTGGCGAAGCCGATCGCGTCGGCCGGCCCGGCGGCGACGTGGTCGATCCACTTCTTCGGCCGCTCGGCGATGCGCGTGACGGCGCCGGTCCCGTCCGTCGCGGCGACCAGCCCGTCGTCGCCGCCGGTGACGAGGCGCCGGCCGTCGACGGTGCGGGC
>JALHRF010000318.1 GCA_022841545.1 Bauldia sp. | reverse complement strand
ATGTTCTCGGCCAGCGAATCGTCCTCACCGAGAATGTCGGTGCCCGGATCGCGGACCACGCACGGAACCGGCGCGGCCTTGGCCAGGCGCTTCTGCTTCACCAGCAGCTCGAGCGCGCGGTAGCGCCGGCCGCCGGCCGGGATCTCGAACATGCCGGTCTCGGCGCCCTCGGCGTCGAGGACCGGCCGGACGTTCAAGCTCTGGAGCAGCGTGCGCCGGGCGATGTCCTCGGCCAGTTCCTCGATCGAGACGCCGGCCTTTACGCGCCGCACGTTGGACTGGCTCAGCACCAGCTTGTTGAAGGGAATGTCGCGCGAGGACGACAGGGTGATCTTCTGAATGGCAGTAGCCATGGGGGTAGTCTCCGCGGCGGGCGGCCGAGAGCCTCTCTCTCGACCTCCAACCCGCCGCGAAAACCGGCGCAGCCCTCTTCCTCTCGGAGGACCGCGCCGCAAAGCCGACGAACCGGAAAGACCCAAAGCCGGAAGTCCGCCTGCCCGCTTTGCCGGATTGCCGGGCCTTCAGACCCCGCACATGCCCTCACACTCGTTGGGCCAGAGATCGAGCTGGCCGCGATCGCTGGCGTTGGAGAGATCGGCCTGGTCGAGCGGCACGGCGGAGCGATGCAGGAAGACCTCGCCGCGAATGCCGCGAAATCCGGTGCGAATGGCGCGATCGACCAGAACCGCGTCGCCCCAGGCGTCCGGATCGTTGTCCCGCATCCGCCGCCAATGGGCGTCGGAGTGGAAGGGACAGCCGATGCACGCGCTCTTCGGCGGGATGGGATAATCGTGCCGCGTCAGCCAGCGCAGGCAATCCTGCCGCGAGAGGCGCTGTTCGATCAGCGGCCAGCGATTGACCTACCAGTCCTCGAACGAGGGCTGCATCCGGATCGCCTCGTCGAGCGAGATGCCGATCCACTGCTCGACGATCGGCGTGCTCGGAGAGCGCCGTCCTGTCAGGTCGACGAGTTCGCGCACCTTCCGCCGGATCGGCACGATCTTGTAGTCCTTCGTGCATTGCCGGCGGATCATCCCGACGTCGACGCGGTCGGTCGGTAGGATGCGCTCGCCGATCGCCACCAGCTCGCCGTCATCGCCCTCATCGAACACGGGCATGGCCGTGCCTGCCGGCGTGACGTTGCGGGTGAAGGCGGGGATGGACGCCCAGCGTGCACCCTGCGCTCCGGCGATCAGATCGTCGCGGATGTTGCCGGCCGAGACGATGTGGATGGGGAACGGCAGCACATTGGGCGACATGAGCCAGGCCAGGTGCTCATAGACGGCCTTCGGCTCCCAGCCGGTGTCGGAGAAGATGGCGCAGTCGGGCATGGGCCCGACCTCGCCGTGGGCGGCCATCAGCGCCAGCGTGGTCGACTGCACGCCGGCGCCGAGGCTGAGAACGCGAAGCCGGATCGATTCCGACGCAGGCGCGCCGCTGACGGCCGCAGATGTGAGGAGGCCCAGCATCATGCCGCCTCCTGCGCTGTGGTGTTGGCGCTCTCGGTGTCGGGCAGGAAGCCGAGGATCCAGTCCGCCGCCTTGCTGGCCTGTGAGGCGGCGCGCACGACGGCGCGGTTGTCCTCGCGCAGGACCTCGAGCCAGGAGCCGATATAGTCCGCGTGGCGCACGGTCGGAACGATGCCGAGCGACGCGCAGCAGAAGGCGGCGTTCATTTCCGCCACCAGCTCCTCGAACGCGTACTTCTTGCTGCCGAACACGCCGCCGAGATCGCGGCCGAGACGGGACGGATGACCGCTGGCGTGCCCCAGCTCGTGCAGGGCTGTGCGGTGCCAGTTGATCGGCTCGAAATATGCCTGCGGCGGCGGGACCATCACGAAGTCCGGACCCGGCGCGTAGAAGGCGCGGTTGCCGCCGATGCGGAAGTCGACGCCGGTCGCGCGGATCAGCGCCTCGACTCTGGGCTCGATCAGGCCCGGCGGCGGCGGTGGCGCGACGGCCGCGACCTCGGCCGGCAGGTTTTCGCATTGGGCGGCGTTGAAGACGGTGAACCGCTTCAGGAACGGGATGGCGGCGGCTTCCTCGCCGGTCTCGCGCGCGCGTCGCTTCTCGTCGTCCGGCACGAAGCGGTCGGCATAGACGACGGTGGTTCCGTGCTCGCCCTTGCGCACATTGCCACCGAGCGCGAGCGCCTGGCGAAAGGTAAGCCAGCTCTGGGCGGGGAAGCCATGCTCGATCACGGCGCCCCAGAGGATCAGGACGTTGATGCCCGAATACTGCCGGCCGGTGGCGGCGTTCTTCGGCATGGCGAGCGGCGCCTTCGCCGCCGCCGTCCCCCAGGGCTGGACCCAGGGCACGCGGCCGGCCTCCAGCTCGGCGACAATCTTGCCCGTGATTTCGTCATAGAGGCTCGCCCGGTCGTGGCCGGGGCGAGCCGAAGCGGTCTTGGTGGACATCGCGGTTCTCCGCGACGGGCGCCGGAGGCCTCTCCTCCAGCCCTCAACCCGTCA
>JALHRF010000317.1 GCA_022841545.1 Bauldia sp. | reverse complement strand
GGCCTTTGGGGCCGTCGGATTGGAAACCCTGATGAGAACCGCCCAGGCATGCCTTTTAGCCCGGCGGTTCGGTACGCGAAGGCGCGGCTTCTAGGCCAGCCGGCGCCGGAAAGCAAGGCTGCGAACGCCTGGCGCTAGTCCGGCGGGTTGTGCGCCTCAAGAAAGCGAAGGCTTTCGACGAGCATTCGCTGGCGCGTATCGGCGCGGGAGAGCCAGTGATCCTCGCCCGAGAGCTCGATCATTTCATGGGGTTTCCCGGCAGCCCTTAGGGCGGAGGCCATGATGCGGCTCTGGTCGATGGGCACCACCGTATCGTCCCGACCGTGCAGCAGCATGACCGGCACCCCGACCTGGTCGGCCAGTCTCGCGGGAGACAGGGCATCGAGTGACCGGTCGCTCGCGCGCTCCACGCCCATGAACCGGTTCCAGTAGCGGACGGCCTGGTTGTCCCGGCGGGCACCCCGCTGGGCTTCCCATTCCAGCATGCGACGCAGGTCCGATACGCCCGCCACCGAGACGGCACAGCGGTACGCCGACCGGTCGATGGTCGCGCCGGCCAGCGCCGCATACCCGCCATAGGAGGCCCCGACGATACACACCCGGGCCGGGTCGACGATGCCCTCTCCGGCCAGCCAGCGGACGCCGTCCGACAGGTCGGTCTGCATCTTGCGCCCCCATTCGCCATAGCCGGCCTCGATGAAGGCCTGGCCATAGCCGCTTGAGCCCCGGAAATTGGCCTGGAGCACCGCATAGCCGCGCGAGGCCATCGCCTGGGCCCACCAGTCGAAGCCCATGACGTCGCGCGACGCCGGCCCGCCGTGGGCCAGCACGATCAGGGGCAGGTCCTTCGGGTCCGTCACACCGGGCGGGGTCGTCAGATAGCCCTGGATCTCCAGCCCATCCTCGGCCGTGTAGCGGATCGCGCGCACCGTTCCGACCCGGTCGGCGGTCAGGGCGGGGTAGGTCTCGCCGATGATGTTCGATGACCGCGCGTCGAGGTCGACCACATGATAGCCGCCGGAATCGCCGGATCCTCCGGACATGACCACCAGGGTCCGAAGATCGTCACTCCAAGAGACGAGTTCCGGTGCCCGGCCGGCGAACGCCCGGGACACCGACGACCAAATCCGCGCGGCGGCCGGGTCGATGAAGGCATATTCGGTTCCCTCCTCCCCGATCCGTCCGCTGCCGATCAGCAGCTGCGAGCGCGGATGGTGGATCAGGAAGGCGGGGTGGGCATCGAAGCTCAGACGCGTCCATACGCCGGTCGCCACATCGACCTCGAAGACGTCATTGAGGGCCTCTTCGGACGTCTCGTCGTCCGGGCCTTCGACCGTCGTCGTGCCGGCCAGATCGGGCCGCTGGGCATTGACCAGAATCGTCCCTTCCGTCCGGCCCAGGCCCAGCAGGGCGGGCGGATCCAGCGGTGCGGTGGTCATCCACCCCAGACGCAGCCGTTCGCCGGGCTCAGCGATATAGAGGGTCCACTGCCGGCGTCGTTCATCATACTCGGACCGGGCGATCAGCCTCCCGTCGGAACTCAGCACATCGGTCTCGACATCGAAGTCGGACCGGACCAGCATGCGGGTGCTGCCCGATGCCGGATCAAATCCGTAAAGGTTGATCTCGCTGGCGCTGACGTTGAAGCCCGCGACGAACAGGCGTGCGCCCGCCGGCGTCTGCCGCACCATCGGCGAACCCAGCATGATCGGCCACATGCCGGGCACATCGCCGAAGACCTGTCGCATCGGACGACCGTTCAGATCGTGAATCTGCCCCATTACGAACTCGGTCTTTGACAGGCCGAACAGGGGGATGGATTGGGTCGTCGAGGTCGTCGACAGCACCGCGTCCTCGCCCACCCACTGCAGGTCGCGCACCTTCGCGCCTCCGACCCGGGCTCCCGTAAGCAGTTGACCGTCCGCGAGCCTGGTCACGAGCATCGCGCGCTGATCTCCGGCCACGGTGACATAGGCGAGGCGATCCCCGGAGGGCGAGATCTGGACGTACTCGATCGCCGGCAATGCCCCGTAGGCTTCGAGCGGCGCGACGTCCTGGGCCCGGGTGGTCGTGGACCCCAAGCCGGACGCCAGCGCTATCCACGCCGCCGCCAGGGCCGCAGTACGATCGATCATCAGTGACTCTCCCCCGGGACCCGGATCCCCGACCCGACAGTGGAGGCGGATGGCCCCGCTATCAAGGGTAGTGGTGCAACGGGATCGGTTCAGTGGGTTGTGTCGGTTCCGGACGGGGCGGTCCCGACCGGCCCTCGCCCTCGAACGCCACCGGTCTGCGGCTAGGCCGGGTTCTCTGCGGACTGCCCGGGGCCGGCGGCCGCCTGCCGCTTGCGGAAGGCCCTTCCGGCGTTGATCGCCATCACGGCCGCCGGAATGGTCAGGAGCGCGCCGATCAGGAAGGGCCAGTCGTGGCCGATTTGCGAGAAGATGGCCCCGGCGATGATGGGGCCGAAGATCCTGGCGATCGAACTGGACGCCATGTT
>JALHRF010000316.1 GCA_022841545.1 Bauldia sp. | reverse complement strand
CGAGCCGATCACGGCCCCGCCGACGATCACCACGTCATAGCTGTCGTTCACTTTGCCGCCTCATCATCGGGGTGCCCAAGATCGACGAACCAACCGCCCAAGGCCTGCACGGCGGGGGCTGCCGGATCGGGCACAGGGGTACGCGCTTCTACCGCCGAACGGAAGGGTTCGGTGTTGTCCTGCGGGTGAAATCCGAGGTGCGCGGCGAGGCGGTTGTCGACCGCTTTGACCGCGTTGTCGGAAATGCCGAAGGAAACGGTGAAGCCGACCTGCGGCGCGGTCAGGGCGGCGGTGACGAGGCGGATGCAATCGTCGAACGACAGCCACGACCAGAGCATCCGGCGGTCTGCCGGCTCGGGGAAGGAGGAGAAGATGCGCAAGGCGGCGGTCTCAACCCCAAATTTGTCCCAGTAGAGGCGGCCGAGGTCTTCGACGAAGCATTTGGAGAGGCCGTAGAGGCTGTCGGGGCGGTGCGGGGCGTCGGCGTCGATCTGGTCTTCGAGCCGGTGGTAGCCGATGGCGTGGACCGAGGAGGCGTAGACGATGCGGGGGACGCGGTGTTTTCGCGCGGCCTCGTAGACGTTGTAGCTGCCGATGATGCTGGAGTTGAGGATGTCGTCCCACGGGCGT
The DNA here is from genome assembly GCA_022841545.1 of Bauldia sp. Lineage (GTDB taxonomy): Bacteria > Pseudomonadota > Alphaproteobacteria > Rhizobiales > Kaistiaceae > Bauldia. The sequence continues at coordinate 1,876 of JALHRF010000316.1, read as the reverse complement.
TCCATCGGGGCGCCGCCGAAGTGGACGATGGCATCGACCCCCTCGACGGCGCGGGAAACGGCGTCGGCGTCGGACAGGTCGAACGTCAGCGACTGTTCGTTGGGCTGAAGGTTGGAGACGGGGGCGCGGTCGGCAAGGCGGAGCGTACGCGCGACAGGGGCGAGGCCGCGGCGCAGTTCGGTGCCAAGCCGGCCAGCGGCGCCGGTGATGAGGATTGTGTCGAAACGGGGGGTCATTCGGGTATTCCGGGCTTGGAGGTGACGTAGCCCCTGGCCGCATCTTCGGCGCGGGCGTCGGGGTCGCGGCGGGCGGGATCGCCAAAGCCGCCGCCACCGGGCAGGGTGAGGATCAGACGGCGGCCGGCGGGGACGTGCTGCCAGCCTTTGGGTTTGAGTTTGGTGCCATCGTCGAGGTCCACCGACCCCGCGGCACCGGGTTGGCCCCCGTCACGGCCCCGGGCGGGGTGGTTGACGCGGTCGAACATGGCGGAGAAGTCGAACTCGTGACCGGGGAGGGGCTCGATCTCGATGATCTGGCCGAGGCCGCCACGGTATTCGCCGTCGCCGCCCGAGTCAGGGCGAAGCTCCTTGCGCCAGATTACGATGGGGCCGGTGTGTTCGGTGGCCTCGATCGGCATGGTCATCACGCCGGAGGGGAAGGCAGTGGCGGAAAGGCCGTCGGCGCTGGGCCGCGCACCCATGCCACCGGAGTTGAACATCAGGATTTCCGCGCGGCGGCCGGTGTGGCCGGGTGCTGGGCGGACGGACATGTGGATGTTCCATAGCGCCGCCGCGCCTTCGGCCAGCACCTGACCGGGGAGTGCCTTGGCAAGCGCGCCGAGGACGAGGTCGGGGACGAGGTGGCCGATGACGTGCCGTACAGAAACGGGCGCGGGGCGCGGGGCGTTCAGGATGTTTTCCGGCGAGGCGATGGTGAAGGCTTCGAGCGAGGCCCAGTTGTTCGGGATGTCGGGCGCGATCACGCATTTCAGCGCGTAGGAGGCGTAGGCCTTGGTGTAGATGATCGGCACGTTGATGCCCTTGGGCGAGACCGGGCTGGAGCCGGCGAAATCGACGTTCACAGTATCGCCCGCAATGGTGACGCTGGCGGCGAGGCGGACGGGCGTGTCGTAGCCGTCGGTATCGAGGATGTTGTCCCAGGTGCCTTGCGGCAGGGCGCGCAGGCGGTCGAGCGTGGCGCTGCGCGTGCGGGTGAAGATGAACTCGCCCAGATCATCGAGGGTAGCGAGGCCGATTTCCTGCATCATCGCGGCGAGGCGACGGTGGCCGACATCGTTGCAGGCAGCGAGGGAGTAGAAATCGCCGACCACCTGGTCCGGTTCGCGGACGTTGGCGCGCAGAAGGCGGATCAGTGTGTCGTTGACCGCGCCCCGTTCTGCGAATTTCATGATCGGGATCTGGATGCCTTCCTCGTAGACCGATTTGCCATCGGCCCCGAAGCCGCGCCCACCGACATCGACGACATGGGCGGTGCAGGCGAAGAATCCGACGAGCCGGTCGCCAAGGAAGGACGGCGAGACCATCGTGATGTCATGGAGGTGGCCAGTGCCTTTCCACGGGTCGTTGGTGACATAGGTGTCGCCGGGAAACATGTTGGCCCGGCCGATTTCTGTGATGAAGTGAAGGACCGCCTCGGCCATCGTGTTGACGTGGCCGGGGGTGCCGGTGACAGCCTGGGCGAGCATCCGGCCAGATGGGTCGAACACGCCGGCGGAAAGGTCGCCCGCCTCGCGGACCGAGGTGGAAAAGGCGGTGCGGAGGAGGGTCATCGCCTGTTCCTCGACCACCGAGATCAGACGGTTCCACATCACCTGAAAGCGGATTTCGCGGGTGGGATCGGTCATGGCGCGGACTTT
>JALHRF010000315.1 GCA_022841545.1 Bauldia sp. | reverse complement strand
GCACCCGCTCGCGGGCCGGAGCACAGCGGAGGATGGCGGCGGAGCGACTTTCTTGCCTCGCGAGGAATGGGCGAAGCCCAGGGGAAGAAAGTCGCTCCGCCGCCGTTGCGGCTCAGGCGATCGAGGCGCAGCCGTCCTACGGCTAGATCAAGCCAAGGAGAGGCCGTGGGTCGTACGCCGAACAGCATCCTCGGGAGAAGTCGTGGCTAACCTGAAGGGTCCTGCACAAGAGGTCCGGCATACCGGGCGAAGAGAAGGCGGCCGTGGCGTAGAAAAAGGACGGCGTTGTCCCAAGCCAACCCGACGTAGACGATGAACCCGCCACAGCATCTGTCGGCTGCACCGAATACACGAGGCTCATCGAAGCGCTAACGAGGGCCGCGTTCACGCTCGCGCGTCGCAACGAGCATTCATCGCCCAACTTTCGCCAATCTCGACGATGAGGAATGCCGAGAGCGTCGCCGTCTCTGGTCGTGTGGCCGCCATCCAACCGGCGAGTGAGTTGGGGCTCCTCCGAGACCCTGTCCGTCCGACGGCGGCACAAACAGCGTCATTCGCGAGAAGGCCGTGAAGCCGGAGAGAACAGCACCGACAACGGCGAATGCCATCTGCCACCCGCCGGTGGACATGCCGATGCCGGCCAGCGCAAACGACACTTGATAGCCAGCGACCGTTGCCGGCACCGCATAGAGCAGGCCGATGACGGCCCGGATCTGCGGCGTGCGGGTGGCGGCAAAGGCAATCTGCCCAAGCGCCAAGGTCGCGCCGCCGATCACAAGTCCCACGATGAGCGCTCCGACGACTCCTGCCCCGCTGTCAAAGGCAGCGAGGCCCGCGATCAGTCCGGCAAGGAAGGGAAGCGCATAGATGGCGAGCGTGAACAGGAGCCAGCAGAAGAAGCCGAGGCCGAAGACGCCGAGAACGATGGCAAGCATGGTGGATCTCCGTGACAAGAGTCGAACGGCTGCGCCTTCCACCACCACCATGGCGCGATCTAGCCACTGTCGAACGTGAAGTTGGCCAAAAGGCGGCGCTTATGCGCCGCCCGAACCGAAGCGCCAGACCGGGATGCCGAGCTTGCGGGCCTTGTCGGCGAGGTTCTCCTGGATGCCCGAGCCCGGGAAGACGATGACGCCAATCGGCAGGATCTCGAGGATCTGGTCGTTGCGCTTGAACGGCGCGGCCTTGGCGTGACGGGTCCAGTCCGGCTTGAAGGGGATGTGAGCCACCTTGCGGTCGTCGGCCCAGCGGGCGGCGATCCGCTCGGCACCGGTCGGCGAGCCACCATGCAGCAGGACCATGTCGGGGTGCTTGGCACGGACCTTGTCCAGCGTGCCCCAGATCAGCCGATGGTCGTTGAAGTCCATCCCGCCGGTGAAGGCGATCTTCGGACCGGCTGGCACCAGCAGTTCGGTCTCGGCCCGGCGGCGGGCGGCCAGGAAGTCCCGGCTGTCGATCATCGCCGCGGTGAGCGCCCGGTGGTTGACCATCGACCCGGTGCGCGGCCGCCAGGCCGAGCCGGTGTGGACCTCGAAGCGATCGGCGGCCTGGTCGCGGAAGAGTTCTAGGGCATTGCGGCGCTCGATCAGGGTCAAGCCTTCGGCGACGAGACGCTCCAGCTCGACCGAGCGCACCTCCGAGCCGTTCTGCTCCTTCTGGCTCCGGCGCTGCGCCTGCTCGTTGGCGTCGAGCTCACGCTCTATGCGTTGGGTGGCGCGATGGAACAGGTTGACGGCCGACCACAGCAGCTCCTCGAGGTCGGGCTCGAGACGGGTGTCGGTGAGCGTCGAGACGAACGCATCGAAGATGTCGACGACGGCGCCGGTGATGCTTTGAGTGTCCGGCAACGGCCGGGGGTCGGGCTCGTCCTGGAAGGGACGATGACCGTAGAGCTGCAGCTCGGTGAGGACGTGATCGGTCGGGGATGAGGCGTGCACGGGCTCGAATTCAGGATCGTCGCGGTCGGTCGTCATGGTGATGTCCTTTGTCGGATCGGCCGCGCCCATCGCGGCCTTCGTGGGCGTCGATAGACGGCGGGCGGAACGGTCCCGCACCGCGCTTGCGGCCGGAGCAGAGCGGAGGACGGCGGGCCGAGGCTTTCTTGCCTCGCGAGGAATGCCGGCTTCAGCCGGCAGGGGAAGAAAGCCGAAGGACCGCCGTTGCGGAACCGGGCGGCCTGCCGTCCGATCGCCCCTCTAGAAGGCCGGGGCGCGCTCTCGTCCGGTCCGAAGGGCAACAGAGCGACCGGCCAGGAAGCGATTCGCTGTGCCCTTGCTCATCCCGTCGCGGCTGTCGCCAAGGCCAGGCAGCGAACCGCATCCTGCGGGGCGAGCTGCCGGCACACGGATGCTCGGAGCCTTTCCGCTCCCAGGCGGCGGAGATCCTCGTTGAAGTCGTCGAAGCAGGGCAACAGGCTCCCCACCTCGATTCCGGCGGCCTCGGCGCGGTTGGACAGGCTGGCCATCGCGGCATCGCCGGCCGGATCGGCGTCGCGCGCGATATAGAGACGGCGCACTGTCGGCGGAAGCAGCAGCGCAGCGAGATGGTTGGCCGAGAGAGCGGCGACCATCGGCAGGGTCGGCAGCAC
>JALHRF010000314.1 GCA_022841545.1 Bauldia sp. | reverse complement strand
CTGTATCAGGTCTCGGCCGTGACCGAAGGTACCGACGCGCAAGCCGAGGTGATGGTCCGGCTCGAGGAGAACGGCAAGGAGGTGACCGGCCGCGGCGCCGACACCGACACCATGGTCGCCTCCGCCCGCGCCTACGTCGCAGCCCTCAACAAACTGATGATGAAGCGCCTGCGCGGGCCCAACGCGCAAGCCATGGCGGGGTGAGCCGCGTCTAGGACCATGGCTTTGGCAGTGGTCGGCGAGCGTGAGGGCCGGAAGGCCCTCGCGTATCATGGCGGACGGGACCATGGCTTCTCGACAAGATTTGACCACGCGCCCCTTCTGGGCGAGGGAACTGCACGCCGGGGCCTATCTATCAACCATTCCATGCGGTGGGGTGCTTTCGCCCGTGGGCTCGCTCGGCTAGAACGCGCGGCAACGCAGGGCAACCGGAGCAAAGCCACATGACCGCCATCGTCGACATCCAGGGCCGCGAAATCCTCGATTCTCGCGGCAATCCGACGGTCGAGGTCGATGTCGTGCTCGAGGACGGCTCGCGCGGCCGGGCCGGCGTGCCCTCGGGCGCCTCGACGGGCGCGCACGAGGCGGTCGAGCTGCGCGATGGCGATGCCAGCCGCTACCTCGGCAAGGGCGTGACCAAAGCCGTCGCCGCCGTTAACGGCGAGATCTTCGATACGCTCGCCGGCATGGATGCCGAGGACCAGCGGGCCGTCGATGCCACGCTGATCCAGCTCGACGGTACGCCGAACAAGGCCCGTCTCGGCGCCAACGCCATCCTCGGCGTCTCGCTGGCGACGGCCAAGGCGGCCGCTGCTGCCCGCGGCTTGCCGCTCTACCGCTACATCGGCGGCACACAGGCCCACGTCCTGCCGGTGCCTATGATGAACATCGTCAATGGTGGCGCGCACGCCGACAATCCGATCGACATCCAGGAATTCATGATCATGCCGGTCGGCGCTGCCACGTGCCGCGACGCGATCCGGATGGGCTCCGAGATCTTCAACACCCTGAAGAAGGGGCTCGCAGCTGCGGGCCACGCGACCAACGTCGGCGACGAGGGCGGCTTCGCGCCGAACCTGAAGTCTGCCGACGAGGCGCTGGGCTTCATCATGACGTCGATCGAGAAGGCCGGCTACAAGCCCGGCGACGACGTCATGCTGGCGCTCGATTGCGCGGCGACCGAGTTCTTCAAGGACGGCAAGTACGCCATGGAGGGCGAAGGCAAAACACTCGACCCCGAGGGGATGGCCAGATATCTCGCCGACCTCGTCCAGCGCTACCCGATCGTCTCCATCGAAGACGGCATGTCCGAGGACGATTGGATCGGCTGGAAGGCCCTCACCGATCTCGTGGGCAGTCGGTGCCAGCTTGTCGGCGACGATTTGTTCGTCACCAACACGAAGCGGCTCGAGCGCGGCATCCGCGAGGCGACCGCCAACTCGATCCTGGTCAAGGTCAACCAGATCGGCTCACTGACGGAGACGCTGGCCGCCGTCGATATGGCGCACCGGGCGGGCTATACGGCCGTCATGTCGCACCGGTCGGGCGAGACCGAGGACGCGACCATCGCCGACCTTGCTGTTGCAACCAACTGCGGTCAGATCAAAACGGGTTCGCTGTCACGGTCGGATCGGCTCGCGAAATACAACCAGCTGATCCGCATCGAGGAGGAGCTCGGCTCGATCGCCGTTTTTGCGGGACGGGGAATTCTAAGAGCTTCCGCCGGGGCTTGAACGGGGCCTGTTCAGGACGGATAATCGGCACGCTGGATGTGTCGGAGATCCTGAATGCTGCGGAAATTGAAGCTCTGGATGAACGGCGGGAAGGATTGGAAGACCAGCCCGCTATCGCAATCGAGCTTCCTGCTGGGCCCGGGGCCACATGCCGACCAGCCTCGATCGGGCGCGATCCAGCGGAATATCCACACCGGCGGCGTCGCGGAATGGCTGTATTACGGAAGTCCGGAGCTGGACGAGGCCGACGCCACCTTCATGGTGATGCAGCGGACCCCGTCGCATGGGCTCCGGCCGATGACGGTCTACTCCGAGAACCACGACGTGCATCGGCTCGCGGCATGCCCCGTCACCTTTCGAGACGTCTTCTATGAGATAACGACGCGTCTCGGGAAGTTCCGGGCGCAAGAGATCTCGATCTACGTCGAGGGCGATTACAAGAGCGGGCTCGCCTTCCTGAGCCGCTTCGGAGACGTGCCGGTCTATTGCCAGGGCTGGATGACCGAATCCGTCGGCAAGGCTATGCAACCCACGACGCTCGGCGAGGCTCTCAACGGCTTCGTCCTCCGCAAGGGCTTGCCTGTTCCGGCCGCGGACGCGTGGTTGCGCGAGAGGCTGGCGCTGGATGTGCCGGTGTCCGTCCGCTTGCTCCGCCACGATCCGGGAGCCGATCTGGTGCTCTGATGCCTTCTGCGAATTTGATCGAGAACAGACCGGTCCTTTACAGCGATTTTACCGACGGCCCGTAGGATAGCGCTCGTCGCCCGGTTCATGCGTCAAGGCGACATTAGGTTTTGCGTAGTCTCGTCGAGTTGGTCTCATGTCGGTGCAGCGGCGATCCCCAGTTTTGCTCGTTTGCTGTTGCCTGACGGCCTACTTCGGCTTTCATGCACTTCACGGCCGGCACGGTCTCG
>JALHRF010000313.1 GCA_022841545.1 Bauldia sp. | reverse complement strand
CGCCCGTAATAGGCGACGCCGGCATCGAGGTCGGGCGCGTTCACCGCGAGGTCGTTCACCGCGCCGCCGCCCCAGCAGAAGCCGACCGCGCCCACCTTGCCGTTGCCGGCCTCATGCGCGGCGAGGAAGGCGACGGTGGCGACGCCGTTGGCGATCGTCTGCGCCGGGTCGAGCTTGCCAATCATCTCGCGCGCCTGATCCTCGTCGGCGGGTGTCCCGCCGGAGGGCGAAAGATAGTCGGGCGCCAGCACGACAAAGCCCTCCAGCGCCATGCGCCGCGCCACGTCGCGCGTATGCGGGTTGAGGCCCCGGTTTTCGTGGATCACGATGACGGCGGGCAGCTTTCCGGTCTCGCCCGCCGGCCGCGCCAGATAGCCCTTCATCTCGCCGCTGGCGCCCGCCCAGGTGATGTCCTCAGCCGTCACCCGCGCATCGTCCTCGGCAACGATCGCCGCCTGCGCGGAACTTGCCGCCAGCATCGGCGCGATCATGGCGGCCGCCGCGCCCGTGCCCGCCAGCTTGGTGAGCTTCTCCATGAAGCCGCGGCGGTCGAGCGTCAGATGCGTGTATTCGTCGTAGGCGTCGATCATCGCCTGGGTAATGGCCGGTCTGTCCATGTCGGTCTCCTCCTTGCTCCTCGGATCTGCGAGAATAGGGCGCGCGCCTGCCCGGTCCAGTAAAGGCTTGGTGACCTCCGGCAGTGCCGCGCTGATGCCCGGCGACAACAGGCCCGAATATTCGCGCGGGCTTCGGCGCGCCGAACCACATGCAGGCAACGATTTCCGTTTCAACCGCGCCCGACCTTGAGTAATGTCAGTGCATCGGTCTTTCCACGGGGGTAGTTGAGCTGATGAACCTCACCAGGCGTGACGTCGTTCTGGGCGGCCTTGCCGCCATGGCATCTGGCGCAGGCGTCGTGCCGGCCTTCGCGCAGGCCTCGTCCTATTTCGCCGGCACCCGGACCGATAATGGCGTGACGTTCAAGGCCACCAATTTCGCCAAGATCGACAAGAAGTGGCACCGCCAGGTCGTCAAGTACAAGAGCTCCGAGCCGGAAGGCACGGTGGTCGTCGATACCCGAAACCACTTCCTCTACCTCATCATGGAAAACCAGACGGCGATCCGCTACGGCGTCGGCGTCGGCAAGGAAGGTTTCCAGTGGTTCGGCCGCTCCTCGATCGACCGCAAGGCGCTGTGGCCGAAATGGACCCCGCCGCCCGAGATGCTGAAGCGCAACCCGGAATTGCCCAAGTTCGTCGAGGGCGGCTCGCCAAAGAATCCGCTTGGGCCCCGCGCCCTCTATCTGCATCGCGACGGCGCCGATACCGGCTATCGCTTCCATGGAACGATCCAGCCCTGGAGCATCGGCACCGATGCCTCGTCGGGGTGCATCCGCATGTTCAACGAGGACGCCATCGACCTCTACCAGCGCTGCCCGATCGGCACCGCGGTCCAGGTCCTCCGGCACATCGCCGACCAGGCGGAAAAATCCAAGGCGCTGCCCGACACAGACGCGACGGCCGTACAATGAGGATCATCATGGGGGGTTCGACTGCCGCGCTCGCGCGCGGCATCCTGGTTTGCGCCGGCCTGACGGCGCTCGCCGCCTGCTCCACCACGGGCAGCGGCGAAGTCGCGTCCGGCATCAATCCCAACACGATCGGCGAGACCAACGACCCGGCCGCCGGCTTCGAGAACGTCAAGCCCGGCTCCGAGCAGGACTTCATCCTCAATGTCGGCCGCCGCATCTTCTTCACCTCCGGCTCGGCCACGCTCGACTCGGTCGCCAGGGCGACGCTCGACAACCAGATCGCCTTCCTGAACCGCTATCCCCAGTGGTTCGCCAAGATGCAGGGCTTTGCCGACGATCCGGGCGGCGACGCCGCCATGGTGTCGCTGTCGCAGAAGCGCGCCGACGCGGTGATGAGCTATCTCGTCGCCGGCGGCATCGCGCCCAACCGGCTCTGGGCCAAGGGCTACGGCAAGGACCGCCCCGTCTGCACCCGCACCGAAAACGAGTGCCGCGTCCAGAACCGCCGCGTCGTGGTCAACCTGCAGGAAAAGCGCGACGAGACGATGTAGAGTTCGCCTGCGCGCCGGGCTCCCTCGACCCTGCCGTCATCCTCGGGCCTGTCCCGAGGATCCACTGCGTTGCCGGCTTCGCGCAAGCGCACCTTCCCACAGTCAAAGTCGCAGATCCTCGGGACAAGCGCGGGGATGACGGCAGTGCCGGGCGGATGATCCCTACTCCCTACTCCCCTACTCCCCTACTCCCCTACTCCCCTACTCCCCTACTCCCCTATACTCCCCTACTGCCCTACTCCGCATGCAACCCATACCGCTCCACCGTCGCCGGATGGATCAGCTTGGCATGGATGGTGAGCAGCACCAGCTGCGCGTCGAAGCTGTCCGGGTTCTCCAGCGCCGCCTCGATCCGCGCTTCGGCATTGGCCGCCGGCTCCTCGCCATTGGCCTCGGCGAACACGTCGCGCCCGAGCGCGCAGTAGGCGACGAGATGCGCGACGAAGGGATAGGCTTCCTCCGGCGGATCGCCGGACGGATCGGCGTCCTTCATCAGGTTGGCGATGGCGAGCTTGGCGCCTTCGGGCACGCGCGCCGGATGCAGATCGAAGATGCGCAGCGCGGCGTCGAGCGCGCGCAAATCCTCCGACCGGCCGAAACGCCCCAGAAACCCGATCGAGG
>JALHRF010000312.1 GCA_022841545.1 Bauldia sp. | reverse complement strand
GAAGTCTATCGACGCGCGCTCGAGACCGTCTGCCCCGACGCCGAGACGATCGGGTTCGCTGGCTTCTTCGGCTTCCCGATCGAATATGTGCCGATCGGCCGCGAGACCGGTGGGGCGCAATGCCCGGTGCTGTTGAAGCCCGCCTTCGTGGTGTGCGAGGCAGTCGCCGACGCGTCGGAAGCCGAGGAGGCGGAGATCATGAACCTCCGCCTGCTGCGCCGCCGCGCGGCGAAGGCGTGGAAGGCGTTCAAGCTCTCGGCGGTGTCGTCGTTCACATATGTCGAGACGGTGGGGTTGTTGTTCGCCGCCAAGCTCGTCGGCGACAGCGCGCGCCTGACGCGGACGGTCAGCGACCCCAATACCGATGGCCTCGACAAGGGTGTGATCGGCCGCATCGGACCGCGGCTCGAACCGGGCGCGGTGGGCGGTCGGGTCACCGGCTTCGACGACGGGCAGCGCGTCGCCATGGCCGAGGCGGTGCTGCGGGCGATGTCGATGACCCAAGACTTCGCGCGGCTGGTCCTGCTGACGGGACACGGCAGCACGACCGTCAACAATCCCCATGCTTCGGGGCTGGATTGCGGAGCGTGTGGCGGGCACACGGGCGAGGCGAACGCGCGGATCGCCGCCGCCATCCTCAACGATCCCGGCGTCCGGGTGGGGCTGGCCGCCAAGGGCATCGACATCCCGAAGGACAGCTGGTTCATCGGCTGCCTGCACGACACCACGACCGACGAGGTGCGCATCTTCGATGCCGATCGGCTGCCGGCGTCGCATGCCGGCGATCTCGCGCGGCTGCGCGAAGCGCTCGCCAAGGCCTCCTCGCTCGCCCGCGATGAGCGGGCACAGCTGCTCGGCATCGGCAAGAGCGAGGATGTCGATCGCGCGGTAAGGGCGCGCAGCCGCGACTGGGCGCAGGTGCGTCCCGAATGGGGCCTGGCAGGAAATGCCGCCTTCATCGCCGCGCCGCGCGAGCGCACGCGCGGGCTCGACCTCGCCGGCCGCGCCTTCCTGCACGATTACGACTGGCAGAAGGACGCCGGGTTCAGCGTGCTCGAACTCATCATGACTGCCCCCATGGTCGTCGCGAGCTGGATTAACCTGCAATATTACGCCTCGACCGTGAACAACCGCGCCTTTGGCAGCGGCAACAAGCTGCTCCACAACGTCGTCGGCCAGCTCGGCGTCCTCGAAGGCAATACCGGCGATCTGAAGGTCGGGCTGCCTTGGCAGTCGGTGCATGACGGGACACGCTTCGTCCACGAGCCGCTGCGGCTCACCGTCTTCATCGAGGCGCCCGAGGACGCGCTGAACCGTGTCATCGAAGCGCACGCCAGCGTCCGGCAACTTATCGACAACGGCTGGGTCCACCTGTTCCGTCTCGGGGACGAGGGGTGGACAATCCGCCGCTATGCCGGCGATTTGAGATGGGAGGCCGCGACGTGACCGCCCGGCTCTCCCATCTCGCGCGACTGGAATCCGAAGCGATCCATATCCTACGAGAAGCGGTCGCCGAAGGACGCAAGCCGGTGATGCTGTTCTCGGCGGGCAAGGACTCGACGGTGCTGGCGCATCTCGCGCTGCGCGCCTTCTTTCCGGGCCGCCCGCCGTTCCCGCTGCTCCATATCGACTCCACCTGGGAGTTCCGGTCGCTCCTCGACTTCCGCGACGCGTTTGCGCGCGAGCATGGGTTCGAGCTCATCGTCCATGCCAATGAGGAGGGGCGAGCGGCCGGCCTCAATCCCTTCGACCATGGCGACCGCTACACGCTGGCGATGCGGACCGAACCGCTCAAGGACGCGCTCGACCAAGGCGGCTATGACATCGTCTTCGGCGGCGCCCGCCGCGACGAGGAGAAGTCGCGGGCGAAGGAGCGGATCTTCTCGGTCCGCTCTGCTGGCCACGCTTGGGATCCGCGCCAACAGCGCCCCGAGCTCTGGAGCCTCTATAATGCCCGTCTTGGCAAAGACCAGTCGGCGCGGGTGTTCCCGGTGTCGAACTGGACCGAAACCGACGTCTGGACCTACGCGCTTGCCCACGACATCGCGCTCGCCCCGCTCTACTTCGCGGCTCCGAGGCCGGTGGTTGAGCGGGGCGGGGGTTTGATCGTCATCGACGAAGAATCCCGCATGCCGCTCCGGACAGGGGAGACCGTCGAAACAAGGGCCGTGCGCTTCCGAACGCTAGGCTGTTGGCCGGTCACCGCGGCGATCGCGTCCGAGGCGACCGACCTCCCCTCCGTCGTCCAGGAAACCTTGGCGGCCTCGGGCTCCGAACGTCAGGGCCGGATCAGCGACGGCGAGGATGGCGGCTCGCTCGAGCAGAAGAAGCGCGAGGGGTATTTCTAGCGATGACCAGCGCGCCACGACCCTACGAGCGCACGGACGCCGTCCTCGCGACGATGCACGGCAAGGAGCGGGTAATCGCACCCCTCCTGGAGCGGGCACTGGGATTGCGGGTCGCCGCGACGACGAATGTCGACACCGACCGCTTTGGCACCTTCAGTCGTGACGTCGAACGAACCGGTTCGCAACTCGATGCGGCGCGGGCTAAGATCGCCGCAGCATTCGCGGCCGCGCCCGATGTCAACGTCGCGCTGGCCAGCGAAGGCAGCTTCGGGCCTCATCCCCAAATTCCCTTCGTCCCGCTCGGCCGCGAGCTCGTCGTAATGAGGGATCGCGTCAGCGGTCTCGAATTGATCGGT
>JALHRF010000311.1 GCA_022841545.1 Bauldia sp. | reverse complement strand
GCATCTGCCGCACATCCCCGCCGAAGATGGCATCCGCGACCGCAAGACCGCCCTCGCCTATCCCGGGGGCAGCGTGACCCTGCACCCGGCGACGCATTTCTGGAGCCCGGACCCCGACCCCGGCGAGGCCTGGGCCAACGTCAACGTCCAGCTCTGGAACCGCTACATCCCGGCGAGCAACGGCGGCAAGGCCGCCTACCCCGCCTTCCCGAACTTCATGGCGCCGCCCTACAACCTGCCCGAAAATCCGGGCGTGCCGACGATGGACGGCTTCGCCCTCGACTACTACTGGAACTTCCGCTGGTGGGTGGGACGAGAGCCCACCGCGGAGGAGATGCAGCCGATCGCCGCGATGTACACGCCGGACACGGCACCGGTGATCAACACGCTGGCGCAGGACTATGCCGTCTTCACCCGCTGGTTCTGCGAGGTGCCGACCTGCACCATGCCGAACCGCGCCTTCTTCTTCACCGGCACCAGCCAGGGCCGCCTCGATAACGAGCTCGAATACAACTACGCCTGGGGCGAGACGGCGAAGTCGCTCTTCGACCTGTTTGTCGAGAAGGGCGTGCCGTGGAAGGTCTATTACGACCGCAAGACCCAGATCGTCCCCGAATGCGTCATCAATCTTGGCGGGCTCAACCATCCGGTCGAGTGGGCGGAGCACCTCGCGACGCTCGAGGATTTCCTTGCCGACGCGAAGTCGGGAGACCTGCCGGCCTTCGCCTGGCTCGAGCCGAACATGCAGCACCCGCCGCTGACCGACTATCATCCGCCGGAGGACATCCGCGCCGCGGAGGAGTTCCTCGCCGCCGCCTACACGGCAATCCGCAACTCGCCCGCCTGGGAGGAGACGGCGCTGGTCATCTGCTTCGACGAGCACGGCGGCTGCTACGACCACGTGCCGCCGCCTTCGATCGAGCCGCCCGACGATGCGAAGGGCGCCCTCGGCTTCGGCTTCGACCGGCTCGGGCTTCGCGTGCCGACGATCGTGGTGTCCGCCTATACGGAGCGCGAGACGGTGATCCGCGACACCTTCCACAACTGCTCGGTGCTTCGGACGATGCGGGACCAGTTCGATCTCGGCCCTCCCCTCACCCGCCGCGACGCGATCGCGCCGAGCCTCGCCTCCGCCTTCAACCGCGCGGAGCCGCGCACCGACCGCCCGGAGCTCACGGTCCAGGCCTATTCGCCGAAAACCGGCGGGAACGAACGGCTGTCGCAGATCGCCGAATTCACGCTCCGGAACGCGGCGCGGATCGCCGGCGTCGACCCCGGCACGGTGCCGCCCGACCCGGCCGGAGCGAAGACCTTCATGCAGGCGATGTTCTTCGAGAACGGCAAGTTCAGGATACCGACGCGGCTGAGGTGAGTTCGGCCTTGTTGCTCTTGCGGACATCGACGCCGGCCCACCTCTCCCGTCAGGAAAGGTGGCCCGGGCGGCACTGTCGGTGACAGTCCTTACCCGGCCGCCGACCTAGCCGTATGTCTTCGGCTTCACCGCCCGCCCGGTGGCCGCTGACTCGTAGGCAGCCTCGGCGATCGCAAAAGTCTTGAGGTTGTCGACGGCGCTGATGTCGGCCGGCCTCCCCGCCTTGTAAGCTTCGAGCAGGTGGCGGCAGGTGGTGAGCACCGATTCCTGCGCAACGTGCCAGGGTTTTGCCGTCCAGTGGAGGAGCGGCGCACCGATGTCCTCCTCGCGGATCTGATCGCCGACATTGACCCGCATGGTCAGGCCGGGCTCGACGACGATGGCGCCATTCGGTCCCTCGATCTCCATCAGCGTCTCGGGGAAGAAGTCGGGCTGCTTGCGGCTGTCGTAGGAGAAGTCGACCACGGACACGGCACCTGAAACGTGGCGGAGCGTTACCGTCGCGGTGTCCTCGCCGCGGTTCTTCGGGTTGCGGGTCTGGATCTCGGCATAGACGTGCTCGACCTCGCCGATCATCACCCGCGCCATGTCGAGGGTGTGAACGCCGAGGTCGAGGATGATCAGCCTTTCCTCGTTGTGGAAATAGGGCTGGGTCCTGTAGACGTCGAAGCCGGTGCGGAAGCTGATGCGGCCCCAGGTCGGCGCGCCGATGATGCCGCTCCCGACCGTCGCGGCAGCCTTGAGGAGCGGCGTCTGGAAGCGGAAATTCTCGTGGACGGCGAGCCAGACGCCGGCCTTCTCCGCCATCCGCGTCATGGCGACCGCATCGTCCCAGGTCGGCGCGAACGGCTTCTGGACGATGGTGGCGATGCCGCGTCCGACCGTCTTCTCGACCATCATCCGGTGGGTATCCATTCGGGTGATGATGTCGATGAGGTCGATCTCTTCCTTGTCGAGCATCTCGTCGACGTTCCCGTACCAATGCGGGACGCCGAACTCTTCCGCGGCCGCCTTCGCCTTGGCCGGATCGATGTCGCAGACCGCGACGAGTTCGACGCCGTCCGCGGCGAGGTCCTTCCACGAGAAGAGATGATTGCGCGCGAAGAAGCCGCAGCCGACGATCGCGACGCGTACCGGTTCAGCCATTCTGCCATCCTCCCAAGAAACAGAGACTTCTATGCCCGCGCCGGGCTCGCACGACAATGGCCCAGAATAGCAGTCAGAAGCTCACCCAACCGAAGCTTGACACTCTTCAAGTGAGTGGAATAAAAATTCTGCAAATAAGAAAATTGGGCGCAGGCATTCCGGTCTGTGCCGTGAGGGAGGAACGTCGTGG
>JALHRF010000310.1 GCA_022841545.1 Bauldia sp. | reverse complement strand
CACCCTCTGGGGGGGTTTTTTGATAGTTCGCCGGAGTGCGAAATCTCCCCCCTTGAGGGGGAGATGGCCGGCAGGCCAGAGGGGGGTGCGAAGGATCGCAACTTCGCCAGAGCAAGAACCGCCACCCGCACCGCCCTCACGAAGGAGACCCACCATGCCTGACTTCCCGATCCGCAAGATCGCCACCCTCGTCGAGGAAATCCATCACGATGGCGGCCCGGCGCCGGAGAGGCCCCGGTTGCGGGGCGCCGTCATGGCAGTCGTGGGCAACCCCTTTGCCGGCCGCTACGTGGCCGAACTGGAAAGCGCGATGGAAGACCTGAAGCCGCTCGGCCTGATGATGGCCGACAGGCTGATCGCGGCACTCGGAGGCGATCCGAAGCTGATCGACGGCTACGGCAAGGGGATCATCGTCGGCGCCAATGGCGAACTCGAGCACGGCGCGCTGTGGCATGTGCCGGGCGGCTACGCCATGCGCGAGCGGCTCGGCGACGCCAAGGCGATCGTGCCGTCGGCCAAGAAGCTCGGTGGGATCGGCGCGCATCTCGACGTGCCCGTCGGCCACATCAACGCCGCCTATGTCCGCAGCCATTTCGACGCGATGGAGGTTGGCATGCCCGACGGGCCGAAGCCCGACGAGATGCTGTTCTGCCTGGTGATGACCATCGGTCCGCGCATCCACCACCGCATGGGCGGTCTCGCGGCAGACGGGATCACCAAGTGGGACGGGCTGCGGTGAACCCCGACCCTGTCGCTCAGGAGTCTGCGCGAGATCCTGCGCCGGCAAACTACGTGCTGCAGGAACAGGTGGGCTACATCCTGCGGCGCGCCCACCAGCGCCATGTCGCGATCTTTGCCGCCCATATCGGCGACCTCACGCCGCCGCAATTCGCGGCACTCGCCAAGCTGCGCGATGTCGGCGAAACATCGCAGAACCAGCTCGGCACGCTGATCGCCATGGACGCGGCAACCGTGAAGGGCGTCATCGACCGCCTGAAGCTGCGCGGCTTCGTCGATCTCGGCAAGCACGACGGCGACAAGCGGCGGCTGATGGTGAGCCTGACGGACGAAGGCCGCCAGGCGGTGGAGGCGCTGATCCCGCTCGCCCGGAAGATTACAGCCGAAACGCTGTCGCCGCTGTCGGCGAAGGAGGCCGAGACGCTGACGCGGCTGCTGTCGAAGATTGCGTAGCAAGTTTGAATATGTGGGTCGAAAAAGGGGGCGTCATCCCGGAATCGACTCCGAGCGAAGCGAGGTGGCGATATCCGGGACCCATTCCTCGCCAATGGCCGGTACTGACGTCTGGCTGGCCGGCCGCGCGAGAATCATCGAGGCGGTTGGGTGGAGACGGTCACGGAATGGGTCCCGGACAGCCCCGCTTCACTGCGTTCCGCAGGACTTCCGGGATGACGCCTGAAAGTTGCGCAACGGCTTACACCCGGCGTCATCCCGGAATCGACTCCGAGCGAAGCGAGGTGGCGATGTCCGGGACCCATTCCTCGCCCACGATCAATGCTCACAGATAAGTCCCAAACAGTTCCTCGGCCTGCTCCCTCGTATAATGCCCCATGCCCACGTCGTGCTCCACCAGCGCCCGGTCGCGCTTGGCGGGGTCGCCATAGCCGCCGCCGCCCGGCGTGCTGACGCGCACGCGGTCGCCGGCCTTCAGCGGGATGTCCTGTTCCTTGGAAAGATGCGGCGGCACATGCGCGACGCCGTCGCGGAACACCGTGACCGTGTTGACCGCCCCGTCCTGCCCACCAAGCGCCCCTTGGGGTCCGACGCGGCCATGGTCCATCACGAAGGAGGCACGCGCCTCGCCGCGCAGCAGTTCGACCTCGTAGGCGAGGCCGAAGCCGCCGCGATGTTCTCCCGCACCCCCGGACCCTTCACGCAGGGCATAGTGGCGGTAGAGGACCGGATAGGTCTGCTCCATGATCTCGACCGGGGGCGATTTGGAAATGCCGATGGTCGAGCAGCCGTTGCTGAGCCCGTCGCCGCCGGCATGGCCGCCATAGCCGCCGCCGGAGATCTGGTACATCACGTAGTCGCGCCCGCGCGCCGGGTCCGAGCCGCCAAGTGCAAAATTTCCGCTGGAGCCAGCCGGCGCCGCGGTCACGCGGTCCGGCAGCGCCTGGACCATGGCGGCGAACACCGCCTCGGCGATGCGTTGCGAAACCTCGGCGGCGCAGCCCGACACCGGACGCGGATAGGCGGCATCGAGGAAGGTGCCGGCTGGGCGGCGGACGATGAGCGGCTCGAAGGCGCCGGCCGAGATCGGCACGTCGGGAAAGATGTGGCGCATGGCGAGATAGACCGACGACAGCGTGGTGGCGAGCACGCTGTTCATCGGGCCGATGCAGGGCGGGCTCGAGCCATCGAAGTCGAAGGTGAGTTCCTCGCCCGCCTTGGCAATCGACAGCGAGATGGTCAGCGGCCGGTCGACGACGCCGTCGGAATCGACGGTCGCGGTCGAGCGATAGGTCCCGTCGGGAATCGCGGCGATGTGCGCGCGCATCTGTGCCGCGGCTCTGCGGCGCAGCTCGGCGATCGCCTCGCTCACCGTGTCGTCGCCATAGCGGTCGAGGATGCGGGCGAGCCGGTCCTGGCCGACATGCAGCGCCGCCGCCTGCGCCTTGATGTCGCCGATGCGCTGGTCGGCGATGCGGATGTTGGAGGAGATGATCGCGTAGATCTCTCGGTCCAGCACGCCCTTCTTGAACAGTCTGACCGGCGGCAGGCGCAGGCCCTCCTGCTCGACCGATGTCGCCGACGCGGAGAATCCGCCGGGCACCGCGCCGCCTATGTCGGGCCA
>JALHRF010000309.1 GCA_022841545.1 Bauldia sp. | reverse complement strand
TCGTTAAGCCCTACAGCGCCGATGGTACTCCGTCCGAGAGGACGCGGGAGAGTAGGCCGTCGCCGGCACCCCCTGAAGGCCCCAGTCGTTCACTCGGCTGGGGCCTTCTCGTTTGCCCATCGCCTCGATCCCCCTATCCTTCAGCATGACCAAGGCCGGTTTCGTCACCATCGTCGGGAAACCGAACGCCGGCAAGTCGACACTCCTCAATCGACTCGTCGGTGAACGACTCGCCATCGTCTCGCCCAAGCCCCAGTCCACCCGCGATCGCGTCGTCGGCATCCTCTCCAACGAGACCTCGCAGATCGTCCTCTTCGACACGCCGGGACTGCTCGAGCCGCGCTACGCGCTGCACCGCGCCATGCAGCACGCCGCGCAGAAGGCGATCGCCGATGCGGACGTCATCGTCCACCTCGTCGACGCGGCCGACGACACGCCAGCCGACCTCACCGCGCTCGCGCAACTGCCCGCCGCGCCGAAGGCGCCCATCCTGCTCGTGCTCAACAAGGCCGATCGACTCTCCGACCCGCAGCGCGCCCAGCTGACCGCGCGCTATCCGGAGGCCCTCTTGATCGCCGGCGGACAGGGGGAGGGGATCGAGTCCCTCCTGGCCGCGATCCGCTCGCGCCTGCCGGAGAGTCCCTTCCTGTACGATGCGGAGGACGTCTCGACCCAGCAGATGCGGTTCTTCGTCTCGGAGTTCCTGCGCGAGGCGGTGCTCGAGCAACTGGAGGACGAGGTACCCTACAGCATCGCCGTCGAGATCGAGGAGTATCGGGAAACGAGTTCCCCTGTGTACATTCGAGCGGTGCTGCACGTCGAGCGCGACAGCCAGAAGCGGATCCTGATCGGGGCAGGCGGGAGCCGCATCAAGGAGATCGGGCGGTCCGCGCGCAGCAAGATCGAACCGCTGGTCGGCGGGCCGGTCTATCTCGACCTGTGGGTGAAGGAGCTGCATAACTGGCGCAAGAACTCGGCGTCGCTCTCACGCCTGGGCTACCGCCTTCCGGAGACTGACGCCACATGAACATCCCCGGTGCGATTCGGGATCTGCTCGCCTGCCCGCGTTGCCACGGTCCGCTCACGGACCACGGGGATGGACGCGCGCTGGACTGCACCCCCTGTTCGCTTCGGTTCCCGATCCGCGATGGGATCCCCGTCATGTTGCTCGACCAGGCGGAGCGACCATCCGTTCCTGTTTCCTAACTGCTTGCCGCATCGTCCTTTGACACCGTAGTCGGGTATCCGTATTTTCCGCCCTTCCCAGACCCACTGACGGACGTGTCGCAATCGATCGCCCTCATCTACGCACCTGACGGACAGCCCTTGCCGGAAACGGTGCGGCAGTGGCTGGAGGAGCGGCATATCCCGACCCGCGGCGTCGCCTCGAGCGACGAGGTGATGTCGGCGGCATTGCGCGCCCGTCCACGACTGGTGATCTGCGACGCGCGGCAGAACCCGATCGCGTCCCTCAAGGCCTGCCGTCGCCTCAAGCAGGACTCCTTCACCGGCATCGTGCCGGTCGTGCTCACGACGCGCGGCGAGGACACCGCCTTCGCCGCGGCCTTCGACGCCGGCGCCGACGAGGTGCTCCGCGAGGGCATCACGGATCATGAGGTCATGCTGCGGCTGGATGCCATGCTGCGCCGCAGCGATCGCGACACCTTCGTGCATCCGTCCACGCGATTGCCGGGCACGATCGAGATCGAGACGGAGATCCTGCGGCGCATCGAGTCCAAGACGCGCTTCGCGGTCTGCTACGCCGACCTCGATCACTTCAAGGAGTTCAACGACCGCTACAGCTACTACGACGGCGATCGCGTGATCCGGATCCTCTCGAAGATCCTCCATGACGTGGTGAAGGGGACCTGCGGCGAGGCGGGGTTCGTCGGGCACATCGGTGGCGACGACTTCATCTTCGTCATCCCCGTGGAGCAGGTGACGGATACGTGCGCCGAGGTGGTCTCGGTGTTCGACACGCTGATCCCGTACCAGTACAGCGAGCAGGATCGGCGGGCCGGCTACTACTTCGGC
The DNA here is from genome assembly GCA_022841545.1 of Bauldia sp. Classification (GTDB taxonomy): domain Bacteria; phylum Pseudomonadota; class Alphaproteobacteria; order Rhizobiales; family Kaistiaceae; genus Bauldia. The sequence goes on along the minus strand of JALHRF010000309.1, from coordinate 844 downwards.
AAGGACCGACGAGGACAATTGCACAAGGTCCCGCTGATGACGGTCTCGATCGGCGTGGTGACGAACGAACGGCGCCAGTTCACGCACGCGGGACAGGTGAGCGAGCTCGCGACGGAGATGAAGAGTTACGCCAAGACCCTGTACGGGTCGGTCTACTCGGTCGATCGGCGCGGTGATGGCCCCGCCGGGGCCACACCAGTCACGCCGGTCTCCACGGCACGGGCAAGGGAGGAGCGTTGAACGTCACGTGTGCGGAGTGCCAGTCGGTCTTCCGCGTCGATCCAGCGAAGGTGCCGCCCGGCGGCGTCCGGGCGCGCTGCTCGGTCTGCGGTGCGGTCATCCGGGTCGGCATGGAGGAGACCGCCCCTGCCGGGCGACGGTCCGGGAGCTGGGATGCCTCGGCCCGAGCCATGCTCGAGTCCGATGCGGAAGCCGCACCGGAGGCCTACGCAGCGCCACCGCGCCGACCGACGCCTGCCCAGGCGCCGGAGACAGCGCCTTCCGCGCCCGCGCAGGCGGGAACGCCGCCGGCCCCGCGTCCGTCGATCCCGTTCGCGACACCATTCGTGGCGCCTCAGCAGTCTCGGAAGCCGACCCCGACGTTCACCCCGGGCGTCGTGGCCCGCGCCTCGCGGACGTCGGCCGAGATCCCGGCGACCCCCGAACTGCGGCGCAACACCCCGCCGAGCGCTCCGGTGACGCCTCCGCCGGCCGCGGCGACCCCAGCGGCGACCCCCGCCACAGCTCCGGCGGCACCCCCTGCAGGGAGGCCCGCACCGGCGACGATCGCGCCGGCGCCGCCTGCGCCGCGCACCCCGGCGGTGCCCGGTTGGCCAGCTCCAGT
>JALHRF010000308.1 GCA_022841545.1 Bauldia sp. | reverse complement strand
CGAACATCGATGCCGGCGGCGTCCGGAAGAAGTATGTCGTCTCCTACAACAACGGGATCCAGGTCGAGTTCGCCGGCACGGGCCTGGCCTTGGGGGGCGGGGGAAACTTCGACCCGGCAGGCGGCACTGTCGACTCCATCGTCATGTCGGTGGTCGCCGGGGGGCAGACGACCAAGCTAGCGTCGTTCACCAGCGACGCCGCCAGCGGGCACGCCATGCTCGAGCCGTTCAACCCGACCATCCTGTCGGGCGGCTTCGACTACTACGAAAGGCTGCTGAGCGGCGACAACTCGATCATCGGAAGTCCCAACGACGATTTCATCGTCGACCATTGGGGCATCAACAAGATCGACGGAAGCGCCGGCGACAACACCGTCTACTTCGGGCCGGCGGTCACCTACGTTCATGTCACCTCCGGCAACCAGCCAGGTGATCCGCTCGGCATCGGCTCGGTCAACTTCATCGACGACTGGGGCACGAACTCCCTGAAGAGCGTCGGCCGCCTCGCTTGGGATGCCGAGTGGCCTTTCGGCCCGCCGCCGGATGCAGAGCCGCCGGGAGGGCCGCCGCCACCCACTGACAACGACAATGGCGTCGACGCATACAACGACCACAACGACGACGACTCCGGCGGCTCGGACAACCAGACGCCGAACGACGGCATGGGCGGTGCCGATCCGCATATGCTGACCTTCGACGGCGTCTACTACGATCTCATGGCCGTCGGCGAGTTCGTCATGGCAAAGTCTACGGTCGCCGGCGACTCGTTCGAGGTCCATATCCGCACGTCGCCGTTCGGTAGTAGCACCATGGTTTCGGCCATCAGCGCGGTCGCAGTGAAGGTCGGCACGCAGCGCGTGACGTTCGATCATGGCCGCCCCGATCTCGTATGGGTGGATGGTGCGCCTGTCGACTTCGTGAACGACACCTACACCCTTGGCAGCGGCCGCATCGATCTCGTCGGACCTGGACGGTACGACGTCGCCGACGACGACGGGCAAAGCGTGCACGTCCTCGGCTGGGGAACGTTTTTCGACGTTCGCGTCTCGCTCGGCGACGACTTCCCGCTATCGATGATGCAAGGCCTGCTCGGCAATGCCGACGGCCTCGCCGGCAACGACTTCGCGCTCTCCGACGGTACCGTGCTGACGCCGCCGCTGACGTCGGCCGAGTTCTACGGTGTCTTTGCCGAAAGCTGGCGGGTCGGGCAGGCGGCGTCGCTTTTCGATTACGGCGCCGGGCAGACCACGGCGACCTTCACCGACAAGAGTTTCCCTCAGCACGTGATCTCGGATCTGCCCACGGACCTGGTGACCCGGGCGACGATCCTGGCGGTTCAGGCTGGGATCACCGACCCCGGCCTCCTGCAGCAGGCCGTCTTCGACTACATCGCCACCGGCGATCCGGCCCTCATCACGCTTGCGGCCAACCAGCAGCAGCGCGGCTTCGAGACGGTGACGGTGGCCCAGCCGACCGCGGCGAGCGACGCCACGGTGGCGATCGGCATCGCCGCGGTCATGTCGGAAGTCGTCGAATCGCCGTCGGGCACGACGGGAGTAGCGTTCCAGATTTATCGCACCGGTGGCTCGTCCGGCAGTCTCGCCGTGAACTACAAGGGGGCGGTGCCAGGCGCCGGCTACTTCGATGCCGCGGACTTTGGCGGCACCTTGCCGTCGGGTCAGGTCAACCTCCTCGACGGGCAAACCTCGACGATCCTCACGATCATCATTCCGAACAACGCGATCACCGCTGCTTCCGAGTCGCTGCGCATCGAGGTCTCCGCGGCGGACGGCACCCCGATCTTCGCGCAGATCGCCCAAGTCGAGGTTCACAACAACCAGCCGGTCGCCGGGAACCACGCCGATCCTGCCTTCCTGAAGTTTCAGGGTGGCGGCACCTTCTCGCGGGTGGGCGACGTCTGGACACTCGATCTCGGCGCGCTGGTCCAGGGCCAGACAGTTGCCGACATCGGTCTGGTCGTTGCCAACCTGGCGGCAGCGCCCGGCAACAGCCTTTCGGGATCGTTTACAGTGAGCGGTGGAGGCTTCCCGGTGGCCGGCGCGAGCGCCTTCGCCGGTCTGGCGGCCGGCGCCGAGAAGGCCTTCACCCTCGGTGTGGATACGTCGAGCCTGGGAGTGCATACCCAGACCATCACGCTCCAGTCGACCGAGCACAACGACACCGGCTTCTCAGCGTCGCTCGCCAACCGGACTCTGGTGGTTTCCGGCACGATCTTGGCGGCCGGCACGGCGCAGGTCTCGATCGCGGCTGCGTCTGCAGACAAGCCGGAAGGCGACAGCGGCACGACCCCGTTTACCTTCACGGTGACGCGTGCGGGCGACACGTCCGTGTCGCATGGCGTGTCCTGGTCGATCGTCGGCTCCGGAGCCGACTGCGCCGATCCCTCGGATTTCGGTTCCGGGCCGCTCGACGGCGGGACACTCACGTTCGCTCCCGGCGAGACGACGAAGACGGTCTCGCTGCCGATCATCGGCGACATCGAGGTCGAAGCCGATGAGCAGTTCACCGTTTCGCTGCACAATCCCACGGCCGGTCTCACGGTTCAAACCGGCTCTGCCGTCGGGACCATCCGCAGCGACGATGGCGTCCCACCAACCCTGTCGATCGCGGCGGCAGCATCGGTCAAGGCAGAAGGCAACGGCGGCTCGACGGCGTTCACCTTCACCGTGAGCCGGGCCGGCAGCGTCGCGGCGGGCGCGACGGTGAGCTATTCGGTCACCGGCTCTGCCGCCAATCCTGCCAATGCGGCCGACTTCGCCGGCAATGTCCTGCCGTCGGACGTCATCAGCTTCTCGGCCGGAGAGATCGTCAGGACGCTGACCATCAACGTGAGGGGCGATGCGACGGTCGAGCCGGACAACGGCTTCGTCGTGACGCTTGCCAACCCTTCGGCCGGCTCGACGCTCGGTACGGCGAGCGCCAACGGAA
>JALHRF010000307.1 GCA_022841545.1 Bauldia sp. | reverse complement strand
CCGAGGGCGGGCCGGCCGCCAGCAACGGCGGCAACGGCGGCGCCCCCAGCCCGCCGGGGGCGCTGTAGGCCGATGACGGCGCAGCCGGCTGTGGCCGACAGGGACTGTAGGCCGATCGTCGGCTCAGACTGGTCGCGCGGGTCGTCAACGGCCTCGATCAGCCGACCCTGGCGCCCGCCGCCCCGAAGCACCGGCTCACCGAGCTCTCGAGTCGGCGTCGCGCGAACATGTGCTCAAGGATCGCATCGGCGAGCTGGGACCGCTTCGAGCGGGCCTCAGTGCGTGGCCATGCTCGAAGTCGAGCGTCCGGGGTCGGCCGATACCTAGGCACGGGACGGTCGATCTGGGCATCGCCAGGCTGGCACCCCCAGGACCATTCGATCTGAGGAAGGGGCGATGGACGAGCGAGCATTCCACCGCATAGAGGCACAGCGCCGGCTGTCCGACGCAATCCAAGCCGCGGGCGAGGGAGAGGTCCTAGTCGGCTGGCTTCTGGTGAGTGAGTGGGTGGGATCCGACGGGCAGCGTCGCTTGCGGTTGATCTCCGGCCCTGAGGATCTCCCTGATTGGCAGGTCGCCGGCTACCTGCATGCCGGTCTGGCGCCTGCATGGCGGGAACGCCGCGAGCGAGGGACTGGGGGGGCGACATGACTACCCTCCCGAGTCGTTGATCCCATCGAGGCGGTCGAAACCGGGAGCCGAGTTCCACGACGAGGTGGAGGACGTCGTCGGTGAGGCACTCGTCCTGTTGGTTTGCCGCCCCATGTGCACTCCCCTTCCTGGCACCGTCGAAGGGGCGTCGAGGCCTTGCTTCATCCCAAGACGCTCTGGGTCGCCGAGTACGCTCCCTCCCACTGATGGGCGGTCCTAGGTACCTACCCAACAGCGGTGCACGGAACGGCGCGCGCCGTCGCCGGCCCGTGTGGACCTGCCCTGGAGCACTTCATCGTCTCTTCGAGTGTCGCGGAAGCCATGGCGACGAGGGCCTCCACTTTGGGGTCAAGGTCACGGGTTGCAGTACTCGCATAGGCCCGGATCGGAGTGGCTGCGAGCGTCTGGGCGGCGACGCCGTCGGCGATGCGGGCACCCCGCGCAGCCCTCGATCTCCGCGGCAACTTGGTCGGTTGGCTGCCCGCACCACCCGCAGGGTAGGCCGCGCTCGACATCGACCACGCCCCAGCCGGGCGTCTGACAGGCTGGGCAGAGGATGCTGAGGCGGCGGGCGAGCTCACGCGCGAGCAACGCAATCTCCCGCATCCGCGTGGGGTTCATGTGAGCGCGCATGTCGCTTTCCACCCGTGCGAGGCCATCGTCGGAGTCGCGGGCGTGACGGCAGATCGCACCTCGCAGCAGGGAAGGATCGCGGAGACCCTTCTCGGGCTCGCGGGCGGTCCCGACGTTGGGACGCACGATCACGCCATGGCAGGGGAAGCGGACGCCACGCAGGAACCGGTCCAACTCCTCAACACTTCGAGCGGTCGCCTGGGCGACGTTCGTGCGCATGGTCAGCCGTTGCACGCACAGCTCGATCCCCCGCTCCTCGTCCACGAAGGCGAGGATCTCATGCCCCGCTGGCGCGAACCCAAGAGCAGGGTGCGGACCGAAGGATCCCTCACTCGCGATCGCCCGCGGCACACCGATGGTCAAGGCTCCCATGCGCGCTTTCGCCTGGGCGACCTCCGAAGGCGGCCCGGGGCGCTCGGTCTCGCCGGTGAAGGTCCCGAAGCGGTCGGTATCGACGGGGGCCACGGTCACGCGCATGCCTGGACTGGGTTGCAGCGCCGGTGCGATCGCGCGTTCCTTGGCGTGCTTGGTCGCCAGAGCGACCACCTCACCCAGATAGGGATGCGTCATCTTCCCCATAGCCTCGTTGAGGGTGCCAGAGGGTTAGGACCTCTCTTGACACGAAGGCCGCACCCACGCGTCCTTGAAGTGGCATCTCGCCGCGAATCTCGGGCGATCGTGGCGCCCGTCCCGCGTAGGCCAGAGGCAGCCCCCAGAGGGGATCCGCGGGGATGTGCTGGGAAGCTCGACGAGGATGACCCATGCGGCCGGCGGTCACACGACGACGGCATGGAGTGTGGTTCATCGGGAAGGCCCAGTCCGGCGACCGTACCGTCAGCCCTCGCGTTGGAGAAGACCCTCCAGCCCGGGGGCGGCCCTGACCGGATCGAACTCGAGGACCGAGTACGCGGCCATTCCCGAGGTGTGGAAGGGGTCCTGGTGGATCATCTGCCAGATCTCGTCGGAATCCTTGCCGCGAGCGAGGATCATCCCGCCGGTCAGCGGCACTTGACGCGCGGTGAGAAGGATACGTCCCGCCTCCATGTTCGTGAGGATCCAGGCGCGATGGCCATCAAGGAGCCGATCCACTTCCTCGATGGGCCGTGTGTAGCGCGCGAGCAGCAGGAACATTGATCCTCCGGTCAGTCGATGGGCTCCCAGATGAGCTCGGCGAACTCGATGACGAAGTCGATGGCGCCGCCGACCACCCCGCGCGGACCCCCCGAGGCGTCTCGGGGCCGGATCTCACCCGTGCCCACGCAGACCACGTCGTTCAGCCACGCATAGCGCTCATCGCCGCTGACGTGGGTCGCCGCCACGACGATCTGCCGCCGCTCGGGTGGGTAGGCCCGCGCGAAGCCCCGCCAATCGAAGATGATCGTCGCGCCGTCGACGGTCTCGATGGCGCCCTGGATGTCGGGCAGCGCCGTCCGGTCAACGCGCGACCGAGGGTGGTTCGCCCCCTCCAGTCGCCCGTTGACGCGGCCCTCAACAGCACCCTCCGCGGCGAAGAAGTAGTGGCCTTCGCTGCCGGCGTCGCCCGAGAGGGTCGTCCCCCGGCCGCCGTCGGGATACCGGAAGGTGGCGCGGTACAGGGGCTCGAGCCTCACGGCGTCATCGCGCGATCGTGATGCCGGCGGCCTCACGGTCGAACGTGTCGGCGGTGATGCCCTCGTCGCGCAGCTTCACCTTCTGCACGCGCTCGGTGGGCGTCTTCGGCAGCTCGGGGACGAACCGGATGT
>JALHRF010000306.1 GCA_022841545.1 Bauldia sp. | reverse complement strand
GGAGCGTCGAAGGCGGCGAGAGGCCCTTCGTGAGGAAGTCGGTGTAGAACGTGACACCCGCGACCGTTTCCGGCGTATTGACCGTCGCCGTCGTCATGTCGTCGGAGACAAGCGAGCCGCCGGCCATCCAGATGAAGGGCAGCGAGCGGAAGACGGTGTTGCCGAATTCGCCGCCGCCGGTGATGGCGAAGCCGAACTGGTCCTGGCCGTTGGCGCCCTTGCCGGTCAGCTTGGTGGCGACGTCGACCAGCTCCGTCCAGGTCGCCGGAGGTATTTCCGGGTCGAGCCCGGCCGCCGTGAACGCGCCCTTGTTATAGAAGACGCCATGCGTCTCGATGCGATAGGGGATGCCCCAGACATGGCCGTCCCATGTGTCGTACTGGAGCGATGCGGGCACGAAATCGTCCTTGCCGAGCGCGGCGAGCACGTCGTCGAGCGGGGTGAGCAGGCCGGCCTGGGCGTAGGGGACGACCCAGCCATGCTGCGCCTCGATCAGGTCCGGCGGGGAGCCCGAGCGGAGCGCGGTCTGTATGCGGGTCGGCAGGCCGTCGGAGACGGTGATCTCGAGGTTCACGGTGATGCCTGGATTTGCGGCCATGAACTTGTCGGCCAGCTCCCTGGCGCGCGCCTCGCCCCAGTTCGGGGTCCACCACAGGATCTCGCCGGCGTAAGCCGCCCCGGTATCGAGCGCGAAGACTGCGACCGTCGAGGCCAGTAGCGCCGCTTTCAGATTAACGTTCATACGATCCTCCCTTGGTTGTCGCTTGGGGGCCGCCGTCTCTGGCGGCCGGTCCGGCTTTGGCGTGCTCCCGCTTCCTGTTTTTCTGGCCCTGGTTCGGTTCCGGGCCGGTTCTCGCGGGCCGCTAGGCGCGGCCTCTGTTATTCAGATATGAACTGAGCGAGTTTCACATATGACAATGCGGGATAGCACCGCTCGTGTCAATTCTTCTTGCCCCGCTTCCGGGACGCGCGGCGCGCCGCGGCGCCGTCGGAACGGGAGGCAACGACGGGCGAACCGTCGGCGACGCCGCGCATGTTCATTTCGCCGGTGAAGATCGGCAGGTCGTAGGGCTCGTAGGGGAAGCGCGCGCAGGCCTCCTCGTTGAGGATCACGCCGAGGCCCGGGGCGTCGGGGACGATGATGTCGCCGCCCTCGAACTGGAGCGTCTCGGTCACCAGTTCCTTCCGCCACGGCACGTCGATCGACACCGTCTCGAAGATCGAGAAATTCGGGATCGCCGCCGCAAGGTGGAGCGTCATGGCGTTCATCACCGGCCCGGTCGGGTTGTGCGGCGCGATCGGCAGGTAACGCATGTGGGCGAGGCCCGCCACCTTCTTGGTCTCGAACAGCCCGCCGAGGTGGCAGACGTCCGGCTGCAGGATGTCGGCCGCCCCCTTGGTGATCGCTTCGAGGAAGCGCTCCGGCTCGAACCAGCGCTCGCCGGCGGCGATCGGCACCTTGCTCCGCGCGCGCACCTCGGCCAGCGCGTCGATGCTCTCCGGCGGGGTCGGCTCCTCGATCCAGGTGAGGTCGTAGGGTTCCAGCTCCCGGCACATCGCGATCGCCGTGGGCACGTTGAGCCTGCCATGGACATCGAGCATCAGTTCGACATCGGGCCCGACCGCGTCGCGCACCGCCTCGACCTCGGCAACGGTCCGGCGTCGCGCGGGGCGGTCCATTTCCAGCCAGGTGTCGCCGAAGGGGTCCCACTTGAGCGCCCGGTAGCCCATCTTCACCGCGCGCCGGGCCTTCGCCGCGAAGTCATCCGGCGTCACCGCCCCGAAGAACCAGTGGTTGGCGTAGCACTTGATGCGGTCGCGCTGCTTGCCGCCGAGGAGTTCGTATACCGGCACACCGAGCGCCTTCCCCTTGATGTCGAGGAGGGCGGCCTCGACCGCGCCGAGCGCGCTCCGGAACACCGCCCCGGTCCGCCAGTAGGAATCGCGATGAAAGCGCTCGACGATGCGTTCGGTCTCGAACGGGTCGAGGCCGATGATCGAGCGCTCCAGTTCCTCGAGCGCCGCCACCACCGTCTTCGTCCGCCATTCGAGCGTCGCCTCGCCGACGCCGTCGATGCCGTCGTCGGTGGTGAGCTTGACGAAGACGAAGTTGGTCCGCGAGGCGTTGGCGACGAAGACCTTGAGACCGGTGACACGCATGGCCGCGAGACTACCTCAGACGGTGTAGACGGGGACCTTGTGGCCGCCGGCCTTCATTGATGTGATCGCGTTGAGCTGCATGGCGTTCGGCATGATCTGCATCAGCTCGATGCGATTGCCGTCCGGGTCCTCGATCCAGGCCTGAAAATTATAGTCGGCGCCCATCTTCTTGTTGGTGGTGAGGGGGATGCCGGCCTTGTTCAGTTCCGCCACGACCACGTCGATGTCGTCGACCCCGAGGCAGAAGTGGTTGACGCCGGTGGCGTCGCGGCCCGGCGCGCGGTCGTCGGCGCCATCGGGGAAGAGCTCCAGATACTGGTCGTCGGTGATGCGGAGATAGACGATCCACAGCTTGCCGTCGCGGTGCAGCCGGAACATCTCCGGAAAGCCCATCTTGCCGACATAGAAGTCGAGCGACTTGTCCATGTCCTTGACCTTGAGCGCGACATGCGCCAGCGAAGAGATGCCCTTCATCGTCCGTCCTTTCCTCTCGATTCCCGGCCGTCCCGCAACCTCAGAGACGCCCGTATTTGTCGAACACGTCCTTCACGTCGGCGCCGTTCCGGACCGCCTCGCGCACGATGTCCTCGAGCGCCCCCATCTTCTCGGCCTTGACCAGCACCTCGTCGATGCGGTCGGCCGGAATGACGACGACTCCGTCCATGTCGCCAAACAGCCAGTCGCCGGAATTGATGCGGACATGACTGGTTAGGCTGCCAGAGACCGCGATCGGCTTTTCGATCGAGCGAATGCGGTAGCGGAGCTTCGATTCGATCGGCGAGAGATAGCGCGTGAAGACCGGCCAGCCCTCCATTTCCATGATGATGTTGCCGTCGCGGCAGCCGCCGTCGATGATCACGCCGGCAGCGCCCCTGGCCTTCGCCGCGGTCGACATCA
>JALHRF010000305.1 GCA_022841545.1 Bauldia sp. | reverse complement strand
CCTTGTGGGAGGGCCGAAACCGCCTGGGCGGTTTCGGGGAGGGGTGTTGTCCGGGAATGCCGCACCAGGATGTCGACCCTCGCCTTCGCCGCCTCGGGAAGACGATGCGCGTCCGTCTCACGCCTGCTGAATTCAAGCTCTGGCACCAGTTGAGCGGGCGGAAGCTGATGGGGCTCAAGTTCAGGCGCCAAGCCCCAATCGGTCCCTGGATCCTCGACTTCTTTTGTCCCGAGGCCCGTCTCGCCGTAGAACTCGACGGCGGTGGTCACGGGCGGCACTACGCTGCGAAGGCAGACACGACCCGGGACACGTGGCTTGCCGAGCACGGCATCCTCACGCTTCGATTCACCAACGAGCGCGTCCTTGCCGACGTCGTTCTGGTTTGTGATGCGATCCTCGCCGAAGCCACCCCGCGCCTCGCGAGCGGATAGGGCATTCACCCCTCCTCGAAACCGCTGAAGCGGTTTCGGCCCTCCCACAAGTGGAGGGCTGGACGTCGAGTCTGTGACCACCGACAGCAGGCCCAAAGCCGTCGTTGGCAGCAAGGCCAGAGCCACCGGGAAGGACAGGCGATGCATCATGCCTCCACCGCCCGGCCCTTCAGCGCGAACAGGCCGCGCGGCCGCTTCTGGATGAAGAGGATGATGAAGACGAGGACCAGGATCTTGCCGAGCACGGCGCCGGCATAGGGCTCGAGGAACTTGTTGGCGATGCCAAGGGTGAAGGCGCCGACGAGCGTGCCCCACAGGTTCCCCACCCCGCCGAAGACCACGACCATGAACGAGTCGATGATGTAGCCCTGGCCGAGATTGGGACTGACATTGTCGATCTGCGACAGCGCCACGCCGGCAATGCCGGCGATGCCCGAGCCGAGACCGAAGGTGAGGGCATCGACCCAGGGCGTCCTGATGCCCATCGCGCTCGCCATCTGCCGGTTCTGGGTGACGGCGCGCATCTGGAGGCCGAAGGTGGTGCGGCGGAGGACCAGCATGAGCAGGGCGAAGACGGCGAGGGCGAAGACGATGATGGCGAGCCGGTTGGCGGTGATGGACAGGCCGGCGAGCTGGAACGAGCCCGACATCCAGGACGGCGTGCCCACCGGCTGGTTGGTCGGTCCGAAGATGGTGCGGACCGACTGCTGCAGGATGAGCGATATGCCCCAGGTGGCGAGAAGCGTCTCGAGCGGGCGGCCGTAGAGGAAGCGGATCACCCCGCGCTCGATGGCGACGCCGACCGCGCCGGCGACGAGGAAGGCGAGCGGGATGGCGAAGAACAGCGAGGCGTCGAACAGGTCGGGCGCATGGGCGCGGATGACCTGCTGCACCACGAAGGTGGTGTAGGCGCCGAGCATCACCATCTCGCCATGCGCCATGTTGATGACGCCCATCACGCCGAAAGTGATGGCGAGGCCGATGGCGGCAAGGAGGAGCACCGAGCCGAGCGACAGCCCGTACCAGACGTTCTGCAGCGCATCCCAAAGCACGAGGTTGCCCTCGATGGTGGTGACCGCGGCCTGGGCGGCCTCGCCGACCGGACCCTCGACGGTGAGGAGCGGTGTGAGCAGCGACAGGGCATCCCGGCCGCCGCGCTCCTTCAGCACGTCTATCGCCTCGATCTTCTCCTCGTCCGAGGCGTCGGAGTTGAGCACCGCGGCGGCACGCGCCTCGCGCATCAGCTTGGCGATCCCGGGATCGGTCTCCTCGGCAAGCGCGGCGTCGATCAGCTCGATCGACTCGGGATCCCGGCTCAGGAAAATCGACTCCGCCGCCGCCCGGCGGACCGCGGCATCAGGGCTCATCAGCGTCAAGCTGCCGATCGCGGAGCGGATGACCCGGCGGAGCTTGTTGTTGACCTTGATCTTCTCGAACGCACCCTCCGGCTCTTCGCCGACCGTCTCGCCGGTGAGCGCATCGATGAGGCGGAGGTTGCTGCCGGCCTCCTCGGTGATGAAGACCACGCCGTCGGATTCGCGGACATAAAGGGTGCCGGCGGCGAGCGCCTCGAGCGCGGGCACGGCCGCGGTGTCGCCGGTGGCGGCGAGCGCGTTCACCTGCTTCTCGGTCTCGGCGAAGTTGCCCTGGCCGAGGGCGTTGATCAGGTCGCGGAGGGAATTGTCCTGGGCAAGCGCCGGCGTGGCGGCGGCTGCGATGAGGAGAAGGAGTGCCGTGAGCAGCCGACGCGCGTTTCCGCGCACTTCATCTGCCAACCCACGCACTCCATCTGTCGTCCCCGCGAAAGCGGAGAACCAGTAACCACTGCCGCTCCCGAACGAGTCGCGGTGTCGGTTACTGGGTTCCCGCTTTCGCGGAAATGACAGGGAGAGTGATGTCATCGACAGCATCGCGCGCGGTACCGGATTGATAAGAAAAAGGGAGGCCGGAGCCACCGGCCTCCCGACAGGCATCGCGTGACTTACGTGCCGTTACCCTTGCCGCCGCACTTGCCGGTGGCGACATTGAAGTTGCCGCAGGACATTGGCGCACGCCAGTCGGCGATCAGGTCCTTCGAGTCGGGGAGGAAGTCCGACCATTCGTCGCCGACCACCAGGCCGGAGGTTTCCCACACCACCTCGAACTGGCCGTCGTCCTGGATCTCGCCGATCAGCACGGGCTTGGTGATGTGGTGGTTCGGCATCATCGCCGAGAAGCCGCCGGAGAGGTTCGGCACCGAGATGCCGATGATCGCGTCGATCACGGCATCGGGATCGGTGGTGCCGGCCTTCTCGACCGCCTTGACCCACATGTTGAAGCCGATGACGTGGGCTTCCATCGGGTCGTTGGTGACGCGGTCCTCGTCCTTAGTGAAGGCCTTCCACTTCTGGATGAACTCGTCGTTCTCCGGCGTATCGACGCTTTGGAAGTAGTTCCAGGCGGCGAGGTGGCCGACGAGCGGCGCGGTGTCGATGCCGGCAAGCTCTTCCTCACCCACCGAGAAGGCGACGACCGGGATGTCCTCGGCCTTGATGCCCTGGTTGCCGAGCTCCTTGTAGAAAGGGACGTTGGCGTCGCCGTTGATGGTGGAGACCACCGCCGTCTTCTTGCCCGCCGAGCCGAAGGCCTTGATGTCGGCGACGATCGTCTGCCAGTCGGAATGTCCGAACGGCGTGTAGT
>JALHRF010000304.1 GCA_022841545.1 Bauldia sp. | reverse complement strand
GAGCGCCCCCACGGCCATGCCGAGGCTGCCGGCCATCGCGGTTCCGCCGATGATCGTCCCCATCATCTTCAACGGGAAGTTCTCGCGGGCCAGCACCGCATAGAGCGGCATGACCCCGGCATAGACGAAGCCGGTCAGGATCGCCACGGCGTAGAACCAAGCCAACTGGCTGACGAACACATAGGCGAGCACCGCGAAGGACTGCAGGAGCAGCCCGCCGACCAGCACCTGCTTGGCGCCGATGCGGTCGCCGAGGAGGCCGAAGGCGACGCGTCCGCCCATGCCCGCAAGCCCCTCGACGCTGTAGATGGTCACCGCCGCGATCATCGGGATGCCGCAGGTGAGCGCGTAGCTGACGGTATGGAAGATCGGGCCGGAGTGGGTGGCGCAGCAGAAGAAATTGGTGAGGAGGAGGATGATGAACTGCGGCGACTTCAGCGCCTGCCCCACCGTCATGCCGGGCTGCGGTCCGTGGTCGGCTCCGCCGGCGGCGCTTGCGGCTTCGAGGGCCGGCGGGCGACGGATGAGGAACGTCACCGGGATCATCACCGCCGCGGCAATCCCGGCGATGATCAGCACGGCGGTCCGCCAGTCGTGGATGGTGATGAGCCATGCCGCGAGTGGCGACATGGTCAGCGGCGCCATGCCGAAGCCGGCGGAGACGAGGGAGACGGCGAGGCTGCGATGGGTGTCGAACCAGCCCGTCACGCAGGCCATCATCGGCGCGAGGATTGCGGCGGTCGCGATGCCGACGAGGAGGCCGAAGACGAGCTGGAACTCGAGGAGCGACCCCGCCCGGCCGGCGAGCGCCAGACTCGCCGCGAGCGCCACCGAGCCGATCAGGACGACCTGGCGCGGGCCGATGCGGTCCGACAGCGCCCCCCACGCCATGCTGGCCGGCGCCATGGCGAGGAAGCCGATGGTCATGGCGGTCGACACGCCCGTCACCGACCAGCCGGTGGCCTCCGAGATCGGCAGGAGGAAGACCGGGAGTGAAAACATGGCGCCGATCGCGATGCAGCCGAGCAGGCCGCCGGCGGCGACGATCACCCAGCGGTAGTAGCGTTGGGAGTTCAGTTGTGCGAGCAACATGGGGGAAACCCTCGGTGCGTTCCGGCGTGCGGACGAAAGACATGGACGTCTCGCATCCAAGTCGAACGAGCGCGCCCGGAATCGACAAGCCGGGGAGATGAATCTTCGGGAATCCGCCTGCCGGCGCCGTCACCGTCCTGCCGGCAGCGTCACCTCGAAGCCCGCTCGCCCGGAAACCGGATCGTCGGCGACGACGGCGTCACCGTGGTGGAGACGGGCGATCTGGCGGACCAGCGACAGGCCGAGGCCGGCGCCGCGTTCATCACCGGCGACGCGGAAAAAGGGAGCGAAGACGCGGTCGCGATCGGCGGACGGCACGCCAATGCCGCCGTCCTCGACGCGGAGCGTAGCAGACGGCCCGGCCTTCCGGATGACGACGCGCACCGGCGGACGCCCGTGGCGCTCGGCGTTCTCGAGGAGGTTGCGGATCAGCCGGCGGAGCAGGCGCGGGTCGCCGTGGACCACAGCGTGGTCGCCATCGAGCTCGCAGTCGTCGTAGCGGGCGCATTCCTCCGCCGCGAGCGCCTGGAGGTCGACCTCCTCGGCCGGACCCAGCGCGGGCACCGCGTCGAGCCGGCTGGCCAGCAGGATCTCGTCGATCAGCCGGTCGAGCTCGGCGATGTCGGTCCGGAGATCGGCCTTGAGCTTCGGGTCCGGACGCTGTTCGAGGAGGTCGAGGCCAAGGCGGATCCGCGACAGCGGCGTGCGCAGTTCATGGGATGCGTTGGCAAGCAGCATCCGGTGCGCCGCGACCAGCTCCTCGATGCGGATCGCGGCGCGATTGAAGCTCTCGGCGAGGCGCGCCACCTCGTCCCGTCCCTCGACCTCGACCCGGGCGGCAAGGTCGCCCGCGCCGAGGGTCTCGACGCCGGCCTGGAGCCGCTCGAGCCGGCGGGTGAGGCCGCGCGCCACCGGATAGGCCGTGATGGCGACGGCGAGGGCGACAGCGGCGAGGAAGAAGATCAGCAGGAGCAGCGGGTTGCGCTGGCCGTCGCCGACCTGGGCGACCAACCAGCGTCCGTCGGGTAAGGGCAGCGTCCACACCGGGCCGCCCTTGCCGTAGGTCCAGCCGCCGTCGCCGGACGGCGCGCGGAGCGGCGCGTCCGAGGAGGCGACGACCGCGCCGGCCGAATCGAACAGGGTGATGTTGGTGCGGAGCCTTAGGGCGAGCGCCTCGATCGCCGCCTGCTGCTCGGCGGCGGCCGCTTCGGCCGGGGGAAGAGATGCGGCGATCAGCTCGCCGGCAAGCGAAAGCGCCTCCGACATGGGCGGCTTCTGGCCGCCGAAGTGCCAGATCACGCCCGAAAGCACCACCACCAGCACCAGGCTGCCGAGAATGGTGAGGTAGATCTTGCGGTAGAGCCGTTTCATCGGCCGGCCTCAGTCCTGCGCCCTGGCGAAGACGTAGCCGGAGCCGCGGATGGTGATGATGCGGCGGGGCTTCTTCGGGTTGTCCTCGATCGCCTGGCGGATGCGGGAGATCTGGACGTCGATCGAGCGGTCGAAGGCTTCGAGCCGCTCGTTCCTGAGCAGATCCATCAGAGCGTCCCGCGTCATGACCCGGCCGGCGTGGCGGGCGAGCTCGAGAAGGAGCGCGAACTGGTAGCCGGTCAGGTCCACCGGCGTGTCGTCGAGCCGGGCCTGGTGCGCCGCGACATCGATGTCGAGCCGGCCGAAGCGGAGCACCTCGGACTGCTCGCTGCCGCGGCCGCGCCGGAGGATCGCCTTCATGCGGGCGAGGAGCTCGCGCGGCTCGAAGGGCTTGGGCAGGTAGTCGTCGGCACCCATCTCCAGCCCGACCACACGGTCCATGGCGTCGCCGCGGGCGGTGAGCATCAGGATCGGCGTATCGGAGCGGGAGCGGATCGTGCGGCAGACCTCGAGTCCGTCGATGTCGGGCAGCATGAGGTCGAGCACGACGAGATCGAAGGCCTCCGCCTTGTGCCGCTCGATGCCGGAACGGCCGTCGGCGGCGCGGGTCACGGCGTAGCCCGCCCCGCCGAGATAGGTCTCAACCATCCCGGCGAGGCGGC
>JALHRF010000303.1 GCA_022841545.1 Bauldia sp. | reverse complement strand
CAGCCGCTGAAACGCGCCTGCCCACAGAACCCACAGGCCAGAAACAAAAGCAGAACCGGACATTTGATGTGCTACGAAAACCGGACATCTTTACGTGCTACCGACAGATGCTGACCCGCGTCGCCGTAGCCAACAGCCCAGAATGGCCCAAGGACCTTGGTACTTCTCGGATCAGCCGGTCCGTGCCGCTTTGCCGGGCTGGTTCGCGCCCGTCCGATAGGCCCCCACGCCTTCCCCGAGGAACTGGTTGTTGGCCTCGCGGATCTTCGCCGCAGCGTCGTCATAGAGGAAGGGCAGGAAGGCGTAGCGCTTGCCCCGACTGACGCGCGACACGGCATGGAGGAGCGAGCAGGAGAAGACCACCGCGCCGCCCGGGGGCGCCTTGAAGCTGCGTGGGCCATATTCCGGGAAGCTCACCTCGCCGCCGTCGAAATCGTCGTTGAGGTTGATCGAGACGGCGAAACGCCGGTGCGCGGTGCCATTGGTGGTGTTGTCGCGGTGGGCGCGGAAATGCGCGCCTTCGTCGGCGTCGTAGCAGCAGACGATGTAGCGCTCCATCCGGGTCACCTCGAACTGGTGAATCTTCTTGATCTCGGGCGCGATGCGGCGGCGGACGCGGGCCCGGGTGGCGGCGATGACGTCGTCGTTGTCGATGGTGTAGTCGCGTCGCTGCTTGTGGCTCTTGTCCTGGATGGCGACGGTCTTGCCGTCGATTTCGCGCATGAATCCCGATTCTTCGCCGCCGTGTCTCTCGTAGAGCCCGACCAGGTGTCGGCAGAACTCGGGCTCGAAGACATTGGGCAGGAACAGGATCGGCGCCTGGAGGAGGATACCTGAATAATGGTCGGGCGGGGGGAGCGCGGCGAGCAGGTCGAAAAGGCGCGTGGTGCCGCCCTCGAAGGGGATGGCGGCGCGGATGCGGAGCGTCGGATCGAGAACGAGGAAGAAGCGGCGGAAGGCGAGTTCGTTCGATTCCGGCCCGGCGTCCACGGGCAAGGCGCCATAGAGCCGCGACACAGCGTAGTCGAAGTCGAAGAAGTAGCGGATTCCCGGCATCGAATCGGCGACCCGCCCCTCGCCCTCGTCGCCGGGATCGATCGAGACCCCGAAGAAGCAGGCCCTCGTGTCGTCGAAGAGATGGCGATGGGCGAGGATGTCGTCGATCGCCGCGCGGCCGGCTGGATCGCTGGCGCTGCCGAAGAAGCCGAGCACGATCCAGCGGCCGGCGACGACATCCATGACGAAACGCGGGTTCTGCGCCGTGCGCTGGCTGAACCACGGGGCGGGGTCGCCGATCTCGAGGCGATGGTAGGCCGGGCCCTTCGCTTCCGCGCTCATGTGACATCTCCCGTCGCGGGCAGGTGTTGCTCACCGCACCATACAAATCGCCGCGGACATGACAACCCTCGGGAGGTGCAGAGGAACTACCGGGCAGGCGGAGCGTGCGTGTCCCGTTCCGCCTCGCCGCCGGTGATCAGCCGCGCGCCGCGCTGGTAGGTCAGGTACATCCACAGCCAGTGAACCGCGACCAGCGCCCGGTTCTCGAAGCCGGTGAGCAGGTAGATGTGGACCAGGGCCCACAGCATCCAGCCGATCCTGCCCTTGAGCCGGAAACGGCCGAAATCGAACACCGCCGCGTTCCGCCCGACGATGGCGGTGTTGCCGCGCTCGCGGTAGCGGAACGGGGGGAGCGCCGCCCCGTTCTCGAGGTTCCGGCGGAGCGCCCTGCCGAGATGCCAGCCCTCCTGGTTGGCGACCTGGGCGAGCGCCGGCAGGGGCTTGCCGTCCGCGCCGGGTGCAGCGGCCGAATCGCCGATGACATAAACTCCGTCGAGGCCGGGGACGGCGAGGTCGGCGCCGACGGTGACCCGCCCCGCGCGGTCGACCGGCACGCCGAGAAACTCGGCGGCCGGGGAGGCGCGGACGCCCGCGCCCCAGATGATGCAGCCGGCGGGCACGACCTCGCCACCGATGGTCACCGCATGCGGGGCGATCGCCTCGACGCTCGCCCCGGTGATCACGGTCACCCCGAGCTTCTCCAGCGCCGTCCTGGCGTAGGCCGACAGCGATTCCGGGAATGTCGAAAGGAGCCGCGGGCCGCCCTCGACCAGGATCACCCGCGCCTTGGCGGGGTCGATGCGGCGGAAATCGCGAAGGAGCGCATGGCGGGCGAGCTCGACGACGGAGCCCGCCATCTCGACCCCGGTCGGGCCGCCGCCGACGATGACGGTGGTGAGGAGCCGCGCCTGTTCGGCAGCGTCGGTGGCGATTTCGGCGTGCTCGAAGGCCAGGAGCAGCCGCGCCCGGATGGTGCGGGCATCCTCGATCGTGCGCGGACCCGGCGCCGCCGCGGCCCAGTCGTCATGGCCGAAATAGTTGTAGTTGGACCCCGCCGCGAAGACGAGGCGGTCGAACGGGAGGTCCGGCCCGTCGGCCAGCCTGACGATGCGCGCGCCCATGTCGAGGGCGGTGACATTGCCGAGGACGACCTCGATGTTCCGGTAGCGCGACAGCATGCTCCGGATCGGCCGGGCGATGTCCGCAGGCGACAGGGCCGCGGTCGCGACCTGATAGAGGAGCGGGACGAAGAGGTGGTAGTTCCGCCGGTCGACGACGGTGACGGCCGCCTTGGCATTGCCCAGCGCCCTGGCGCAGGCGAGGCCGCCGAAGCCGGCGCCGACGATGACGATGCGGGGGATTGGTTTCGGGCTGGCATTCATCCAGGGCCGCCCCCTCTGTCCCTAGACCTGCTCGCGGCGCGGGAAGCGAGTGACATTGGCGCCGGACTCCTCGTCGGCGCGACCAGCGACGCGGTTGCCGCCGGCGGCCTTGGCCGCGTAGAGCCGGCCGTCGGCAGCGTCCAGCAGACTGGCGAGATCGCTGCCGTCGACGGGCGCGCTGGCCACGCCGACGGTCGCCGTGACGGGGGTGGCCGCGCTCGACAACGCCGTCGCGATGCGGCGACGGAGGCGCTCGGCGGTGAGCAGCGCCGGACGGTGGGCAAGACCGTCGCAGAGCACGACGATTTCCTCGCCGCCATAGCGGTAGATGCGGTCGGACTCGCGGGTTGCCTGGCGGACCAGCGCCGCCACCTGGCGGAGGATGTCGTCGCCCGCCGCATGGCCGTGGCGCTCGT
>JALHRF010000302.1 GCA_022841545.1 Bauldia sp. | reverse complement strand
AGGAACCAGCGATAGGCGACGTTGACCTCGATCTCGCGCACCAGTTGGCGCTCGGAGCGGATGCCGAACAGGTACCCCACGAACAGCGCCTTGAACATCAGGGTCGGATCCAGTGCCGGTCGGCCATTGTCGGGGCAGTAGAGCCCCTCGACCCGCTCATGGATGAATGTGAAGTCGATCGCCGCCTCGATCTTGCGAAGCAGGTGATCCTTTGGAACCAGACCGTCGAGCGTCACCATCTCAAGTGCGGTCTGTTGCGGTAGCGGCTTCTTCAACATCACAAGAATGAATCAAAAACCCCCGGCCGAAGCCAGGGGTTTGTCATCAATCTGAGGGCAGCGAAACGCTGCCCCCTCCTGCGCAGAACCGTCGAAACGCCGGCTTGATCAGCGCTTCGAGAACTGGAACGAACGACGGGCCTTCTTGCGGCCGTACTTCTTGCGCTCGACGACGCGGGAGTCGCGGGTCAGGAAGCCGCCCTTCTTGAGCGGGGGCCGGAGTTCCGGCTCGTAGTAGGTCAGAGCCTTGGAGATGCCGTGCCGAAGCGCGCCGGCCTGGCCGGAGAGGCCGCCGCCGGACACCGTGGCGCGGACGTCGTACTGGCCGTTCCGGTTCGAGGCGATGATCGGCTGCTGCACGATCATCTGCAGCACCGGACGCGCGAAGTACTCGGTGAATTCCTTGTCGTTGACGAAGATCTTCCCGGCGCCGCGGGTGACCCAGACGCGGGCGACGGCGTTCTTGCGCTTGCCGGTGGCATAGGCGCGGCCCTGCGCGTCGAGCTTCTGGACGTGGACCGGGGCTTCCGCGACCTGCGGGGCGAGGTCCTGGAGGGACTGGAGGTCGGCTGCCATGATCAGGCGGTCCTCGTGTTCTTGTGGCTCAGCGCGGCGATGTCGAGCTTCTGGGGCTGCTGGGCGTCGTGGGGATGGGTCTCGCCGGCGTAGATCCGGAGGTTCTTGAGCTGCTTCCGGGCGAGCGGGCCGTCGGGCATCATGCGCTCAACGGCCTTCTCGAGGACGCGCTCGGGGAACTTTCCGGCGAGGATCTGGCCCGCCTTGCGTTCCTTGATGCCGCCGATCCAGCCCGTGTGCCAGTAGTAGGTCTTGTCGTCGCGCTTCCGTCCGGTGAGGACGACCTTGTCGGCATTGATGACGACGATGTTGTCGCCGCAGTCGACATGCGGGGTATAGCCGGGAAGGTGCTTGCCGCGGAGGCGGCGGGCGAGGATCGCCGCGAGGCGGCCGACAACGGCGCCATCGGCGTCGATCAGTACCCACTTCTTCTCGACTTCCGCGGGCTTGGCGGAATAAGTCTTCATGATCGGGTCCGTTTATGAGGAAAGGCGGCGCAAGGCGCGCCGCCGACCGGGGGTGCATCTAGGCGCGCCTGCCGTGTGAGTCAAGCGGAAAACGTGAACGAATTCAGCCAAATATATGTGCGGTATTATGATACCTCGGACACTGCTGGCCGAATCCGTTCAGGTAACGGTGAACTGACCCATCATGCCGAGATCCTCGTGCTCCAGGATGTGGCAGTGGAGCATGAAGGGATTCGCCGCGTCGGCCGGATGATCGAAGCGGACCAGCAATTCCGTCACGCCCTCGACGAAGACCGTATCCTTCCAGCCGGCATTCTCGGCGCGCGGCACGCCGCCGTTCTCCGCGACCACGAGGAACCGGACCCCATGGATGTGGAACGGATGGCCCATCATCTCGCCCGAGATAACCCACCGTTCCGTGGCGCCGAGCACTGCCTCCGCATCAAGGCGATTCATGTCGAACGGCCGGCCGTTGATGCCGAAAGTCATGGCGGCAGGGATGCCGTGACCGGCATGGCCCATGTCGCCGCCCATCATCGCGCCCATGTCGTTGAGGATGAAGCGGCGGGTAGTCGTCGGGGTCGGCAAGGGTTGGTCTTCCACGTCGAAGGCCGCGGGTATGACCCGGAGCGGCGCCGGGAGCGAGAGATCAACGGCGAAGACGGCGACAGGGAAGGGGGCGGTGAAGGTCTCGGGGAGTGGCAGCATGTCGTGCATCATGCCCCCCATCTCCATCGTCCCGCCGGTCTCGACATGGGGCGCGCTGACCAGGGTGGCTCCATCTCCGGATGCGAAGTCGACGAGCAGTTCCGCTCGCTCGCCGGGGGTGAGGCGGAGGCGGGACAGGGTCAGCGGCGTCGGCAGATAGCCCTGGTCGGTGGCGATGAGCGCGAACGTCCGTCCATCGGCGAAGGCGAGATCGAAGTTGCGGGCATTCGCGGCGTTGACAAGGCGGAGGCGGACAATGCCGCGCGGCACCGGGAAACTCGCCCCGAACTGCCCGTTAACCATCACCGCACCGCCGAGGAAGCCGTGCATCAGGTCCGCTTCTCCAGGTCGGTAGAGCGCGATGCCCGACGTGTCGAGGCGCTTGTCCTGAAGGACCAGGACCAGATCGTCGACCCCGAGCGTGGCGGGAAGGCCGCGGTCGGCATCATTGCCGTCGTCGACGATCAGCACGCCCGCGAGACCGGCATAGACCCGCGAGGCGGTCTCGCCATGGAGGTGGGTGTGGTACCACAGCGTCGCCGGCGGCTGAGCGACCGGCAGGACCGGACGCCACGCGGCGCCGGGAGCGATCTGCTGATGCGGACCGCCGTCCCGATCGCCGGGCACCAGCAGTCCGTGCCAGTGGACGGAGATCGGGACGTTCGTCCGGTTCATGACGCTTGCGGCGACCTCGGCCCCCGCGCGGACGCGGATTACCGGACCGAGATAGGGCTGGTTGAAGCCGAGGGTGGGGGACGGAACGCCGGCAACGAACTCGGTCTCGCCGGCAACCGCCGCAATCTCGAAGGCGCGGCTCTCGGTCGCATCGATCACCGGTAACGGCGCCGAAAGCGTGGGCGCGGCAGCCCACGCGCCGCATCCGACGAGCGCCGGAGCGGCGAAATAGAGCGTGGAAGAGGCGGTGGTCTTCAGAAAGTGGCGTCGCGTAACAGCCATGGGGCTCCCCTTTCGCCGGACTAAAATAGGGCACGCCGTGCGACCTTAGTGGCGACTTGAAGCCGCGGGCTTCAATTCGGAGTGATTTCCGCCAGGCGCGGCCGACCCGTCCGGGCCGCAGAGGTGGCTTCGATCGACATGAGCACTGCCGACTATTCCGACGATCATCCCCGCACCATCCTCGGCTCGGTGAA
>JALHRF010000301.1 GCA_022841545.1 Bauldia sp. | reverse complement strand
GTCCGGGCAGGTCGGGGCGGTGGTCTATCACGGCCTCGACCTGCAGCTCAGCGTCGAGACGGGGCTTTCCGAGCGGCCTATTCTCGTGCGAGTGACGGCGGAGGACGCCGACCGTCGCAGCGTCGCCGTGGGCGACACCGTCGAGATCGGCTGGGACGCGGCCTGCACACGTATCTTTGTCGAATAGATCAGAGGAACCGGGAACAGACGCCATGGCCGGAAAGACGATCGCCTTCTTCCCCGAAGCGGCCTACGGGCCAGCGCTCAATTCGGTCGGTATTGCCCAGGCGGTCGAGGCGCTCGGCCACAAGGCGGTGTTCCTGTCCGATCCGGGATTCGTGCCGGTCTACGAGGGCTACGGCTTCGAGGCCCATCCGGTGAACCTCTCCGCGCCGATGCCGCCCGAGCAGATGGCGAAGTTCTGGGAAGACTTCATCAACGGTCACATCCCGAACTTCCGGAAGTCGCCCTACGACCAGATCGACAACTACGTGAAGGATTGCTGGACCGCGATCGTCGACACCGCCAAGTGGGCGCAGAAGGACCTGCCCGGCGTATTGGCGACCGTGAAGCCGGACATGGTCTGCGTCGACAACGTCATCCTCTTCCCGGCGATCAAGCAGTACGGCAAGCCCTGGGTCCGGATCATCTCCTGCTCGGAGAACGAGATCGAGGACCCCGACATCCCGCCGCATCTCTCCGGCGCGGGCGCCGACGACCACGCCGCGCACCAGCGCTACCGCGACCGCTTCAACGCGGTGATCGGCCCGATCCATGCCGATTTCAACGCCTTCCTCGCCGAGAACGGCGAGGCGCCTTACCCGCTCGGCCAGTTCTTCGAGGCCTCGCCGTATATGAACCTCCTCCTCTATCCCGAAGCGGTGAAGTTCAGGCGGCGCCATGCGCTCGACCCGTCGCAGTTCCAGTACCTCGAGGGCTGCGTGCGGACCGAGAAGCCCTATACGGTGCCGACCTTTGCGAAGAACAATGACGGCCCGCTGATCTACGTCTCCTTCGGCAGTCTCGGCGCCGGCGACGTCGATCTCCTCAAGCGCATCATCGAAACCCTCGGCAAGACGCGTTACCGGGCTCTGGTCAATGTCGGCGGCTACAAGGGGCAGTATGCCGACGTGCCGCCGAACGTGATCATCGACGAGTGGTTTCCGCAGCCTTCGGTGATCCCGCAGGTCGATGCCGCGATCCATCACGGCGGCAACAACTCGTTCACCGAGTGCCTCTACTTCGGCAAGCCGGCGATCATCATGCCCTATGTCTGGGACGGGCACGACAACGCCACCCGCGTCGCCGAGACCGGCCACGGCTTCAAGCTCGACCGCTACGAATGGACGGACGAGGACCTGGTCGCGAAGATCGAGGCCTGCCTGACGGACCCGAACATCAAGGCGAAGCTCGCCGCGACCTCGGCGCAGATGCGGGCGGCCAACGGGCCGGCCAAGGCGGCGGGCATCCTCGACGTCATCCTCGACCACGGCCATTATCATGGCTGACGCCGCATCTTCCGCGCCGCATCTTGCCCGCGCCTCGACCCGCGACGATCTCGTCGACTGGGGCGTGCAGCCGAATGCGCTCGAAGGCAGCTCGCATTCGACCGGCCGGCTCGTCCACAAGGGCCCGAACAACCAGCCCGAATCCGGCATCTGGGTCTGCACGCCCGGCCGCTGGCGGCTCGCCATCCCGCGCGACGAGTTCTGCCATTTCGTCGCCGGCCGGGCGACCTATGTCTCCGACGACGGCGAGGTCGTCGAGGTGGCGCCGGGCACGGTCGTCATGTTCCCCGCCGGCTGGACGGGCGAATGCACCGTCCACGAGACGATCCGCAACATCTACATGCTGGCCTGAACCGAAGGACGCTTCCCTTGACCGCACCCGTCTGGACCAACCCGCTCGCCCTCACCGACCTTGTCGACTGGGGCGTGATTCCGACCATGATCGAGGGCGAGTCGCGCACCTCGGGCAAGCTCCTCCACAAGGGGCCGGAAGGCCGCTCCGAATGCGGCCTCTGGATCTGCACGCCCGGCAAGTGGGCCTGCCACGTCACCCGCGACGAGTTCTGTCATTTCCTCGAGGGCCGGGCGACCTACGTCCACGAATTCGGCGAGGTGATCGAGATCGAGCCCGACACCGCCGCCTTCTTCCCGCAGGACTGGAAGGGCGTCTGCACCGTCCACGAGACGGTGAAGAAGGTCTACATGATCCGCTAGGCGGACCGGAGCCTCCATGGATTTTTCCCCCGACCGTCCCGCCTTCTTCGTCAACCCGGAATTCCGGCCGATGGCCGGCGCGCCGCGCGTCGTCGCCGATCCGGCGACGCTGGCGACGGTCGGCGCCACGTCGGCCGCGACCGACGCCGAGATCGATGTGGCGGTGACCGCCGCCACGGCGGCGCAGGCCGCGTGGAAGCGCCTCGACGCCAAGAGCCGGGCGAAGCACCTCCATGCCGTCGCCAGCGCCATCGAGTCGGCGAACCTCGACTGGTGCGCCGAGCTCATGGTCCGCGAGATGGGCAAGCCCTATCCGGAGGCGATCGGCGAGATCGCCAATTGCGCCGGCGTCTTCCGCTACTACGCCGAAATGGCGCGCGACGATGCGGGGAAGATCGCCGGCACGACCCAGGCCGGCTCGTTCCAGTATGCCCGCTACGAGCCCTACGGCGTCAGCGTTCACCTGATGCCGTACAATTTCCCGATCCTTTTGATGTGCTGGACGGTCGCCGCCTCGCTCGCCGCCGGCAACGCCGCGATCATCAAGCCGGCCGAGGCGACGACGCTGTCGACGCTCGAATACATGAAGGTGTTCCGCCCGCTTCCGCCCGGCCTCGTCTCCTGCCTTCCGGGCGGCGCCGCGACGGCGCAGGCGCTCATCGCCTCGGATCGCACCCATGCCGTCGCCTTCACCGGCTCGGTCGCGGCCGGCAGGGCGGTCGCCGTCGCCTGCGCCGAGCGGATGAAGCCCTGCGTCATCGAGGCCGGCGGCAGCGACCCGATGATCGTCACCGCCCACGCGCCGCTCGAGGTCGCCGCGACCGGCGCGGTCACCGCCGCCTTCCATCTCTCCGGCCAGGTCTGCACCTCGGCCGAGCGCTTCTTCGTCGTCGATGCGGTCCATGACCGCTTCGTCGACCGCTTCGCCGAGCGGACCCGGGCGCTCCGTATCGGCAACGGCCTCGAGGAAAGCGAGATCGGCCCGCTGGTCAGCGAGGCGGCGCGCGCCCGCGTCATGCGCCTCGTCGACGATGCGCTCGCCCGCGGCGCCACCGCCGTCACCGGCG
>JALHRF010000300.1 GCA_022841545.1 Bauldia sp. | reverse complement strand
GGGTCCAAATGGGTGGTGGTCGCGTCGCTCGTGCTACTCAACCTCGCCACGATCGGCATCGTGTCGACAGGTCCGGGTTTTACGCTGTTCGGACTGCTTGAGTTTTCGACCGTGGATTCGGGCGGCATGTTCGGAACGGGCGCCGAAAAGGCCTACATCGCCTACGGCCTCATGATCGGCATCGCCTTCGGGCCGGTGCAGGCCTCGTCGCGCTCCTATCTGGCGCGCAGCGTCTCGGCCGACGAGGCCGGCCGCTATTTCGGCCTTTATGCGCTTGCTGGGCGCGCGACCAGCTTTCTCGCGCCGTTCCTCGTCGCCACGGTTACCGCAATGTCGGGATCGCCGAGGCTCGGCATGGCGATGATCATCATTTTTCTGCTTGGCGGGATGGCGGTGCTGCTGAAGACGCCGTATCCGGCGGCCCGGGTGGAAGGGTGATCTTACCCTCCCCCTTGCGGGGAGGGTCGACAAGCAAGCTTTGCATGGCAAAGCTTGTGAGGCGGGGTGGGGGTCAAGGCGAGGTGCTCGAACTTGCAAGCCCTCGAATTCCGCGCCACCCCCACCCGGCCCTTCGGGCCACCCTCCCCGCAAGGGGGAGAGTAAGAGCCCTCAATGCCGAAAATGCCTCACGCCCGTGAACACCATGGCGATGCCGGCGGCGTCGGCGGCGGCGATGACCTCGTCGTCGCGCATCGAGCCGCCGGGCTGGATGACGGCGGTGGCGCCGGCCTCGATTGCCGAGATCAGGCCGTCGGCGAAGGGGAAGAACGCGTCGGAGGCAACGACCGAGCCCTTCGTCAACGGTTCGGCCAGCCCGGCGGCCTCCGCGGCGTCCTCGGCCTTGCGCGCCGCGATGCGGCTTGAATCGACGCGGCTCATCTGGCCGGCGCCGATGCCGACCGTGGCGCCGTCCCTGACGTAAACGATGGCGTTCGACTTGACGTGCTTGGCGACGCGGAAGGCGAAGCGCAGATCGGTGAGTTCACGCTCGGTCGGCTGGCGTTTGGTGACAACTCTCAGCTCCAGGTCGTCGACCGTGGCATTGTCGCGCGACTGGACGAGAAGGCCACCGGCCACCGATTTCACGGTCAGCCCGGCGGCCCTTGGGTCTGGCAGACCGCCCGTGACCAGCAGGCGCAGATTCTTCTTCGCCGCCACGATCGCTTGCGCTTCCTCGCTGGCATCGGGCGCGATGATGACTTCGGTAAAGGTCTTCACGATCTCTTCCGCCGCCGCCGCGTCCAGCGTGCGATTCACCGCGACAATGCCGCCAAAGGCCGAGAC
This sequence comes from Bauldia sp., assembly GCA_022841545.1. Classification (GTDB taxonomy): domain Bacteria; phylum Pseudomonadota; class Alphaproteobacteria; order Rhizobiales; family Kaistiaceae; genus Bauldia. Next base: position 2,045 of record JALHRF010000300.1, on the reverse strand, counting down.
CGGGTCGCAGGCAAGCGCCTTCGCATAGGCCTCGACGATTGTGTCGCCGATGCCAACGCCGCACGGGTTGGCGTGCTTGATGATCGCGACGGCAGCGGGGCCTGACGGTTCGAACTCGCCGACGAGTTCGAAGGCAGCGTCGGTGTCGTTGATGTTGTTGTAGGAGAGCTGCTTGCCCTGCAGCTGGCGGGCGCTGGCGACGCCTGGGCGGGGATCGCCGTTGACGTAGAAGCCGGCGGCCTGGTGCGGGTTCTCGCCGTAGCGCATGACACTCTGCAGCCTGCCGCCGAAGGCGCGCCAGGCCGGCTGCTCGATCTCGAGCGTCTCGGCTAACCAGCCGGAAATCGCCGCGTCGTAGGCTGCGGTGCGCGCAAAGGCCTTGGCGGCGAGTTTCTTGCGGAATTCCAGCGACAGGCTGCCGATGTTGAGTTCGAGCGCGTTGAGGATCGAGCCGTAGTCTTCCGGATCGGTGACGATCGCGACATAGGCATGGTTCTTGGCCGAGGCGCGCACCATGGCCGGGCCGCCGATATCGATGTTCTCGACGATCGAGGGATAGTCCGCACCCGAAAGGCGTACGGTCTCGAAGGGATAGAGATTGACGACCACGAGGTCGATCGGCTCGATGCCGTGCTGGTGCATGGCTTCGGCGTGCTCCGGATCGTCGCGTACGCCGAGCAACGCGCCATGGATCGATGGGTGCAGCGTCTTGACCCGGCCGTCCATGATTTCCGGAAATCCGGTTACCTCGGACACGTCGCGAACGCGGATGCCGGCCTCGGCGATCGACTTCGCCGTTCCGCCCGTCGAGATGAGATCGACGCCGAGATCGGAAAGCGCCCGCGCGAAGTCGACCAGCCCGGTCTTGTCGGAGACAGAAAGCAACGCGCGCCTGACGGGGACGAGGTCGGGAGCGGCGATCTTCTTGGAGACAACGGCCATACAGTCGGGCCTTTCTGATAGGTCGGGTCCGCGACCTATCACATGGTCATGTTAAATCAAGCGGAGGTCGCGGGCTTGCGGCGCACGAGGTCCCAATGGACTTCCGACACTTCCGAGGCCTTGAAGGCGAGCACAATCTGCCGGCTGCGGCGGGGGCCGCCGAGCGCCGAGAAGAAGATCGATTCCTCGACCTTCGGCGCGACATCGGTGCAGGACAGCGTCCAGCGGTCGCCCTGTGGAGCGCCGAGCACGAGCCTGCCCTTGCCGTCGCGAAACAGTTCCACGTCAGGATGCAGGTGGAAGCGGATCGTCACCCGGTCCTGGCCGTCGTCGCGCGCCACTGCCCCGCCCTCACGCAGGAAGCGGTCGGCACCACTCAGAATGTCGCCCTCGGCGGAGAGCTGCAGCTCGCGCTCATGATAGATGCCGAAGGAGGGGACATAGCCGTCATGGCTCGCGACAAAACCCTGGGTCCCTGGCGAATCGGTGCGCTCGCAGGTGACCTTCTTCGGGCCGCCGACCAGCGGCGTGCCCAGAATGCCCTTCACGCGCGCCGAGTGGCTGAAGCGGGCAGAGGACGTGTCGTTGAGCGCGGCCGTCGAATGCGCGGCCGTGGCGCGCGCGAGCGGCCGGAAATCCTCGGCGCCATAGGTGTCCACGCCGGCATTGACGATGAAATGCTGCTTGCGCGACGACATCTCGAAGGACAGGCAGCCCGCATGGGCGGCGTCGGATACGGCAAGCGGCGGCGCGACGCCCGTATCGGCGATCACCGTCGTGCCACCCATCGACAGGCGCTCGTAGCCGGAATGAGGCGCGTGCAGAAGCGGCGCGCCGACCGTGTCGTCATGGCGCAGGATCGCCGCGATGCGTTCGTGGATGGTCACGCCCATGCCGTTGAAGCGAGCCAGGCTGCCGTCCTGGTGGCGAAAGAAACGCAGTGCCGGAAGCATGCGCTCGACCGCGCCGATGAGGGCCGACGGCGGCGCCTCGGCCTGGTTCGCATAGGTCTGTCGCAGCGGCAGAAGGTCGGCCAACAGTTCCAGGATGGCCATCGGATTGCGCGAGATATGGCCGCCATCCGGCAGGATCTGCCGGTCGAG
>JALHRF010000299.1 GCA_022841545.1 Bauldia sp. | reverse complement strand
GGCCGATGCGTTCTCCGGTCCGGTGGTGGTGCTCATCTCGGGGTGGTCGTTCAGCGCGGCCGAGACCTTCGCCTTGCAGATGCGCGTGCGCCCCAACGTCACGCTCCTCGGCGAGCCCACCAGCGGGCATCTCTCCGACCTCGAGCCGGCCCGGCTCCCGAACGGCTGGCGGTACACGTATTCGTCGGAGCGATACCGCGCGGCGGACGGTCGGGTGTACGAGGGCGAGGGCGTCCCGGTGGACGTGGCGCTGTCATTCGACGCGGCGGCCCTCGAACAAGGGCGAGACAACATGCTCGAGGCGGCGATCGCGCGCCTTCGTGTGCGGTAGTCGTCGTCCATCCGGGAGCGCGCCCGCGCGCTCACGCCTCGGCTGGGCTCTCCTACCGCGCCACGCTACCGCTCGGGCAACGAGAGGAGGAACTCCCGCATCGACCCGCCCCAGATCGCGGGCAGCGAATGTGTCCCGTGGCCGCGCGTCCGCTCCGAAGTGGGGATGAGGACGAAGCGCGAGTCCTTCAATCGCGCGACCAAGGGCCCGACGTTGTCGAGCTCGGGCGGGTTCACGAAGTCGTCCGCCGAGTTGATCGCGAGCACCGGCGCGCGCACGCGGCCGAGATGCGGCGACGGATCGTAGTCGCGCGAGGCATCGAAGTACCAGATCATGTCGTTCGCGTCGGTGCGCGCGGCCCCGCGCTCCACCGTGGCGGCGATCATCGAGTCGGCCGCTTGGCGCGTGGGCGCCTGGCGATGGTTGAGCAGCGGCGCGCTCCCCATGAGCCAGAGGTAGCCCTGTGCCGCGACCATCCCGCGCAGGCGCCCGGTGTAGTCGCCGCCGCGGTACTCCGGATCGCCGCGCAGGCTCTCGATGATGAGCGCGCGGATCATGCGATTGCGCCCGACGATCGGCCCCGGCGCGCAGGCGAGCGGCACCGACCCGTCCATGAAGTCGGGGTGCGTGTGGAGCCAGACCCACGAGTGCATGCAGCCCATCGACGTCCCCATCACGAGGCGCAGGTGGTTCACGCCGAGCCCCTCGGTGAGGAGCCGGTGCTGCGCCTGCACCATGTCGTCGTAGGTGTACTTCGGGAAGCGCGCGCGCAGCCCGTCGCTCGGCTTGCTGCTGCCGCCGTGCCCGAGGTTATCCGGGAGCACGATGAAGTAGCGCGCGGTGTCGAGCAGCTGCCCCGGGCCGAAGAGCTGTCCGCCGAAGTTGGCCGAGAGGAAGCCACGGCCGGTGCCGCCGGTGCCGTGGAGGATCATCACCGCATTGCGCGTCACGCCGGCCGCGTCGCGGCGGGGCGTGCCGAGCGTGGTGTAGTGGATCCGCACCTCGGGGAGCGTCTCGCCGGTGGTGAAGCGGAAGTCGCGGGCGATGAAGTCGGCTTCGCGGCCCTGGGCGACGACGCTGCCGCCGGCGATGGTGACCAGGAGGAGCGAGCGGAGAAGGCGCATGTCAGCGCCCACGGTCCAGTCGCCCGAAGCGGACATCGCGCGTTCGCCCGTTGGAGAGATAGAAACCGATCACTCTGCCATTGCGATCCCGCTCGAAGGTCCAGACCGCATTCGCGCCATCGAACGTGTCCGCCGTCGCGCCGGACCGCAGGCGCGCATCATCGGTACGGATGTGCCGGGCCAGCAGCGTGTCGCCGCGGAGCTCGAGCGTGTACATCGTCTCGAGCTCGTCGCTGAAGTAGCGGCCCGCGAACTGCGAGAGGTCCTTCACCGTCGGCGTCCACCGGGGTGGCGCCTCGCCCTTGAGCCGCGTCGCGCGCTGGTCGCCGTTCTGGTGCAGCGTGAGTCCGCTCACCGTGCCGTCCGTCGCGCGGTGGAACGTGATCGAGGCCGGCACGACGCGCAGCTCGAAGGTCGAGTCCGACGTCGCGAAGATCCGGATCCGTTCCTGGCCGGTCGCCTGCGTGAAGAGCGTGTCGCCGCTCCGCGTGAACGAGAGGACGAAGGCCGGCGCGGCGTCGAGCGCGTAACGGCCCACGTACCGGTCGAACGACTTCGGATCGTATGCCGCGGCATCGAACACCACCGGCGCCGCCGCGGGCGTCATGTCGGCGGCGAAGAACGCCTCCGCGAGCCGCGCCGCGATCCCGCCGTCGAACGCGGCATCGTTGCTCTGCGTCGTGATCCCGGCGTGGATCGTCGGATAGTAGAAGAGCTGCGAACGATGCGCGGCGTCCGCCCCACCGTGCTGGATCCGCGTGAGGCCGCGGTGCTTGTCGATGAAGAGCCCGAATCCGTAGTGAGTGGAGTCGCCGTTGTTGAGCACGAACGACGTCATCATCTGCTCCACCGTCCGGCGCGAGCCCACGCGCGGGGCGTCGAGGTTCTGCACCCAGCGCTGCAGGTCGCCCACCGTCGTGTAGATGCCGCCCGCCCCCATCGCGCCGAAGAGATCGCGGGTCTCCAGGTACCGCGCCTTCTCGCCCGGCCGGTACCCGAGCGACATCCCCGGAACGATCGTCTCCGGATCCCGCCGCACCAGCGTCTGCGTCATCCCCAGCGGCCCGAACACGCGAGTGGCCATGAAGTCGGGGAACTCCGTTCCCGAGACGCGCTCGACGATCATCGCCGCCAAGCCAAACGCGGTGTTGTTGTAGTTGAACTCGGCGCCCGGCACGTTCTGCAGCTTCGGTTGCCGCTGCACGATCGCGATCAGTTCGCTGCGGTCGAGATAGTCCCCGTGGTCGAGCCGGCGTCCGCCGAGGCTCACGTGATTGAGGAACTCGCGATAGCCGGAGGTGTGCGTGAGCAGGTTCCGGACCGAGACCTTGCTGCCGAGATCCGGGAGCTCGGGGATGTACGTGCGGACGTCGGCGTCGAGGTCGATCTTCCCCTCTTCCACGAGAAGCATCACGGCGAAGGCGGTGAACTGCTTGGACGTCGACCCGATGTTCGTGCGCGTGTCGGTGCGGAACGGGATGCCGTGCGTGAGGTTCGCCATGCCGTACGCCTTGGCGAAGAGCATCCGGCCGTCGCGGAAGACCGCGACCTCTCCGCCAGGGGTGTCAGGCCCGTACGTCGAGAAGAGCTGATCGGCGAGTCGTCGCGGATCGGTCGCGACGGGCTCGGTCCGATCGAGCGTGATGGTGAACCCGCCCGTCGCGCCCTCGAACCCGATGACCTGCACCTGATGCGCGCCCGCGACCTTGGTCTCGAACCGGAAGCGCTCCGGTCCCGTGTCGGGTCCGTCCACCCGCACGAGCGGCGTGCCGTCCGGCGAGAGCACGCGCACCACGACGTCCACCGTGCGCTGATCCACCACACCCCAGACGAATGCGCTCGCCGCGGCGGTCACGGTGTAGCGCGCGGTGTCACCGGTGGC
>JALHRF010000298.1 GCA_022841545.1 Bauldia sp. | reverse complement strand
TTCTCGATGTCGGCAAGACCAACGTCAAGCTGACGGCGGCCTCGCGCGAGGGCGAACTGCTCGAGACGGTGACGCTCGCCAATGCGCCGGCCGCCGCCCCCCCGTACCTCCACATCGATGCCGGGCGCATCGAGGCCTGGCTGTTTGCCGAGCTGCCGGGACTGGCGCGGCGGCACGACGTCGGCGCGATCGTCGCCACCGGCCACGGCTCGGCGGGGGCGCTGGTCGCCGACGCCGGGCTCACGATGCCGATGATCGACTACGAGGCCGACATGCCCGCGTCGGTCACCGCCGCCTATGTCGCGGCGGCGGGCCCCTTGCCGCCGCTCGGCAGCCCGCTGATGCCGGGATCGGCGCACATGGCGCGGCAGCTCCTGTGGCTCGAGACGGACTGGCCGGACAAGGTCGCCGCGGCGCGTTGGTACCTGGGCGGGCCGCAATACTGGGCGTACCGGCTCTGCGGCGGCGGCGCCAGCGAACTGACCTACCTCGCCGCGCAGACGCATTTCTGGAACTTCGACGAGAAGGGCTTCTCGCGGATCGTGCGGGACCGGCAGTGGCAGCGGCTGATCCCGCCGGTGACGCCGGCCTGGCAGCCGGTGGGGCGGATCAGGCCGGAACTCGCGGCGCGCTACGGGCTGCCGGACGACATGGACGTGCTCTGCGGCATCCACGATTCGAGCGCCAACTTCTACCGCTACCAACAGGCGGGGCTCCACGACCTGACGGTGATCTCGACCGGCACCTGGATCGTCGGGCTGTCCGACGGGCCGGCGCCGGCCGCCGGCTACGCCCAGGGCTATGTGACACGCAATCTCGACGTCAACGGCCGCCAGCTCTCCGGCATCCTCGCCATGGGCGGGCGGGAATTCGCGATCATCGCCGGCGACGCGCCGGATGCGACGGTGGCGGAGGCGACGGTGGCGAGGCTGATCGCCGCGGGGACCATGGCCCTCCCCTCCTTCGTCGAGCAGGACGGCGTCTTCCCTGGCAGCGCGATGCAGGGGCGGATCGACGGTCCGGCGCCGGCGACGCCGGCCGAGCGCCGGGCGCTGGCGCTCCTCTACGTCGCCCTCCTCACCGACGTCTGCCTCGACCGGCTCGGCGCCGAGGGCACCATCGTGCTCGACGGCAGCTTCGCGCGCGACCCGCTCTATCCGGCGCTGGTCGCCGCGCTGAAGCCGGGCCGGCGCGTGGTCTTCAACACCGACGCCTACGGCACCGCCTCCGGCGCGGCACTGCTCGCCGACCATCCGCGGCGGACGGGCCTCGCCCCGGTCGCCGTCGAGCCGGCGCGGGCCGTCGACATCGCCGGCCTCGCCGCCTACCGCGACACCTGGCGCCAGCGCGCCGAATCCAATCACCCCAACCGAAGAGAAGACAACCCATGACCGAACTCACCAACCTCGCCGCCCGGAAAGAGATGGTAGCCATCGCCCGCCGCATGAACGCGAGCGGCATCAACCAGGGCACCGCCGGCAACCTGTCGCTCCGGGTGCCGGAAGGTTTTCTGATCACCCCGACGTCGCTGCCCTACGACCGCACCGAGGCCGAGGACATCGTCGAGATGGCCTTCGACGGCACCTATGTCGGCAAGCACCGGCCGTCGTCTGAGTGGCGCTTCCACCGGGACATCCTGAAGGCCCGCCAAGACATCAACGTCGTCCTGCACTGCCATTCGATCTACGCCACGACGCTCGCCTGCCAGTACAAGACGATTCCCGCCTTCCACTACATGGTCGGCGTCGCCGGCGGGACGACAATCCGCGTCGCCAAATACGCGACGTTTGGAACGCAGCAGCTCTCCGACAACGCGATCGAAGCGCTCGACGGGCGGCTCGCCTGCCTTCTCGGCCAGCATGGGCAGATCTCGCTGGGCAAGACGCTGGAGAGCGCTTTCGCCCTCGGCGTGGAAGTCGAGACCCTGTCGCGCCTCTATACCCAGGTGCTGACGCTCGGCGAGCCGACGATCCTGTCGGACGAGGAGATGGCGCGGGTCATCGAGCAGATGCGGAAGATGAGCTACGGCCAGGCCCCCGACGCCGAAGGCATCAACGACCTTGCCCGGCCGCGGGCCGGCACCGCCGCCTGAGGCGGCGGGCGACGCGCGGCGATGCTATAGTCCGCGCGCAGCGGGAGAACGACGATGCCCAACGACGACATCTACCGGAAGCAGACCTTCGGCCAGAAGACCGGCTTCGGCCGAAGGCCGATCCTGCTCGTGGTCGACTTCGTCAACGGCTTCACCGACCCCGAGGTGTTCGGCGGCGGCAACATCGCCGAGGCCGTGGCCGCGACGGTGCCGCTCCTCGCCTTCTTCCGCGCGCAGGGCCTCCCGGTCGGCTTCACCCGCATCGTCTATGCCGACGACGGGTCGGACTGCGGCATCTGGTGCGAGAAGGTGCCGCGGCTCCGCGAACTGACCGAGGCCGCGCATCAGAGCCAGGTGGTCGATGCGCTCGCGCCGCGGCCGGGCGAACTGGTGATCCGGAAGACGCAGGCCTCGGCCTTCTTCGGCACGCATCTCGCCGGCGTGCTCCTATCGAAGGGCGTCGACACCATCGTGATGGCCGGCTGCACGACGAGCGGCTGCGTGCGGGCAAGCGCGATCGACGCGATGAGCTCGAACTTCCGGCTGGTGGTGGCGTCGGACTGCGTCGGCGACCGCGCGCTCGGCCCGCACGAGGCGAACCTGTTCGACATCGGGCAGAAGTACGGGGACCTGCTGTCGTCACGCGCGATCATGGATGAGATTGCGGCAGTGGCGTAGGAGCTTCGACTAGAGTGGCGTCCTTGCTGCCCCTCGCCGCCCCTTTCATGAGTCCCCCACTGTCATCCCCGCGAAAGCGGGGATCCAGTAGACACCGTCGAATCCGAACGAATCTCGACATCGTTTACTGGGTCCCCTTCCCTCGCCCGGCAAGGCCGGGCTCGCCGGGGATGACAGGCAGGGGTTTCTTCGGCCTCCGTTCTGGCCCGGGGATGACTGCTGGTGCTCTGCGGCTCCGCGGGGAGCAACGCCAGTCGGGCAGGCGTCACGCGCGATCATGGATGAGATCGCGGCGCGGGCGGTGGCGTAGGAGCTTCGATCAGAGTGGCGTCCTTGCTGCCCCTCGCCGCCCCTTTCATGAGCCCCCCACTGTCATCCCCGCGAAAGCGGGGATCCAGTAGACACCGCCGAATCCGAACGAATCTCGACATCGTTTACTGGGTCCCCTTCCCTCGCCCGGCAAGGCCGGGCTCGCCGGGGATGACAGGCAGGGGGTATTCGGCCCCCGTTTGGCGCGGTATCGCCCCACAGGGCCTCAGACCTGGCGAGTTCCCGCGAAAAACTCCAGCGACTGCCTGAGGTCCTCGCCGCGGTAGCCGCGGCCGATGACGACGATGGTGTCGTCCTCGCGGT
>JALHRF010000297.1 GCA_022841545.1 Bauldia sp. | reverse complement strand
GGCGAGCGGCCCCACGCTCTCGCCCCAGAGGATGCGGGCTTCGAGCTCACGGGCGGCGGCCCGCGCGCTGTCGGCGGCGAGCGTCGGGATGCCGTTGAGGCGGCCGTCGAGGCGGGCGACGGCGGCGAGCGCCGCTTCGACCGTCTCGACCGGCGAAAGCTCGCGCCTTTGCACGAGCCGCGCTATCGCGCCGGCCTCCAGCCCTGGGTACTCGGCAACGAGCGTCATGAAACCTGTCGCAAATGGGAGGAACGCCGCCGCTGGGGATCAAACCCGCGGCGGCCGGGCGGCTGCCGTCAGTTAGCGGCCGGGGCGCGCTTGAGCTGCCGGTAGTCGAGGACGAGGTGGAACCAGTAGGTGTAGTCGGTGATGTCCTTGCCCATCGCCACGTCGCGATAGTCCTGGACCAGCGGGATGCGCGGCACGTCGTCGAAGGCGATCTTGATGAAGCCCTTGACGGCTTCTGCATACTTCGCCGGGTCGGACTCGAAGCGCGCCGCGGCGATCAGCTCGTCCATCTCCGGGTTGACGTAGTTCATGGCGTTGAACACCGAATTGTTCACGCCGTCATAGGTCCAGTAGAAGTAGTAGTCGGGATAGTTGAGCCAGGCCTTGAAGCTCATGATGAGCATCGGCATGGATTTCTGGTTGAGCCGCGTATACCAGTCCGCCCCCGGCACCTTCTCGATCTCAACCTCGACCCCGATTTTGCGGAGCGAATCCTGGACGAGGAGGGCGATCGGCTCGCGGGTGGTGGCGGTCGAGGCGTCGTAGGTCAGCGTCGTCTTGAAGCCGTCCGGGAAGCCGGCCTCGGCGAGCAGCGCCTTGGCCTTGTCGAGGTCGGTCTTGTAGGGCGAGGGCTGCGGCCAGTCGGTGGTGGTCGGGTCGCCCGGTCCGCCGAACATCGCATTGCCGCGGCCGTAGAGCGCCGTGCCGAGGATGTCCTCATAGGGAATGGCATAGGCGATCGCCTGCCGGACCTTCGGGTTGTCGAAGGGCGGGATGGTGACGTTCATGTCGATGTAGAGCAGTTCGGCATCGACCGGCGTGCCGACGACCGTCAGTTCGCCGGTCTCAGCCAGTTCGGAGAAGTCCTTCGGCGGCAGGTTGAAGGAAAGGTCGGCGTCGCCCTTCTCGAGGAGCGCCCGGCGGGTGCCGATCGAGGGGATCTGGCGGCTGACGATGCGGGTGAAGTAGGGCTGCGGCCCCGACTTCCAGTCGTCGAAGCGCTTGAAGACGATCTCCGAGCCGGGCTTCCAGCTCTCGACCATGTAGGCGCCGCTGCCGGCGTCGTTCTTGCCGACCCAGTCAAGCGCCCAGGGGTCTTCCGCGGTGGCGTGGCTCTTGGCGAGCTCGGAGTTGATCACCTTGGCGATCGGCACCGCGAGGTTGGGCAGGATCAGCTTGTTCGGGCGGGGAAAGTCGACCCGGAAGGTGTGGTCGTCGACCACGACGAACTGGTCGGGCGAGGTCATTTCCGAGGCGCCCATCTGGATTGCCGGGAAACCGCCGACCGCGACCGCGCGGTCGAACGACCACTTCACGTCCTTTGCGGTGACCGGCGTGCCGTCATGGAAGGTGGCGTCCGGGCGGAGCTTGAAGGTGACCGACTCGCCGTCGGGCGCAAGCTCCCAGCTCTCGGCCAGTTCGGGCTCGAACTTGGTGTAGTCATAGGTCCAGGTGCCGTCGGGCAGCTGGTTGCGGCCGTGGGTGATCAGCCGGTCATAGACGTTCCACGACACCTCGTGGGTCTGCACGTTGGCTGTAGCGGCATCGATGTCGAGGGTGGACGGGCCCTCCTCGGTCACCACCACCAGCGTTTCGCCGCGACCGGCGGCGTCTGCGGTGCCGGGGAGGGCAAGGCCGAGGATGGCGGCGAGGGCGGCCGGCGCCAGCGCCGCGATCAAGCCCCTCTTTCGGGATCGGAAGTGGAACACGTTCTTACCTCCTGGTCGGTCGCCGTCGGGAAGGCGGGCGACATGCGCGGAATTCACATCATGACTTGTAGGCAATCCGCGTGCCAGTCGCTCTGGCGGCCGAAAAGCGAGGAAATCCGCGAGACATCTCCGACATCGCATTGGCTTATCCTGTGACATGCCTATAAATCATATTCAGTGCACAAGGAACGATCAATGATCTGCGGAGATGCCCGGGCGATGCGGCATATGCGGCGATCAAGGACTGGCGCGGATTTTGCTCACGGTTCATGCAGCATGAATGGGTGGTCGGCGATGCCGGAAGCAACAGGGACCTGGACTGGACCATGCGGCTGATCGTCGGCCGGCTGCTCGCCGCCATCCCTACCCTCATCTCCGTGATCGTCGTCACCTTCATCCTCGCCCGCATGCTGCCCGGCGATCCGGCCGCCTATTTTGCCGGCCCGGCCGCCACGCCGGCCTCTATCGAGGAGACGCGGGTCCGGCTCGGGCTCGACGGCAGCCTCCTCGAGCAGTTCGTGGCCTATGTCGGCGACCTCGCCCGCGGCGATCTCGGCAATTCGCTCACCTCCGGCCAGCCGGTGCTCGACGACATCAGGAACCGCCTGCCGGCGTCGCTGGAACTGACCTTCGGCGCGCTGCTCCTCGCCGCGCTCATCGGCCTGCCGCTCGGGGTCGGCGCGGCGCTCCAGCCCGGCGGTGCGGTCGACCGGATCTGCAGCCTGGTCTCGACCACCGGCCAGGCCGTGCCCACCTTCTTCCTCGGCCTCGCGCTGGTCTTCGTCTTCTATTACCTCCTCGACTGGGCCCCGGCGCCGCTCGGCCGGCTCGACATAATCTGGTCGTCGCCGGACGAGATCACCGGCTTCTGGTCGATCGACGCCCTCCTCGCGGGCGATTTCGAGCTGTTCGGCGCCGTCCTCGCCCAGCTCGTCCTGCCGGTGACGACGCTGGCGCTGTTCGGCATCGGCCCGCTCGCCCGCACCGCGCGGGCCGGGATGATCGAGGTGCTCGCCTCGGATTTCGTCCGCACCGCGCGCGCCGCTGGCCTGTCGCGGCGGAAGGTGCTGTGGACCTACGCGTTCCGGAACGCGCTCCTGCCCGTCCTCAACAGCGCCGGCATGGTGTTCTCCTTCATGCTCGGCGCGAGCGTGCTGGTCGAGAAGGTGTTCGGCTGGCCGGGCATCGGCGCCTACGCGATCGACGCGGTGCTGGCCTCGGATTTCGCCCCGGTGCAGGGCTTCGTGCTCGCCATGGCGATCCTCTATCTCCTTATCAACCTCGCCATCGACATCGCCTCGGGCTTCCTCGATCCGAAGGTGCGCTTCGATGGCTGAGCGGGTGCTGGCGCGGCCCTTCGGGCGGCCGGTGGGGGCGACCGACGCCTTCGCCCTGTTGCTCCTCGCCGCGATCCTGGTGATGGCGGTGCTCGGGCCGTGGATCGTCCCCTACGACCCGCTCGCCACCGACCCGCCCGCCGCACTGCAGCCGCCGTCCCGCGCCCATCTCTTCGGCACCGACCAGCTCGGCCGCG
>JALHRF010000296.1 GCA_022841545.1 Bauldia sp. | reverse complement strand
CTCGACCATCTTGTCGCGAAAGGTGTGGATGGTACCGGTGCGGCGGAAGGTGGCCATGGCGCGGCGGAGCTTGTCGGCCTCGCCGCCGGAGAATTTTGCCGCGACCATGGCGATCTTCATCGCCTGCTCCTGGAAGAGCGGCACGCCGAGGGTGCGGCCGAGCACCTGTTCCAGTTCGTCCGCCGGTCCATGTTCCGGCGAGGGCGAAGGGTAGCGCACCGTCTCGATGCCCTGGCGGCGGCGGAGATAGGGGTGGACCATGTCGCCCTGGATCGGGCCGGGGCGGACGATCGCCACCTCGATGACGAGGTCGTAGAATTCGCGCGGCCTGAGGCGGGGCAGCATGGTCATCTGCGCCCGGCTCTCGACCTGGAAGACGCCGAGCGAATCGGCCCGGCAGAGCATGTCGTAGACGGCCGGGTCCTCGTTCTGGATCGTGGCCAGCGTCGGCGCCCAGCCATAATGCTTCCGCATGAATTCGAAGGCGCGGCGGATGCAGGAGAGCATGCCGAGGGCGAGGACATCGACCTTGAGCATGCCGACCGCGTCGAGATCGTCCTTGTCCCACTCGATGTTGGTGCGGTCCTCCATCGCCGCGTTCATGACCGGCACCATCTCGTCGAGCCGGTCCTTCGTCATGACGAAGCCGCCGACATGCTGGGACAGATGGCGGGGGAAGCCGATCAGCTCCTGCGAGAGAAGCGCCACCTGGCGCATCGTCGTCTCGTGCGGGTCGAGGCCGACGCGGCGGATATCGGCCTCGCGCACGCCCGACGAGGACCAGCCCCAGATCGTGCCGGAGAGCGCGCCGATGGTGTCGTCGGAGAGGCCAAAAACCTTGCCGACCTCGCGCACCGCCGAGCGGGTCCGGTAGGAGATGATGGTGGCGGCGATGCCGGTCCGCTCGCGGCCGTATTTCCCGTAGATGTACTGCATCACCTCCTCGCGCCGCTCGTGCTCGAAATCGACGTCGATGTCGGGCGGCTCGTTGCGCTCGGGCGAGATGAAGCGCTCGAAGAGAAGCTCGGTGGTGTCGGGGTTCACCTCGGTGATGCCGAGGCAGTAGCAGACGGCGGAGTTGGCGGCCGAGCCGCGCCCCTGGCATAGGATGCCGCGGCCGCGGGCGAAGCGGACGATGTCATGGACGGTGAGGAAATAGGGGGCGTAGTCGCGGCTCTCGATCAGCGCGAGCTCATGGGCGATCGTCGCCCTGACCTTTTCCGGCACGCCGTCGGGATAGCGGAAGCGGGCGCCCTCCTCGGTGTGGCGGATCAGCGCTTCCTGCGGGCTTGCCGCATCGCCGGTCGGCTCGTCGGGGTAGTTGTAGCGGAGCTGGTCGAGGGAAAACTCGAGCCGCTCCAGCACGGCGAAGGATTCGGCGACCGCCTCGGGATAATCACGAAAGAGCCGCGCCATCTCGGCGGCGTCCTTGAGGTGGCGCTCGGCGTTCTGTTCGAGCAGCCGGCCGGCATTCTGGATGGTGCAATGCTCGCGGATGCAGGCGACCACGTCCTGGAGCGGCCGGCGCTCGGGCGCGTGATAGAGGACGTCGTTGGTGGCGAGGAGCGGCACGCCATAGTGCCCGGCGATGCGCTCGAGGAGCACGAGACGGCGCTTGTCGCCGGGGCCGTAGAGCCGGTTCGCCATCAGCCGGACGTTGCCGGGAAAGGCGTCGTGGAGCGCGGCGAGGGCGGCGGGGAGGTCATTCTGCGCCGCCTCATCCTCCGCTCGTCCCCGCGCAAGCGGGGACCCGGCTTTTTCATCTGCAAGGCTTGAGTTGGAAACTCTGGATTCCCGCTTGCGCGGGAATGAGCGGCTGAGGGGGATGACCTTGACCGAGTCACGCTCACGGAAGCGGCCAGGGTCTCGCCCCGGCATGACGCCGAGCATCATGCCTTCGCCCCAGGCGAGGAGGTCGGGAAGATCGAGATGGCAGTCGCCCTTCTCGGCGCGGCGGTTGCCGAGGGTGAGAAGCCGGCAGAGGCGGCCCCAGGCGGCGCGGCCGGTCGGCCAGGCGATGATGTCGGGTGTTTCGTCGCGGAAGACGAGCCGGGCGCCGACGGCGTAGCGGTAGCCCTTCTCCTTCGCCATGGCATGGCCGCGGACGACGCCGGCCACCGAGTTGCGGTCGGCGACCGCGATCCCGGCGAGGCCGAGTTCGGCGGCGCGCGCCACCAGCTCCTCCGGGTGCGAGCCACCGCGGAGGAAGGAGAAATTCGTGGTGACGGCAAGCTCGGCGAAGGGAGTCATGGCGATTCCTCGCCAAATCTGTCAATTGAAAACCAGACAAATCGTAACGACAATATGCTATGGATTACGAGTGGGACCCGGTGAAGGCAGCTGCCAATCTTCGGAAGCACGGCATCGCTTTCGAACAGGTTCACTCTTTCGAATGGGATGAAGCGCTGATCCAGCCCGATGATCGATATCCTTATGGAGAGCAGCGCTTTTACGCCCTTGGCAAGGTTGAGGGCCGCGTATTCGCCCTCATCTTCACAAGGAGAGGGCCGATCGTCCGGGTGATCAGTTTTCGAAAGGCGAATGATCGTGAAAAGCGCAGGTATGCAGAGGGCTAGGAAGCCAGCAGACATCTCCCAGGAAGATTGGGATGCGGTGGATTTTCCTCCTCTGACCGAAGAGCAGCTGGCGGGCATGCGCCCGGCTCGGGAGGTCTTTCCCGACATCGAAGCCTTCCCCAAGCCTCGACATCGCGGTGCGCAGAAGGCGCCGACCAAGCTGCAGGCAACGGTCCGTTTCGATCGCGATGTGATCGAGTATTTTCGCGGGACGGGCCGCGGCTGGCAGACGCGTATGAACGAGACACTCCGCCGCGAAGTCGAGCGCCAGAAGCGGCGGGCGAAATCGTGAGCCGGGCTTATCTCGGCATCGTCGAGAAGGACGCGCGAAGCGCATGGGGCATGTGGTTTCCCGACATGCCGGGGTGCTTCCCGGCGGTGGATGAGTTTGATGAACTTCCTCCCGCCGCCGCCGCGCTTCTGCACGAGCATGTCAACGCGCTGGAGCGACATGGCATCGCGATACCGGAGCCTCGTCCCATCGCCGAGGCGATGGCCGACAAGGAGGTGCGCCGGTCGCTGATGGCGGGCGCGACGACGATGGTGGTCGTCGCCTAGCGAGTCACGGCATCGTTTACTGGGTCCCCGCTTTCGCGGGGATGACAGGTTTGGGTTCACCCGAACACCCCGTGGAGGTACCAGCGCGGGGCGGTCGTTTCGCGGCCGTAGAGACCCTCGCGAAACAGCCAGAAGCGGTGGCCGGTGGAATCCTCGACACGGAAATAATCGCGGGTGAGGGCGTCGGCGTCGCGCCACCATTCCGGCGCGATGCGCTCCGGCCCCTCGGCGCGGGCAACGCGGTAGAGGGCGCGCCGCCAGCGGAAATGGAGCGGCGGCCCGTCGGGCACCGCGGCGGTGGCCTCGACCGGCTCGGGCCGGGCGAGGAGGCGGAGCGGCC
>JALHRF010000295.1 GCA_022841545.1 Bauldia sp. | reverse complement strand
ATCGTGCTCGACGCGCCGGACATGCTGCCTAAGATCAGCCAGGGGGTGACGACGGTCGTGGCCGGCAATTGCGGCATCAGCCTCGCGCCGGTGACGTTCGACGCCTACCCGCCGGCGCCGATGAACCTCCTCGGCGGCAAGGAGGCCTACGAGTTCCCGCGCTTCGCCGACTATGCGAAGCGGGTGGCCGAAGTCGTGCCGGCGGTCAACGTCGCCGCACTCATCGGTCACTCGGCGCTCCGGCTCCGGACCATGGCCGACATCAAGGTCGGCGCGACGAAGTCGGAGGTCGACGCGATGCTCGACCTCGTCGACGAGGCGATGGAATCCGGTGCGGCGGGGTTCTCGACCGGCCTGTTCTATCCGACCAATGCGGCCGCCAATATCGACGAGGTGGCGCCGATCGCGACGCGCTTCGCCGGGCACGGCGGCGTCTACGCGACCCACATGCGCGACGAGACCGACCGCGTGCTCGACTCGATCGACGAGGCGCTGGCGACGGCCGGCAAGGCGAAGATCCAGCTCGTCATCTCCCACCACAAGTGCGCGCACCCGCGGAACTGGGGGCGCACCAAGGAGACCCTGCCGAAGATCGAGGCCGCCTCGCACAAGCAACCGGTCGCGGTCGACTGCTATCCCTATATCGCGGGGTCGACCAATCTCCGTGCGGACCTGGTGACGACCGACTTCAGGATCATGATCGCCTGGTCGACGCCGCACCCGGAGATGGGCGGGCGCGACCTTTCCGACATCGCGAAGGAATGGGGGGTCGACATCCATGCGGCGGCGAAGCGGCTCGACCCGGCCGGGGCGATCTATTTCCAGATGAACGAGGACGACGTCCGCCGCGTGATGAGTTTTCCGCTCGCCATGATCGGCTCCGACGGGCTGCCGCATGACGCGCACCCGCACCCGCGGCTATGGGGCACTTTTCCGCGCGTCATCGGCCACTACGCCCGCGACGAAAAACTCTTCCCGCTGGAAACGGCGATCTACAAGATGACCGGGCTCACCGCGAAGACCTTCCGGCTCAAGGACCGCGGCAAGATCGCGTCCGGCGCCTTCGCCGACCTCGTGGTGTTCGATCCCGCGACGATTATCGACAAGGCGACCTATGACGACCCGCGCGTCCTGTCGGAGGGGATCGACGAAGTCTACGTCAACGGCACGCTCAGCTACGCCGCGGGCAAGGGCGTGGTCGGGCGCGCGGGGCGGCTGGTGGGCGGCAAGAACTGACGCATCAGAGGTGGCGGCGGAGGTCCATTCCTTGATGCAACACGCGCACGATCTCGATTCCGGTCGCGGTCAGCGATAGAAGAGGACGTGCGACCCGACCGCGTAGCGGTAATAGCCGGGGCGAACTTCGTGGCACGATCGACCCCTTCGGGGATCGCGTGCAACAAACTCAACACCACTCCGCAGATCGCGGGCGTAACGATTGGCTTGGTCTACGCCCCAGAGGTCGGCCCCGAGACGCCCCCGGTGATCGGCCTCACGGTGCGTTGCAGGTAACTTGACGTCTATGCGTCAGAGCCGATATTGTGTCCTTATCGGAATTGGACCATAGTGGGCGCATGTCACACATGGCCCGCACGCCTCAGCAGATCGGCAACCTCGTCCGTCGCGCACGCAGACAGCGGGGATGGAACCAGACGCAGCTTGGTCTCAAGGCCAATCTGCGGCAGGAAACAATCTCCCTGATCGAAAATGGCAACCCCGCCACCAGACTCGACACGATTCTGGCGGTGCTTGCCGCGCTTGACGTCGAGTTTCGTGTCGGACCGCGCTCCAAGAGTCATGCGGAGGCGATCGAGGCCATCTTCTGATGCCACGGCGCCGCGCGCACCCGCCCCTCCGGGTCTTCCTGAACAACCGCCTCGTCGGCCATCTCGCCAGGGCGGCCGGCGGGGCGACAAGTTTTCGCTATGACGAAGACTGGCTTGCCTGGGCGAACGCCATTCCGGTTTCCCTGTCGCTTCCCTTGCGCGAAGACCCATTTCACGGTGCAAGAGTCACGGCGGTCTTCGAGAATCTCCTTCCCGACTCGGAGGCGTTGCGCCGGCGTATCGCCGAGCGGGTCGGCGCGGAGGGTAGCGACGCCTATAGCCTGCTCGCGGCGATCGGCCGGGACTGCGTTGGCGCCCTTCAGTTCATCGCGGGAGAGGATGACATCGCCGTTCAGGGCGCGATCGAAGGCGAGCCGATCGATGCCCCCGCGATCGAGAAACTCCTGAGAGGCCTCGCGCAAGCTCCTCTTGGGTTAAGTCGGGATGATGACTTCCGCATCTCCATCGCGGGCATGCAGGAGAAGACCGCGCTCCTTCGGGATGGCGAACGGTGGCTCAAGCCGCTCGGCACGACTCCGACAACGCACATTCTCAAACCACAGATCGGCGAACTCCCCAACGGGATTGACCTTTCAAACAGCGTCGAGAACGAATTCTATTGCCTGAAGTTGCTCGCCGCGTTCGGCTTGCCGGTCAACAATGCGTCCATGGAGACATTCGGGAAGACCAAGGCCCTGGTCATCGAACGCTTCGACCGGCGATGGACGCGGGACGGCCGCCTGATCCGCTTGCCCCAGGAGGATGTCTGCCAGGCTCTCTCCGTCCCGCCAAGCCGGAAGTACCAGAGCGACGGCGGTCCCGGCCTGGTGCAAATTCTCGAACTGCTCAAGGGAAGCGACACGCCGCAGGAAGATCGCAGCGCGGTCTTCAAGGCCCAGATCCTGTTCTGGCTAATCGGAGCCACTGACGGCCACGCCAAGAATTTCAGCATCTCCCTTGGTCCCGGCGGCCGCTACAGCCTTACGCCCTTCTACGATGTGCTGACGGCGCAGCCGAGCCTCGCCATCCGCCAGATCGAACGCAAGCAGATGAAATTGGCCATGTCGGTCGGCGACAGAAACCACTATCGCATCGACGGCATCCATGGCCGGCACTTCCTGCAATCCGCAGCCAAAGCCGGGCTGCCGAAATCGCTTGCGCTCGCCACCCTCGGGGAAGTCGCGCAGACTGCGGAAGCCGCGCTGGAACGCGTGGAGAAGCAGTTGCCGGCGCGATTTCCGGCGATCATTCGTGACGCTGTGAGTCGCGCCGTGCTGACCCGCGTTCGCGACCTGGACGTGGAGCACTGACCGTTCGACCAACAGAACCCTTCGGCAATTGACCCGCCACGCCCCCGCTGGCTTAAGATCACACGGCAGTGGGGGAAGCAGATGGGCGTGACCCGGCGTGATTTCGGAACCGGCGCGGCGGCGCTGGGCGCGGCGTCGCTGATCGGGCCGCGGATCGGTGAGGCGGCCGAGGGCGCATCCGCCATCGGCCGGATCAGGCATTGGGTGGTGGTGATGATGGAGAATCGCTCGTTCGATTCGCTCCTCGGGCATCTGCCGCACATCCCCGCCGAAGATGGCATCCGCGACCGCAAGACCGCCCTCGCCTATCCCGGGGGCAGCGTGACCCTGCACCCGGCGACGCATTTCTGGAGCCCGGACCCCGACACC
>JALHRF010000294.1 GCA_022841545.1 Bauldia sp. | reverse complement strand
GTTGCCGCCTGCCGGCGGCCTGACCCCGGTTGCCGTCGCCCCGGCCGCGCCGGTCGCTGCCGGTCCAATCGGCCGGACCGATCTTCTCGGCGGGTGGACGATCGCCTCGAGTGGTGATTCGTGCCAGCTCTTCATGACCCTGACGAGCTGGACCGGCGGCTATCGCGCCTCGACGCGCGGCTGCGCCTCCGAGCAGCTCAAGTCGATATCGGCCTGGAACCTCAACGGATCGCAGGTCGTGCTCGCCGGCCAGGGCGGATCGCCGGTGGCGACGCTGCAGAACGCCGGCGGCACTCGGTTCGACGGTCAGATCGCCGGCGGCGGTCCGGTCTCCTTCTACCGCTAGGAACCGCCGGCCCCTCCACGCAGATGCCCGACTCCGGTGATCTTTCGGCCCGAGTCGGCCCGGTCGTCGCGCGCTACCAGGCCCTCGTCGACGCCGGCGAGATCACCACCGACGCGGCGCAACGCGCGCTCGCCCGCCGCATGGACGAACTCGAGGCGGCGCTCGCCGAGAGCCGGCTCGCCTCCAAGGGAAGCGCGCTCGGCTGGCTCTTTGCCGGCAAGGCCACGCCGGTCCGCGGCCTCTACGTCTACGGCGGCGTCGGGCGCGGCAAGACCATGCTGATGGACGCCTTCTTCGCCGCAGCGGTTGTCCGCCGCAAGCGACGGACGCACTTCCACGCCTTCATGGCCGAGGTGCACGAGCGCATCCACGCCTTCCGCCAGGTCTTGAGGAGCGGCGGCAAGGGCGCGGCCGACCCCATCGCGACGGTTGCCGCCGACATCGCGCAGTCGACGCGGCTCCTCTGCCTCGATGAGTTCGCCGTCGAGGACATCGCCGACGCGATGATGCTGTCGCGGCTGTTCGAGGCGCTGTTCGCTCGCGGCCTGGTGCTTGTCGCCACCTCCAACGCCGCCCCCGAGGAGCTCTACCGCGAGGGGCTGAACCGAGGGCTCTTCCTGCCTTTCATCGCCGTGCTGCGCCAGCATGTCGACGTTGTCGAACTCGCCGCCCGCACCGACTACCGCATGGAGAAGCTCGTCGGGGCCCCGGTCTACGTCACCCCGCTTGGCGCCCCGGCGCGGGCCGCGCTCGACCGTATCTGGCGCGGCCTCACCGGCACCGACCAGGGCGAGCCGACCGCGATTGTGGTCAAGGGGCGCAAGGTGCGCGTACCGCAGGCGGCGCGTGGCGTCGCCCGTTTCGCCTTCGCCGACCTCTGCGAGGCGCCCCTCGGCACCGGCGACTATGCTGCGATCGCCGGCGCCTTCCACACCGTCCTCCTCGACGACATCCCGGTGATCGCCGACGGCCGGCGCGACGTCGCGCGCCGCTTCATCAACTTGATCGACATCCTCTACGACGACGGCGTGAAGCTCGTCGCCTCCGCCACCGCCGAGCCGGACGCGCTCTACCGCGCCCCGACGGGCGAGGAGGCCTTCGCCTTTCGCCGCACCGCCTCGCGCCTCACCGAGATGCGGAGCGAGGCCTATCTTTCGGCGCCGCCACCAAAACGAACCGCGCCGACCGGGGCCGAGAGCCAGCCCTGACCCCCTTATGTCGTCAGTGGGGATGCGCGAAAGCGCAGCGGTTGCGGGCCGCTCGTCGCGCGTCGTCCCGCTAAGTCGGCGGTGCCGCCGCCGGAATCCGCTCCAAAGCCCTTTTGGCGGCTTCGCCGATGTCCGGCGCCAGCATGCTATTTGCCCACTGCATCAGTTGGGGCGGGCGCAACAGAACTTTTCAATCGAGCAAGCCGCTTCAACACTCTTCGTCCTTGTTCAGTCTCTCTTGCCGCCGGTGCCGCAGCCAGGGCGACCTCGGCTTGGTCGATCATGTCAAAGTTCAAGAACTCTGATGCGGCCAAAAGGAGGTTCTTCGGGTCTCCCTGCGCCAAATTCTCAATAGTAAGAAGTGGCCTCAAGCCCAGCGCCGAGGCAGCACGATTAAACGCACTCAATCCACCTGTAATGAAGCGCGTTTCACCCAACAATAGGATTTCAATGAATGCTTGCAGAACGCCATTTTTGTCTCGGCGATCCCACGTTGATGTCTGATAATAAAAAATTCGGCCAGGATACCGTCTCTCAAACTCAGAAATTACATCGGCGTCCTCGGCGCAGAGAAAAAGGCTGTCGCCCTTGCCCACCAGCGTGTCTATCATAAAAAAATATTCATCGAGTGCTATCGCTCGCTGGCGATTTACGTCCAAACTGTGAGAAACAATATCTCCGCGACGGACGTGGATACCAACGGCAGAACTAAGATTACCTTGTCTTGCAAATTTAGCAATTGCGTCGGAAATCTCTTGGCTAGGAACAACTGACCTGAGCGCCTTGCGAAGTCCAATCCGCGCTTCGAACAGGTTTTCATTGCTCAGGCGCTGAAAATGCCCGCAACCACATATGATTGCCGTGGCTGTACTCTCCAGCAACGGCCGATCGATGACCGCCCGGCAGCCATCATGGTAGTAGATTTGTGCGCCTTGAAAGAATTGTTGGTTAAATTCGGTAAAGGCAACGCGCTGCGCCAACATGGCTTCGACATCGAACAAATAAGCAGGATTGGAGATATCCGCGACGTCCGCCCGTCTCTCCCACACGAAACGATAATCACATCCGAAGTGCTGTGCCAGTCTAATTCCGTTGCCCATGGACACCAGCCGTTGTCCTAGCAGGGTGTTGAAGAAGGGTCTCGCGGTTCGGCTTTTGCCGTGATTCACTCCGCTGGCGAGCAGCGGAGGAGGGTGAATCGTGCGAGGCGGCGATGATCGGTCGGGCGAACTGTTCAGCTATGTCGATCTTGAGAAGCGGGTTCGGCGGGATCACCCGCTGCGATCGATCCGGTCGATCGTGAACGAGGCGCTGGCGGCGATGGAGCGGGACTTCGCGGCGCTCTATGCGCCGGTCGGCCGGCCATCGATCCCGCCGGAGAAGCTGTTGCGGGCGATGCTGTGCCAAGCGTTCTACTCGATCCGGTCCGAGCGGCAGTTGATGGAGCGGCTGGAGTACGACCTGCTGTTCCGTTGGTTCGTCGGCCTCGGCGTCGACGATGCGGTGTGGGATCATTCGACCTTCTCGAAGAACCGCGACCGTCTGCTCGCGGGTGACATCGTGGCGAAGTTCCTGGCGGCGGTTCTGGCTCAGCCACGGGTGAAGCGTCTGCTGTCGAGCGAGCACTTCTCGGTCGACGGGACGCTGATCGAGGCGTGGGCGTCGATGAAGAGCTTCAAGCCGCGTGATGGGTCGGACGAACCGCCGGCTTCCGGCGGCGGTCGCAATGCCGAGGCCGACTTCCACGGCCAGAAGCGCTCGAACGCGACCCATGCCTCGACGACCGATCGCGACGCCCGGCTCTACCGCAATGGTCCGGGGAAGGAGGCGAAGCTCTGCTTCGTCGGCCATGGCCTGATGGAGAACCGCGTGGGGCTACTGGTCGACGCCGCTCTGACCGAGGCTGACGGGCATGCCGAGCGGGTGGCGGCGTTGCACATGATCGAGCCGCATGCCGACCGGCCGAACAAGATCACGCTCGGCGGCGACAAACACTTCGACAGCGCCGACTT
>JALHRF010000293.1 GCA_022841545.1 Bauldia sp. | reverse complement strand
GCCTGCAGCCGGCCAAGGCGCGTTCGGACCTGTTCGGCGTCGGCTTCGGCTGGGCCAATCCGACGAACGAGTTCCTGCCCGCGCAATACACGGCGGAGATCTTCTACCGCTACCAGGTGACGCCGCAGTTCGCGGTGACGCCGGACGTACAGCTCATCATGAACCCGGCGCTCAATCCGACCGAGGACGTGCTCTGGGCGCTCGGCATCCGCTCGCGGCTGACGTTCTGAGGCGCGCCGCACATACGCCGGTCAACATTCACAGACCGCCTCGGACCCGAGGGACCGACCGGCGGAAGCACACCAAACGAGGAAGCGCCAGATGGATTCGACGCGTCGTGAACTACTTGGCGGAGCCGCAGCGGCCGCGCTAGTGACGCTTGCCGCCAGCGTCCCGGGGACGGCGTTCGCCCAGGCCAGCCCCGACGATTTCGACCTCGATGCCGTCTTTGCCGCCTTCATGCAGGACATCGGCGGCAGCAGCGCCGATGGCGGCGGCGCGGTCGTCTTCACCGGCGCCGATCCGATCCTGCGCAGCCATTTCCGGATCGGCTCGGCCATGGCGATCGCCGCGATGGCGGCGGCGGTCGGCGCCGCCGCGATCTGGCGCGAGCGCACCGGCGAGGGCCAGGACCTGACGGTCGACCTTCGCGAGTCGGTCTACAACGTGAACCCGCTGATCGGACTCGTCTTGCGGCTGACCCAGCAGGCCGGCGGCATTCCCGCATCGGACCCGCTCCCCGCCAACTTCAACTTCTACCCCACGGTCAACGGATTGTGGCTCCAGGCCCCCGTCGGCCTCGGCAATCCGATGACCTTTGTCCCCTTCCCGACCAAGGACGGCCGGTACTTCAACGTGACCGGGGCCTATCCGCACCTGAACGAGCGCGCCCTCCGGGCGCTGAACGTGCCGCCCGGACGCGACAACATCATCCGCGGCTTCACGGAGGTGAACGCTTTCGAGTTCGAGGAGGAACTCAACCTCATGGGCGGCGTCGGCGCCGTCCACCGCACGACGGAGGAGTGGCTTGCGCATCCCGAAGGCAAGCATCTCGCAGGCACCCCCGTCATCGACATCGTGAAGATGGGCGAGGCGGAGCCGATCGCCTGGCAGCCCGATCCGGATCAGCCGCTGTCAGGCCTGCGGGTGCTGTCGAACACCCACGTCATCGCCGGGACCTGCGCCTCGCGCACGCTGGCCGAGTACGGCGCCGAGGTTCTTCATATCGCCCGCGACCAGGCCTTCGAACACGAAGCGCTGGTCATCGACGTCAATGTCGGGATGCGGTCGACCTTCGCGGACCTCCGCAACCCCGAGCAGAACGAGCGGATGAAGGCGCTCGTCCCGGAGGCCGATGTCTTCGTCGAGAACTACCGCGGCGACACGATGGGACGGCTGGGCTTCGGCCCGCAGGAACTGGCGAGCATAAAGCCGGGCATCATCTATCTGTCGCTGAACGGCTACAGCTGGGACGGCCCCTGGTCGTCGCGCGGCGGTTTCGACATGGAGGGGCTCACGGTGAGCGGCTTCACGATGTCGGAGGGCAACGGCACGCCGCGCTTCCCCCCGACGCTGGTGATGAACGACTACATCGCCGGTTATCTGGGCGCGGCCGGCGTGCTCGCGGCGCTCCGCCGCCAGAGGCAGGAGGGCGGCAGCTACCACGTCAGGATCAGCCTCGCCCGGGCGGCCATGTGGTATGCGAGCCTCGGTCGGTTCCCGACCACCGATTTCGACGCGATGGCGCCCGACCACCGGATGATCGACCCGGAGGTGATCGTCCGCCAGACGCCGTACGGAGAGGTCCGCCGTCTCGGCCCGCAGGTGAAGCTGTCGAAGACGCCCGGCCGGTGGCGCGATCCGCTGGTCGCCGTCCGCGGCGGCGACACGCCGACATGGGCTGACAGCTAGAGATCGGGGACCAGATCGTGCTGCTGCCGCAAGAAATCATCCGCAAGAAGCGGGACGGCGGAACGCTGACGAAAGAAGAGATTTCGGCGTTCGTTCAGTGGGCTACGGATGATGTGGTCTCCGAGGGCCAGATCGGCTCGTTCACCATGGCAGTGTTCCTGCGCGGGATGACCGTTGCCGAGACGACGGCGCTCACCCTCGCCATGCGCGACTCGGGCCGCGTCATCGACTGGAGTGGGCTCGACACCCGCAGGATCATCGAAAAGCATTCTACCGCCGGCGTCGGCGACGAAAAAGTGACGTTGTTGGTGGTACCAATCGCTGCGGCTTGCGGCGTCATTGCGCCGAACGTGACCGGCCGCGGCATCGACTATTGCGGCGGCGAGGTCGACATGCTCGACAGCATCCCGGGCTACCAGATCGAGCCGTCGCCCGAATTGTTCATGCAGGTCGTCAGGGAGGCGGGCGGCGCCATCATGGGGCCGACGCTCGATCTCGCGCCGGCCGACCGCAAATTCTTCTATGTCCGGGAAGTCAGCGGCACGGTCGAGAGCGTACCGCTGATCACTGGTTCGATCCTGTCGAAGAAGCTTGCCGCAGGCCCGCGGGGGCTGGTGACCTCCGTCGGTTGCGGATCCGGCGCGTTCATGAAGACCATCGAGGACGCGCGGCGGCTCGCCAACAGCATGGGCGAGGTGGCGGCCGATGCCGGTCTTCCCAATGTCCATCTGATCACGGACCTCAACTCGGTGCTCGGCACGACCGTGGGCAATGCGCTGGAGGTGATCGAGGTCGTCGACTTCCTGTCGGGCAAGTACCGCGATCCCCGCACCGAGGAGTTGACGCTCATCATTGCGGCGGAAATGATCGTGCTCGCGGGCATCGCGCCCGATCTCACCACGGCCCGGGGGATGGCCAAGGCCCGGCTCGACGACGGTGCCGCGGCGGAGCGTTTCGGTCGGATGGTGGAGATGCTCGGCGGGCCGCGCGACTTCATGGCGGCGCCGGAGCGTCATCTGCCGGCAACGCCGGTCATCCGGCCGGTGCATGCCGCGGCGCCGGGCTACGTTGCGGAAATGGATACGAAGCAAATCGGCCTGACGCTGGTCGTTCTCGGCGGCGGGCGGAAGCGACCGTCGGAGCCGATCGACTTCTCGGTCGGCATGACGAATTTTATCCAGCTCGGCGAGCTCGCCGATGCCGATCGACCGATCTGCGTCGTTCATGCGCGGAGCGAGGACAGCTACAAGGCGGCGGCGGAGATGATCCGTTCTGCGATTCGAACCAGCCCGACGCCGCAACCCGCGGCCGGACCAATCGTGCGCGAACGCATCGCGCACGGAATCTGACCCAAGGTGAACCAGGGGCGCGCATCTCGCAACCCAGCTCCGCGTCCATGATTTCGCGCTGGACAAGACCGGGGGCGCATGGTTGCTCTCCGGGCAGCCCAGCCCCGGAGTTCGACCGTGCCGCATCTGCTCATCATCGACGCGCGCTTCTACGAGGACCTCGCAGACGAACTGGTGAAAGGCGCGGTGGCGGCGCTGGAGCGGGCAGGGGCCACCTATGACCGCGTGTCGGTGCCCGGCTGTTTCGAGCTGCCGGCGGCGATCTCGATGGCGCTCGAGGGGGCGGAGAATGGCGGCACGACCTATGACGGCTACGTCATCCTCGGCTGCGTGATCCGCGGCGAGACGACCCACTACGACATCGTCGCCAACGAGTCGGCG
>JALHRF010000292.1 GCA_022841545.1 Bauldia sp. | reverse complement strand
GCGGTGTCGAACGTCCCGTCGGAGATCGGATCGAGGAAGATCGGCGAGAACTGCACCTGGTTGGTGACGATCGGCGCCTTGAGCTTCGACGCGAGCAGCCGGTAGCGCGAGGGCGAGAAGTTCGACACGCCCACGTGCTTGGTCTTGCCCTCGGCGATCAGCGCGTCGAGCGCGCCGGCGGTCTCGGCCGGGTCCATCAGGTAGTCCGGCCGGTGCAGGAGGATCAGGTCGGCGCAGTCGATGCCGAGCTTGTCGAGCGAGCGGCCGATCGAGCGGCGGATTTCGGACTCGGTGAAATCGTAGTGGCGGATACGGTTGACCGGCCGGTGCGGCGAGACGCGCTGGATGCCGCACTTGGTGACGATCTCGAACTTGTCCCGGCCAACCTTGGCGATGGCCTTGCCGAGGAATTCCTCGACCGTATAGGGGTCGGGGTAGCCGTAGGTATTGGCCGTGTCGAGCGTGGTCACGCCACGGTCGAGCAGGAAGCGGAGAAAATCGGCGAGCTCGTCGGGCGAACGGAACTGCTCCTCCGACCGCATCGAGCCCCAGACGACGGACGAGAAATCCGGGCCGTCCTTGTGGAGCCTGGCGCGGGCAACATTCACGGCGCTGTCGGCCATCCTCGGTTTCCTCGGTGGTTTCGGTCTGGTTGGGGCGAGCCCGGCCGGCGGACGCCGGCTCGGGCGAAGAATAGTCCGCCCCGCCGTGCGCCGTCCATACGGCGAAGCGCGGCGCCCCCCGTCAGGGCCCTCCCCTCCCATAGGACCTAGGTCCAATCGACGCCCCCAGGGCGGCTGCATACCCTCCGTCCCACGCGCGACTCATGTCGCCGCGGGATCGGCCCGAGGGCGGGCGTCCGCCCGTCCCCGGCCTTCGGATCTTCTGCAACGGGCAGGCGCTTTTCGGGCGGCGGTTGCCGACTTCTTCCCCGCCCGAAGGCAGAATGGGAGGAATGGCATGAAGTCCATCCTGATGGCTTCGATCGGACTGCTTGCGCTCGGCGCCCTCGGTGCATCGGCGCAGGCCCAGGACAAGCCCAACATCATCCTGATCGTTTCCGACGACACCGGCTGGGGCGACCTCGGGCCCTATGGCGGCGGCGAGGGCCGCGGCATGCCGACGCCCAACATCGACCGCCTCGCCGACGAAGGCATGACGTTCTTCTCGTTCTATGCCCAGCCGAGTTGCACCCCCGGCCGCGCCGCCATCCAGACCGGCCGCATCCCCAACCGGAGCGGCATGACCACCGTCGCCTTCCAGGGCAGCGGCGGCGGCCTGCCCGCGGCCGAGTGGACGCTCGCCTCCGTCCTCAAGACCGCCGGCTACGCCACCTACTTCACCGGCAAGTGGCATCTCGGCGAGGCCGACTACGCGCTGCCGATCGCCCACGGCTACGACGAGATGCGGTACACGTTCCTGTACCACCTCAACGCCTACACCTATGGCGACCCGACCTGGTTCCCGCAGATGACCCCCGAGGTCCGCGCGATGTACCAGAAGGTCACCACCGGCTCGCTCTCCGGGAAGGCCGGCGCGCCGGCGAAGCAGGACTGGGCGGTTAACGGCCAGTACGTCAACACCCCCGACGAGGGCGTCGTCGGCATTCCGTATCTCGACGACTACGTGCTCGAGGCCGCCACCGGCTTTCTCGACGAGGCCGCGAAGTCGCCCGAGACGCCCTTCTTCCTCAACGTCAATTTCATGAAGAACCACCAGCCCAACATGCCCGCGCCGGCGTTCCAGGGCAAATCGATCTCGAAGAGCAAATACGCCGACGCCGTGGTCGAGCTCGATGCCCATATCGGCGCGGTGATGGACAAGGTCCGGGAACTCGGGCTCGATAAGAACACCATCGTGTTCTACACGGTCGACAACGGCGCCTGGCAGGACGTCTACCCGGATGCCGGCTATACCCCCTTCCGCGGCACCAAGGGCACTGTCCGCGAGGGCGGCAACCGCGTCCCGGCGATCGCCTGGATGCCCGGCAGGATCGAGCCGCACGTCCGCAACCACGACATCCTAGGCGGCCTCGACCTGATGGCGACCTTCGCCGCGCTTGCCGACGTCAAGCTGCCGGAGAAGGACCGCGAGGACAAGCCGATGATCTTCGACAGCTACGACATGTCGCCGGTCCTGTTCGGCACGGGCAAGTCGGAGCGCACGAGCTGGTTCTACTTCACCGAGGACGAGCTCTCGCCCGGCGCCATGCGTCTCGGCGTCTTCAAGGCCGTGTTCAACCTCCGCGGTGACGATGGCGCCGCCACCGGCGGCCTCTCGGTCGACACCAACCTCGGCTGGAAGGGCCCGGACAAGTATGTCGCCACGGTCCCGCAGATCTTCGACCTCCTCGCCGATCCGCAGGAGCGCTACGACGTCTTCATGAACAGCTTCGTCGAAAACAGCTGGATGGTGTCGGTGATCAACACCGAGATCGCCAAGATGATGAAGACCTACATCCAGTACCCGCCGCGCAAGCTCCAGAGCGTCGCCTATACCGGGCCGATCACCATCACCAACTTCCAGCAGCTCGAGTCGGTCCGCGAGCAGCTCGCCAAGGACGGCATCAACCTGACCATGCCGACCGGCAACTGACCAAGCGTCTGGTCGCGGCCCTTTGAACGCCCCAACAACGGGCCGCGACCGCCGCCTGCGCCGATGACGGCGCGGGCGGCGCACTTTCGAAGTCAATCCGCGGAACCGACGCAGCTTCGAGCCGCGATCCGGGGCCGCAGCTCGGGCCGTCACCCTCGTAAAGCAGCGTGCGAACAGATTGGGAATTCGGTGCCGCGGAGGTGTAAGCCAATGTCCTCCAGCCCCACTCGTTGGGACGCGAACCTCCCCGCCCGCTCATTCCCGCGCACGCGGGAATCCAGTTTTTTCAATCGCTTACGACCGGGCATCAAGAGCTGGAGCCCACTTGCGCGGTGATGAGCGGAGTGGTCACTTCGCGCCGGCACATCCGTCTTCGAACGCCCTTACGGAATGACCGAGAGGGGGCCGTAAGCAGCAGGCATTTCACAGGGAGCAAACACATGCTCGACGCCTTCATCGGACGCACCGTAACGCCCTTCCTGGTCATCTTCGGCCTGCTCACCGGCGTGACGGTGGTCTTCGCCCTCGACATCGACCTCTTCCGGCCGATGTTCCGCGATCTCGTCGACTACACGCCGTCCTCCGTCCCGGCGCTCCGTCACTGGGGCATCATGGTCTTCGGCATCGGCATGCTGATGGTCGCCGCCGCCTTCCGCCCCTGGCTCCGCTTCGAGGCGCTGCTCTTCGCGGCGCTCGAGAAGGCGTTCCTCCTCTACCTCTTCGTCCGCGACCTCGGCGAGCCCTGGGCGATGGGCTATGTCGGGCCGGTGGCGATCGACGCCATCGTCGTCCTTTACTCGATCCTCTATTTCCTCAGCCGCCACGGCCGCCCGCAGCGCTGGGCGCCCGTCGCCGGAGCCGCTACCGGCAAGCCGCACTAAAAAATGCCGCGCAGTGGAACCGATCGGCGTCGCCGTCGTTAAATCAAGAATATGCTGGCGGCTCCCGGAGAAGATTTCGCAACCGGCGTTTCCTGGCCAGCTTCTTGCAACGGATAGTTGGCAAGCGCGGCATCTTGCCTTAATTGGATGTCGCGATCACGCTCGAGCTATCCATGACCGGCTCCATCGGATATTCCGAAGA
>JALHRF010000291.1 GCA_022841545.1 Bauldia sp. | reverse complement strand
GTGAAGCGGAAATGGCCCGGCTCGATGATGCCGGCATGGACCGGGCCGACCGGAATCTGGTGCAGGCCTTCGCCCTCGACCGGGAGGAAGGGGTAGGCGGCTGCCGGGGTCAATGACGGTTCCGGTCGCGACTCGCCGAGCGGATGCGCCACGCCCCAGCGGCCATGGTCGAGCCAGGGGCGCGTGTCGAGCGCGCCCTCCGGGACCAGGCCGTAGAGGTCGCCGATGGCGCGCTCGAGGCGGATGGCCGGGGCGTGATGCGCGCCGACCGAGGGGAAGGTGTCGCCGGGACAGACGAGGGTCAGGACCGCGACGTCGCTTCCCTCGCGGAGGGCCATGTGCACCGTCTTGGGCTCGGCCCACAGCGACAGAAGCGAGCACCGACCCTCCGCAAGCGCGGCGGTGGCCCGGCGCCACTGCTCCGTCGTGGCCATCGTACGGGGCCACGGCCGGTGCGATGGCGCCGGCACCCCGTCGGCGATGAGACCGACGAGCGCGCTCATGCCGCGCACCCCGCATCCACCGCCGGGCATCGCTGACGGGCGGTTCCTCCAGCACGCAAGCTCGTCGCGCCGGTGTCGAGAACATGACACCCTCCCGGCCTCCCCCTTTCAGGGCTACGAGATTCACACAAGCTTCGGCCCGAATTGGCCCAGCGGCGGAACAACCTACGTCCCCTCTCCCCGGTGGGGAGAGGGACAGGGTGAGGGGGGATAGGCGGAGCATGCTGAGATAGCAGCGTATGCCAGAGTCGACTTCCGTCTTGAGGGTAAAAGAATCTCGATCGACCACCCCGACAACATAGATCCGGAGCCCCCTCACCCTGCCCCTCTCCCCACCGGGGAGAGGGGACGTTGCGGAACTGTCCGTGTCTCCACTTCGACCCGGCAGACCATTGGCAAGCGATGCCCCGAGATGTGTGAACCTCATGGCTTTCAGGGGGAGGGGATGCAGAGTGCTCCGCAAGAGCAAGCCCGGCGCTGTTGCAGAAACTGCAGCGGTCCCACCGCGGCCCCTCCCCCTGAAAGGGGGACGCCGGGAGGGGGTCAAGCAGGACTCTCCTGACCGGGTGAGGGGGTATCGGGGTGGGACCAGACGGCATCGCCATCACCCCAGCTGCGCCGCAACGTGCTGGAACCAGGCGACCAGCACGGGGGGAAGGTAGAAGCCGGCGATGAAGACCAGGGCGAAGTGGAGATACATCGGAACGTAGGAGGCATGCGAGGGGGCGGACGGGCCGGTCGGCTCGCCGAAGGCGAGGCCGTTCAGCCGGAGGAACAGGGCGCCGCCGGCGACGAGAATGCCGCCGACGAGCGGGACGACCAGGAGCGGCTCGCGGGCGACGGTCGAGGAGACGACGAGGAATTCGCTCATGAAGATGCCGAGCGGCGGCAGGCCGGCGATGGCCACCACCCCGAGCACCAGCGCCCAGCCGAGCCGAGGGTGGCTGACGGTGAGCCCGGTGATCTTCGCGATCTCCTGCGTGCCCTTGACCTGCGTGATGTGGCCGACGGCGAAGAAGATGCCGGACTTGGTGAGCGAGTGCATCACCATGTGGAAGAGGCCGGCGAAATTGGCGAGCGGACCGCCGAGGCCGAAAGCGAAGGCGATGATCCCCATGTGCTCGATCGAGGAGTAGGCGAACATGCGCTTTATGTCGTACCGCCGGTAGAGCATGAAGGCGGCGAAGACCAGCGAGCCGAGCCCCATCGTCATCATCAGCGGCCCCGGCGCGAGCGCCTCGGGGTTGCCGGCGAGCAGGATCTTGAAGCGGAGCACCGCGTAGAGCGCGACGTTGAGGAGGAGGCCCGAGAGCACCGCCGAGATCGGGGTCGGGCCCTCGGCATGGGCGTCGGGCAGCCAGGCGTGGAGCGGCGCGAGGCCGACCTTGGTGCCGTAGCCGAGGAAGAGGAAGACGAAGGCGAGGTCGAGGAAGGCCGGGTCGAACTCGGCGGCGCGGGCGACGAGCACGGTCCACAGCATCGCGTCGGCGCCCTCGCCGACCACGGGCTGCGCGGCCATGTAGACGAGGATGGTGCCGAACAAGGCGAGCGCGATGCCGACGCTGCCGAGGATGAAGTACTTCCACGCAGCCTCCAGCGCCTCGTGGGTGCGGTAGATGCCGACCATCAATACCGTGGTCAGCGTCGCGATTTCGATCGCCACCCACATCACCCCGATCGAGTTCGCCACGAGCGCGAGGTTCATGGCGAACATCAGCGCCTGGTACATGGCGTGATAGAAGCGAAGATAGGTCGGGGTGATCCGCCCGATCTCGAGTTCGTGGCCGATGTAGCTCGCGCTGAAGATCGAGGTGGTGAAGGCGACGAAGCTCGACAGCACGATAAACACGATGTTGAGGTCGTCGACCAGAAAGGTGCCCCCCGGCTCCGGTCGCGGCAGGACGAACAGCGACAGCGCGGCAAGCAGCGTCAGGAGACTCGCGAGAACGTTGAGCCGCGCCGTCAGCCGGTAGCCGGGCAGGATCGCGAGCAGCCCCGCCGCGACGAGCGGGATGATCAGGATCGCGACCTCGGGATGGAACGGAATTGCGGTCATCGCCGCTCCCCGCGGGCCTTGTCGAGCGCCTCGATATCGACCGAGTCGAACCGTTCGCGGATCCTCGACAGGAAGATGCCGATGACGATGAAGGCGATGAGGATCGAGAAGGCGACGCTGATCTCGACCACGAGCGGCATGCCCTTGGCGCCGGTCGCGGCGAGGATCAGTCCGTTCTCGAGCGACATGAAGCCGACCACCTGGCTCACCGCGTTCCGCCGCGTCACCATCATCAGGAGCCCGAGGAGGACGACGGAAAGCGCGAAGGCGAGGTCCTCGCGGGCGAGCGGATCGGCGTCCGCCGTGACCCGCAGCATCACCACCAAGGACAGCGCCACCAGCCCCATCCCCGCGAGCATGGTCGGACCGACGCCGACCACCGTCTCGATCTCGCGATGGATGCCGAGGCGGCGCACGATCCGGCGGAGCGCCATCGGGATGACGATCGCCTTGAAGACGAGCGCGATCGCCGCCGTGACGTAGAGGTGCGGCGCGTCCTGCACGTAGGCCTGCCACGCGACCGAGGCGGTCAGCACCACCGCCTGTGCGGCGAAGACGTTGAGGAGCGCGTACATGCGGTCCTGGTACAGGAGCACGAAGGAGAGCAGCACCAGCGTGCCGGCGAGGAGATGGGCGATGTCGAAGGAGAGGCCGGTCATGGGGCGGCTCCTTCGATCTGGATTTGGGTCCCGGACTCACCCATCAGATGCTCCGCGACACGAAGAGGAGGAGCGTGGCGAGGAGGCCGAGCATCAGGCCCGCGCCGAGGAAGTCGGCGACGCGGAAGACGCGCATCTTGGCGATCGAGGTCTCGAACAGCGCGAGGAGAACCCCGCCGAAGGCGAGCTTGACCAGCCAGGCGAGGAGGCCGATGCCGAGCGCGCCGAGGCCGGCGGCGACGGGCGCCACCTGCCAGGGCAGGAAGATGCAGGCGATCAGCGACAGGTAGAGGACGAGCTTGAGCATCGCGGCGAGCTCGATCAGCGCCAGATGCCGCCCGGAATATTCGAGAACCATCGCCTCATGGACCATCGTCAGCTCGAGATGGGTCGCCGGATTGTCGACGGGGATGCGGCCGTTCTCGGCAATGGCGACGAGGATCAACGCGATCAGCGCCAGGCCGAGCGAGACGCGCAAGCCCACGC
>JALHRF010000290.1 GCA_022841545.1 Bauldia sp. | reverse complement strand
TCTTTACCCTGGTGGTGATCGTCGCCGTCTTCGTCTTCGTCTACTGGCTGAAGCGGCTGGATGAGACCGGCATCCGCTCGACCGTCTATTTCGAGTTCAGCGGCACCGTGGGAGGGCTCGCGCCGGGCGGCGCGGTCTATTTCGCCGGCATCAAGGTCGGCAACGTCACCGGCCTCACCTTCGATCCCGAGGACCCCAACAAGGTGCTGGTCACGGCAGAGGTGCGCGAGGACGCTCCGGTCAAGACCGACACCCGGGCCGAGGTCGGCTCCAATTTCCTCACCGGCGTCGCCTATATCGAGATGACCGGCGGCACCGCGGCCGCGCCAAGCATCTTCACCCAGACTCCGCCCAAGATCGTCGGCACCCAGTCCGCCTTCACCGATGTGCTGGCCGCCGCGGGTTCGGCCGTCAACAAGCTGTCGTCGATCGCCGAGCGCCTCGACTCCTTCCTGGCCGATAACCAGGCGTCGGTCACCAATACCACCAAGAACGTCGAGGCCTTCACCGGCGCGCTCGCCGAGAATGCCGAGGGCATCAAGCAGTTCCTCGCCAGTGTCGCCGAGCTGTCGGCCACCGCGAGTCGCCTGTCCTCACGCCTTGACGGCATCATCGCCAATGTCGACGAGATCGTTACCGCCATTGACCCGGAAAAGGTCACTGGCATCATCACTTCGACCGACGATTTCATGAAGCGGGCCGCGGACGCTTCCGACAACATCCAGAGCGTCATCGCCCAGGCGGAGACCATTGCCTCGCAACTCGGCGAATTCTCGACCGGACTCAACGAAACGCTCGGCCAGGTGAAGGAGGTCGTCGCGGTTATCGACCCGGCGAAGGTCTCCGCCGCCGTCGACAGCATCTCCGGCTTTTCCGATCAGCTTCAGGCTGCTGCGCCGGACGTGACCACCATCGTGGCCGACGTCAAGTCGACGGTCGCAGGGGCAAAGGAGTTCACTGACAGCATCACGGCCCAGAAGGACAACGTGACGGCCATCGTCACAAGCGCGAGGGAACTGGCCGACAAGCTCAACGCCGCCTCGACCAGGGTCGACGCGGTGCTCGGCAACGCCGAGGCGCTCCTCGCCGACGAGGACGGTGCCGGCAAGAACTTCTTCCAGGAGGCGGCGGGCGCGGCGAAGGCGCTCCGCCAGACGGCGGAGACGTTCAACTCCCGCGCCGACGAGATCACCTCGGGCCTCGCGGACTTCTCCGGCCGCGGTCTTGGGGACATTTCCTCGCTGGTCGCCGAACTTCGCGCCTCGGTGGCGCGGATCGACCGCGCGGTGGCCGATTTCGCCAAGAATCCGGGCGGCGCCGTCTTTGGTGGCAATTCCGGCGTGCGTGAGTACAATCGCCGCTGATTCATGTGCCCCGATGGGGAAGGGGCCTGGCGGCTCAGACGTGTGGGGGCCTGGTTGTTCCTGAAATGGCGCGAAGGCTGGTCGCTTCGGACCTTGCCGCTTCTGGCGATGACGCTCCTCATCGCCGGATGTTCGCTGTTTCGCGGCTCGCCCCCCGAAACCTTCGATCTCAGCGGGCCAAGCGCCGTTTCCGGTGTGCCGGGCGGCACGGCGGCCCAGATTCTGATCCCTGAGCCGAGCGCGCTCAAGACGCTCGACAGCGAGCGGATCGTGGTCGCGAGTGGCCAGCGCCTGTTCTACTACCCCGACGCGCAGTGGCCCGACCGTATGCCGCGGGTCTATCAGGCCCGCGCCATCGAGGCCTTCGAGAAGTCGAAGAAGGCGAAGGCCGTCGGTCGCCCCGGCGAAGGGCTCAGCATCGACTATCAGATCATCACCAATATCCGCGCCTTCGAGTACCGCGAGGAGACCAAAGACAGCGGCTATGCCCATGTCGAGGTGTTCGTGAAGGTGATGGACGACCGGGACGGCCGGATCGTCGCGACGCGGACCATCACCGGCGACGCCGCCGTCGCCGCCAACACTCCCGATCACGTGGTCGCCGGCCTCGACGCGGCCATGTCACAGGTGCTGATCGAACTGGTGCGCTGGACGCTCGGCGTGATCTGAGCGAGAGTCGCTTCCGTCGCGCAGCATTCCTGTCATGTCAGGCGGCTTGGAAGGGCGAAGCGTCGCGACATTCCGTAGGGCGAGCCGGGCTTGAAGCCGGGAAGCTGGCCCAGGGAAGAGGAGATCGACGACATGCGGCATCCATCCGTTCTGCTTGGAGTGTTCCTTGCCTTCGCGGGCCTCGGTATGGTCGAGGGCCGCGCTGAGGACATCACCCGAACCCCGCTTCAGAACTGGGAGATTCCCGGGACGGCGGCCTATGACCTCAGCACGCTCCATGTCGTGATCGCGGCCGGTGGCACCAGCGGCCGCCACACCCACCCGGGCGCGGAGTCGACCTACGTCATTTCCGGCGAACCCGTCCTCAAGATCGACGGCCAGCCGGATCGCGAACTCGGGTCGGGAGAGTATTTCCTGATCGAACCCGGCACGGTTCACGAGGTCCTGGCCCGGGGGAGCGAGCCGGTCGTGCTGGTCCTCAGCTACGTCACCGAGCGCGGCCAGCCCTTGGTGAGTTCCGCTCCGTAGAGCGCTTGTCGGTTCGTGGTCCCATGCCCTGGAACTTGCGGGGGCCTGGAATTGTCACGCGTACCCGTGGCCGGCCTCGACGCGGCTCTATGGCACGGGTGCTGATCGGACTGATGCCCTGGGCGCCCGGCGTGATCCGAGCGGATCGGGGCCTATTCGCCGGGGTGCAGACGGTCGCGTGGCCTGGTTAGCCACACCACCAGCGCCGCGCCCGCGAGCAGCACGAAGGGCGCAACCAGAAGGTAGATATGCAGTGATGTCATGGCTGGAGCCTTCCAAGCACGGCCCATGCCATGAAACTTGGTGTGCGCCGATCGGAAGCCAAGCGACGCCAGTCAAAACCACCAGCCCCCGGTGTTCGATGCGCTGCTTCCGTAGAGGTAGCCGATGCCCGGCGCAAAGATGCCGGTCGCAATCGTGGCTACGCCCAGGTTGTTGAGTGCGGTCGATATCAGCTTGGTTCATTCGTTGTGGACTGTATCGATCGAAGCCTTCCACAGCCCCGGTTCGCAACGAAAAAGGG
This sequence comes from Bauldia sp., assembly GCA_022841545.1. Classification (GTDB taxonomy): domain Bacteria; phylum Pseudomonadota; class Alphaproteobacteria; order Rhizobiales; family Kaistiaceae; genus Bauldia. The sequence continues at coordinate 631 of JALHRF010000290.1, read as the reverse complement.
GCAAGATCGATGACCTTGCCCCTTTGAGATCCCTTATTCGTACTCAGCTCAGTCGAAGCGGCCGCTCGCATGGGCGAGCATGGTGTAGACCTTGCCCGTGTCCGAGGTGAGGTAGGCGTTGCTGGCGGCGCGGTTGTCGCCGTTCTTGCGGTTCACCTCGGCTAGAAGCTTCTCGAAATCGCCGATGTAGCGGTCCACCGCGGTGCGGAATTTGGCGTCGCGCTGGTACTTCTTGCGGATCTCGTCGAAGGTCTGCTGGCCCTGCAGGGTGTAGAGCCGCCGGGTGAAGACGTTGTGCTCGCCGCGGCGGTGGCGCTCCCATAATTCCACCGAGGCCTCATGGTCGATCGCCTTGGCGATGTCGACCGAGAGCGCCCCGAGCGGCTGGTCGGCTTCGACCTTGGCCGGCGCAGCGCCATTGCCGTTGGGGTTGGCTTCCGCCGTGGGCCGGTTGGCCGATGTCCCGACATCGATCGGCGCCGCCTCGTTGGTAGCGGAACCACCCTCGTCGTCCCGCGACGCGCGGCGGAGCAGATCGGAGACCCAGCCGCCTTCGCCGCCGCCCTCGCTCTGGGCGGGGGGCGCTGGCGGCACGGGCGTCGGCGTAGCCGCCACCGGCGTCGGCCGCGGC
>JALHRF010000289.1 GCA_022841545.1 Bauldia sp. | reverse complement strand
AGCTCCAGGTCGTCGACGTCGCGGGCGATCGGCCCGTGGCTGAACATGATACGGAAGTTCCGCGTCATGCCCGGCGGGTCGGCGAGGTGGCCGGCGAGGGAGACCGTGCGCTCGGTCGGCTTGAACCCGTAGACGCCGCAGAGATGCGCCGGAAACCGGATCGAACCGCCGAGGTCGCTGCCGATGTCGAACGGGGCCAGCCCCGCGGCGACCGCCGCCGCCGCGCCGCCGCTCGAGCCGCCCGGCGTCCGGTCGAGCGCCCAGGGGTTGCTGGTCCGGCCAAACACCGGGTTGTCGGCCTGCACGTCGCGGAGCCGCGGCGGCACGTTGGTCTTGCCGAGGAGAACCGCCCCCGCCGCCCTGAGCTTCGCCGCGACCGCACCGTCCCAGGCCGGCACATGGTCCGCGTGGCGTTCCATGCCGACCACGGTCCGCATGCCCTTGGTCTCATGGCCGTCCTTGAGCACCACCGGCACGCCGTGGAGCGGCCCCCACGAGTCGCCCCGTGCGGTCGCCGCGTCCGCCTCGGCGGCGCGCGTCCTGGCGCCCTCCACGTCGAGGGTGACGATGGCGTTGAGCGCGCCGTTGTGGCGCTCGATCTGGCCGAGATGCGCCTCGAGCACGTCGGCGGCGCTGACCTCGCGGTCACGGATGGCGGCGGCGAGGCGGTGCGCGGGGGCGAAGACGATGTCCATGGGGACGGCCCTGTAGGGCGGATTGCGAAGCGTAATCCGCCATTTTCTGCGGTGAGGCCCGGCGGGTTATCCCCGGCTAAATCCGGGGCAACCCGCCCTACAGGTTACACCTCCGTGACGTCGATCCAGCGCTTCTCGTTGGCCGAGAGAACGATGCCGTCGACGACGCGCTGGATCTCCCAGGCCTCGCGGAAGTCGGGCAGGAACTTCGGGCCGCCGCCGGCGAGCGACCTTACCAGCGCCATCACCTCGATGGTCTTGATGTCGTTGAAGCCGAGCTGGTGCCCCGGCGCCGGCACGAACTCCTTGTAGAAGCTGTGGTCCGGCCCGGCGAGGATGGTCTTGAAGCCCTCGCGGCCCTTCGGCTGGCCGGTGGTGTAGAGCTTCAGTTCGTTCAGCCGCTCGTGGTCGACCTCGATCGTGCCCTTCGAGCCCGTCACCTCGAAGGCGAGCGTCATCTTCCGCCCGGCCTTCACCCAGCTCGCTTCGATCGAACCCGTGGCGCCGCCAGCGAACTGCACCAGGGCGCGCGCCTCGTCGTCGACCTCGACCGGCTTCATCTCGCTCGATCCGGCAAGCGGGCGCCGGTCCGTCACGGTCTTGATCTGGCCGACGAGGGACTCGATCGGCCCGACCACCATCCGGGCGATGGAGATGATGTGGCTGCCGAGATCGGCGACGACGCCGTGGCCGCCCTTCTTGTCGAGGCGCCAGGTGTAGGGCGCCATCGGGTCGGTCATGTAGTCCTCGGCGTGGATGCCGCGAAAGCTCACCACCTCGCCGATCTCGCCGCTTTCGACGATCTCGCGGGCGAGCGCGACCATCGGGTTCTTGAGGTAGTTGAAGCCGACGGCGGTCTTCACCCCCTTCCGCTCGGCCGCATCGGCCATGCGCTTCGCGTCCGCCGCGTTCGGCGCGAGCGGCTTCTCGCAATAGACCGGCTTGCCGGCCTCGATCGCGGCGAGCGCGATGGGGAGGTGCAGCGTGTTCGGCGTGGTGATGTCGACGAGGTCGACCGCCGGATCGGCGATCAGTTCACGCCAGTCGCCGGTCGAGCGGGCGAAGCCGAGGCCCGCCGCCGCCTTCGCCGCAGCCTCGGCATTGACGTCGGCGAGCAGTTCCAGGACCGGCGTCATCGGCAGGTCGAACACGCCCGGCGCCGCGCGGAAGGCATGGGCGTGGCTCCGCCCCATGAAACCGCTGCCGACGAGGCCAATCCCGAGTCTCTTCATGCGTTCCCCGTTCTTTCTGAGGTCTTGATCCGGCTGCCTGGATTTGCGTCGTGCGTCCTACTTGCCCAGCACCGCGGCATTGACCACCAGCGCCGGGTCGAGCCGTCCGTCGAGGCCCGCCAACACGTTCTCTGCCGCGGTGACCGAGAGCCGCGCCATCGCCTCCCCGGTCAGTCCCGCGATATGCGGGCTGAGGATGGCGCGATCGGACGCGAAGAGCGGGTTGTCGGGTCGCGGCGGCTCCTCGTCGAAGGTGTCGATGCCGGCGCCGCCAATTCGTCCTTCCAGAAGCGCCGCGGCGAGCGCCGCCTCGTCGATCAGCCCGCCGCGCGAGGTGTTGATGACCAGCGCCGCCGGCTTCATTTGCGCCAATTCCGCTGCGGCGATCATGTTCTCGGTCTCGCGGAGGCGCGGCACATGCAGCGAGACCACGTCGATGTCCGGCAGGACCGCGCGCCAGTCCGCGACCTTGCCGACGCCGGCCTCGGCCATCGCCGCTTCGGGAACGTTGGGGTCGTAGGCCAGCACCGTCATCCCGAAGGCCTGGGCGCGCAGGGCGAGCGCGCGCCCGATCCGGCCGAAGCCGATGAGGAGCAGCGTGCGACCGGACAACTCGAACGCCTCGAGCCGTGCCCGCGCGGCGTTCCAGTCCCCGGCCCGCACCGCGCGGTCATGCCGAAGGCCGGCCTTGGCGAGCGCCAGCATCAGGAACATCGCATGCTCGGCGACGGTGCCGGAATGGATGCCGCCGACCACCGCTAGCGGGATGCCGTACTCCGTCAGCGCATCGACGGGCACGTTGTCGTAGCCGACGCCGTGGCGCGACACGACCTTGAGCCGGCGGGCATTGACCAGGGCCTCACGCGGCAGCATGGCCGTCCGGATGAGAAGCGCGTCGGCGTCGGGCAGCTTCGCCACGAACTCGGCCGGCTCCTCGCTCGCCATTTCGACCAGCGTCAGGTCGTCCCGCGCCCGAAGCACGGCCAGGCCGTCGGGATGGAGCTTACCGGAGAGAAGCACGCGCAGCATGGAAGGAAGCTCCGAGGAAAACGCCGCGGACGGTAAGACTCGACCCGGGTTCTGTCCAGCCGCGCAAGGGCCCGTCGGTGATGGAAAAGCCTCGCCGGCGCCGCATATGACGGTCTTGCGCGACGCGATGTCCCGGATCGAGGGCCGCGGCTATGCCTGGTCACGACGCGATGCGAGGGCGGTTCTGGAACGGGCCAAATCCGCCGATCGACCGAACGCGCCTCCCCACCGATCCCGGTTGGCCCAGAAGGGGCAGTGCGGGCAACTGCCGCCCTCGGGGTAATCGATGCCCTCTTCATGCGGGCAGCCGATCAGCCCTTCGGCCATCGCTACGGTTCGCACGCCGTGCTCGCGGAGAAACGCGACGATTTCTTCATTGATCCGGGGTGAGGAGCGCACATCGCCGCTGCCCACAGACCACGTCCGCAGATCGACCGGGTCAACGTCCGGCCGGTCAACCACCCCTACCGCCGCCTTGGTGGCCCGCCGGTTGTCCGGCCCGTAGAAGGCCAAGGTGCCAACCGGATCGCCGCGAAAGCCGGCCTTGGCCTTCTTCGCAATCCACTTCGCCGCTTGCGGTCCGACCTTCATCGCTGTCCCCCGCTCAACGCCGCAGTTCCGAGACGCCAAGCTCCTCCCAGATCCAGAACGTATCGTAGCCGGAGAGCCCGTCGACGCCGGCGTTCGAGTTCTCCACTTGCTTCAGCCAGTCGACCATCTTCGCGCGTCCCGCCGTCGTCTTCGCTGCCTGCCGCGGGGTTCGATTGCCCAGCACGG
>JALHRF010000288.1 GCA_022841545.1 Bauldia sp. | reverse complement strand
CGCACGCGATGGGCCCCTGCCAGGTGCCAATCCAGGCGGAGAGACCCGCGAGGTCCACCGGGTGTGACAGAGGCGGTGCAAGGTCGAAGATCACCGCGTCGGCTGCGTAGTGGGCGGTCACGGCGCCCGCGTCGCGGTCGTGAAGCCCCTTGTGGACGGCCGCGACGATGTCGCGGACCGTGCTCGCGTCCGTGTCCGAAGCCATGGGGTTCTCCGGCTGTTGGTTCAGTTCACGTCCCAAGGACGAACGGAGCCGGTCCGGATCGACAAACCCGACGATTCTCTTCTGACGCTCGGCGATTGCAGCAAATCACGACGACGTGGGGTGCATCCCGGCGCGGTTTTCGCTATAGGAGCATCGCCAGACCGGAGCGTTTACCATGGCCGATATCGACACCAAGCCGCGCACCGGCACAAAGGTGCAGACCGAACGCCCCCGCCTTCACAAGGTGATCCTGCTCAACGACGACTATACGCCGCGGGAATTCGTGGTGTTGGTGCTGAAGGCCGTGTTCCGGATGAATGCGGGCCAGTCCGAACGGGTAATGATCACGGCGCACCAGAAGGGCGCCTGCGTGGTCGCCGTCTTCCAGCGGGATATCGCTGAATCGAAGGCGACGGAAGCGACGGACCTGGCGAAGAGCGCCGGCTTCCCGCTTCTCTTCACCACCGAACCCGAGGAATAGCCGGACCGAGCCGGACGTGCGCACCGACGGTGCCCGCGAGGTGGCGACGGCGCCGCCGGAGCCGGTCGTCATGGGCCGGTGGGTTCGCTGGCGGTCCGGTGTCGCTCCGGGAGGGTGCGCTCGAGGCTGGCGCGAAGCTCCGGCTGGTCGGCGAGGATGTCGAGGAATGCTTTACGTGACAGCGACAGGAGCACCGAGGGCGTAAGGGTGCGGACGCTCGCCGTGCGGGGCGTGTCGCGGAGCAGCGCCACCTCGCCGAACACGTCGCCGTCGCTCAGCAACCCGATACGATGCTGCCTGCCCTCCGCGTCCTTGCGGGCGACCTCCAGCCTGCCGCGCACGATGAGATAGAAGCGGTCGCCGGGGTCGCCCTCCTCCACAATGGTGCGATCCTTGCCGCATCGCGAAGAATCGAAGCGCGACGCCAGTCGGGACAGCGCATCGTCGGCGAGTTCCGACAGGAGCGGGATCGCCCGCAGCCGTTCGACCGTGACGGCGATGCCGCCGCCAACCTGATCTTCCGTGAAGCCGGCCTGCTTCTGCCAAAGCCCGGCATAGACCTGGCCGAGAGAGAGGAGCTCGGCGTGGCGTCCAGCCTCGACCAGCCGCCCCTCACGGAACACGAAGATGCGGTCCGCATCGACGATCGTCGCAAGGCGATGGGTGGCGGAGACCACCGTGCGGTCCTTCGCCAGCCGCCTCAGGGTTCGGTTGATTGCGGCCTCGTTGGCAGGATCGAGCGCCGACGTCGCCTCGTCGAGGAGAAGGAGCGAGGGACGGCGAATGATCGCCCGCGCGATCGCGATCCGCTGCCGCTGCCCGCCTGAAAGCTGTCCGCCGCGTTGACCCACCCGCGTCTCGTATCCCGAAGGCATGCGGCGGATCACGTCGTCGATCTCCGCGTCTCGGGCGGCCGCCTCGATTTCCGCGTCCGAAGCGTCGAGCCGGCCCATGCGGATGTTGTCGCGGATCGAGACATCGAACAGGAAATTGTCCTGCAGGACCGACGCGAGGTTCCGACGCCACGACGCCAGGTCGATGGAGCGGAGATCCTGGCCGTCCACGCTGACGGCGCCCTGCCGCGGATCGTAGAGCCTCGTGACGAGGGCGAGGACCGTGCTCTTGCCGCACCCGCTCGGGCCGACAAGTGCAACGAACTCTCCCTTGCCGATGGAGAGGCTGATGTCGATCAACGCATCGTGTCGGCCGTCATAGCTGAACGTGATGCGGTCGAAGGCGATCTCGCGCGCGAAGGCGACGTCGCCGACAGGACCGGGGATATCGGCGATGTCGGGTACCTCGCCGAAAAGGGCCTCGATGCGGCGGAGGCTGCCGGCGGCCCGGACGACGTTTGGCGCGTACTGCATGACGTAGCCGAGCTGCTCGCTCAGGACGAGGAACAACGCCTGAAAAGCGGCCAGGGCGCCGATCGACAGCTCGCCGCGGTAGGCGAGCGTTGCACCGACGGCGAGTACGATCACCTGCAGGGCCGCGTTGCCGATGGTCGAGAGCCGCTCGACCAGCGCGCTGAAAAACTGGAGCCGCTCCGTCCGTTCCGCGAGCCTTGCCGCCTGCCGGCCGAAGCCCTCCACCGCGTGGTCGCGGAGGTTGAAGACCTTGATGACGTCCTGGGCCGCCACGTTCTCCTGCACGAGGCCGGTGGTCGTCGCTTCGGCGTCGCGCTTGGCGTGGCTCGCGGCGATCGCCCGCGGCGCCGCCCAGCGCGGGCCAAGGAGGCAGACCGGCCAGACCAGCATCGCCAGGAGAGCGAGGCGCCAGTCGAGCACGAACAGGAGCCCTGTGCTGAGGATCATCGACACCGCCGGCATGACCACCCAGGGGACGATCGACGTGCAGATCTCCTCGATCATGACGAGGTCGCCCGAGAACCGCGTGACGACGTCGCCGGGGAGCGTGCGCTGATAGAACGCCAGCGACAGGCGCTGGAGCTGCGCGAACAGGCGTTGCCGGAGGTCGCGCATCAAGAGGGCGACGATGCGCGCGGTCAGGCGGACCTGCCACAGGCCGGCAAGCGCCATCATCACGACGCCGACCGCCAGAAGCGCGAGCACCGTCACCAGCGCCTGCCGATCGGACTTGAGAATGGCGTCATCGACGAGCACTTCGAAGCTCATCGGCAGCGCTGCGTAGAACACCGCCTGGATGAGTACGCAGAGCCCCACGGCGGCAAGTGCCGTGCGATGGGGGCGTACCAGACTCCGCCAGCGGAAGTTCCCCTGGCCGGCCACACTGGTTGGCGGGGATCCGGATTCCAGGCTGCTAGTCATCTGGGTCGAAGAAGTGCACGCGGCACGACGGAACCCCAGCGCGCCCGGCGATCGAATCCGCGACGGCCGCCTGGTTGCCGACGAGTGGCCAGAGCGGCTGTGTGACGGTCGGAAGCAGGAAGAGTGCGTCGCGGACGACCTGGTCCCACCGGTCGACGAGGCCGAGACGGTCTTGCGGCTCGACCCGACCTCGGCAACGCCCGGCGCCGCAAAGGCAGTCGAATCCGCTCTCGATGTTATAGATCGCGTAGTCCCCGGTCAGTTCGTCACCCGCCTCGATGTCGCGGATCGCGATCTCGAAGTCATATCCCGGGGAGATGCATGTCGGTTCGCATGAATGAGTCAGGTACCGGCCGTGGTCCCAGCAGAGGACGTATTCGCCGGCGCCGGTGATGTAGGTGTACTTGCGGAGGCCCGGCCGGAACAACTCGGGCAGCCTCCGAAAGTCGGCGCGCGAGACGCCAAGGTCCAGGGCATCACGCGCCCAGGTGATCGTCCCCTTGGGAATCCGGCTCGTTGCAGCAACCCCCATGCCCACGCGCGGGTCGACGGCGCGCAGTTCCGTATCCGGATGAATCACGCGCCGACCCCGAGAGCTGCTCCCTGTCAATACTGACATCAGAGCCGGCCTTGCGGAAGGCCCATGTCATCCGGCCCATCCGCCGGAACCGCCGGCGTTCGATCCACCGGGCAACACGACTTCGGAAACCAGAAGCCGAAACCATCGATGGCATCATGGCGTGTTTGGTCTAGAACCGTACGCTCAAGGAATCCTCGGAGATAGCCACGATGTCGAAC
>JALHRF010000287.1 GCA_022841545.1 Bauldia sp. | reverse complement strand
GCTCCGGCCGGGACCGTGGGGCACGACGACCCTGCCGCCCGAAGGCTTAAGGCGGGCAACCGCCGAAGACGCCTGGCCGGAGACCTGCTCAAATCGCCGCGGCGGGCGCTGCTGAAGCGCCCAAACACCGGACTACCCGGACTGGCGTGACATCAGCGCCCGCCAACCCCTTCGTTTGTGAAGGGCGACATCGTCAACCACCAGAGAGCCTCGGGCGATCCCGCCGCGGGAGCGGCGCAGCATGCCCGGCCACGCCACCCTCCGCCATTCCCCGAATCCATCACCGCCGGTGCAGTCTGCTTTCGTCCCAGACCGAGCCGTTCGCGATGGACCCACATCCCGTCATCCCCGGCGAGCGCCGAAAGGCGCGAGGGAAGGGGAGCCAGTAAACGATGCCGAGACTCGTTCGGAATCGACAGCGGTTACTGGGTCCCCGCCTTCGCGGGGATGACAGTCGGTGGTTCACACCAACACCCGAGGCGAGGTGCGTCGCCTCATTCCGGCGAGGATCTTCGATCTTTTCACAGCCTCGAAAGCCCGAATCCATCGCCGCCGGTGCAGTCTGCTTGCGATCCAGACCGAGCCGTTCGCGATGGACCCCGGCTTTCCGCCGGGCTGACGGCAGCGTGGGGTGCCTCGGGGGAGGGAGGCAGCCGGACAGACGGCCGCATTGCCATTTCCCGGCGTCTCGACGACGCTCGCGCCACACCCGGGGCAACCGGGATACGCGTCGGGGAACCGTGATGACCACCAGCGAAACGACGGCGACAGCGTCGGCTTGGCTTGCCGCGCTGGGCGATGCACTGGCCGCACAGGACATCCCCGCGGCGACTGCCCTGTTCGGCGAGACGTGCTACTGGCGCGACCTGGTCAGCTTCACCTGGAACATCCGCACCGTCGAGGGCCGCGACGGCATCGCCGCCATGCTCGCCGCCACCCTGCCGCACGCGCGACCGTCGGGCTTCGCCATCAAGGGCGAGGCCGAGCGTGACGGCGACATCATAGCCGCCTGGTTCACCTTCGAGACGGCGGCGGCGCGCGGCATCGGCCATCTCCGGCTCAGGGACGGCAAGGGCTACACGCTCCTCACCACGATGACCGAACTCAAGGGCCACGAGGAGAAACGCGGCCTGACGCGCGAGACAGGCATCGTCCACGGCGCCACCCGCGACCGCACCACATGGCTCGAGGAGAAGACCCGCAGGGAAGCCGCCCTCGGCGACACCGAGCAGCCGTTTGTCGTGATCATCGGCGGCGGCCAGGGCGGCATCGCCCTTGGCGCGCGGCTGAAGCGGCTCGGCGTGCCGGCGATCATCGTCGAGAAGAACGCCCGCCCCGGTGACTCCTGGCGGAACCGATACCGCACGCTCGTCCTCCACGATCCGGTCTGGTACGACCACCTGCCCTATATCCCCTTCCCCGACCACTGGCCGGTGTTCACGCCCAAGGACAAGATGGGCGACTGGCTGGAAATGTATGCGAAGGTCATGGAGCTCGACTACTGGGGCTCCACCGAGGCGCTGAAGGCGGCCTTCGACCCGGCGACCAAGGAATGGGCCGTCACCGTCCGCCGCGACGGCGGCGAGCTCGTCCTCCGCCCGAAGCATCTCGTCTTCGCCACCGGCTCCTACGGGCCGCCGCGCGAGGTGACGATTCCCGGGCAGGAGGTCTTCCGCGGCGAGCAGTATCATTCGAGCCGCCACCAGAGTGCCCGGCCCCACGCCGGCAAGCGCGCCATCGTGGTCGGCGGCAACAGCTCGGCCCACGACATCTGCGCCGATCTCTGGGAGGCGGGCGCCGCCTCCGTCACCATGATCCAGCGCACCCCCACCACGGTGGTGCGCTCCGAGACGTTGATGGATGTGGCCTTCGCCTCCCTCTACTCGGAGGAGGCGGTGGCGCGCGGCATCGACGTCGACAAGGCCGACCTGATCTTCGCCTCGACGCCGTTCCGGCTTCTCCCCGATGCGCAGCGCCCGCTCTACGAGGAGATCGCCCGGCGCGATTCCGATCTCCTCTCCCGGCTCGACGCCGCCGGCTTCCGGACCGACCTGGGCGAGGACGAATCGGGCCTCCTCTTGAAGGCGCTCCGCACCGGCTCGGGCTACTACATCGACGTCGGCTGTTCCGAGCTCATCGCCAGCGGCGAGGTGAAGGTGCGGAGCGGAGTCGAGATCGCCCGCCTCACCGAGGACGCTGCGATCCTCACCGACGGCAGTGCGCTGCCCGCCGACCTCATTGTCTACGCCACCGGCTACCTGCCGATGAACGAGTGGGTGGCGTCGATCGTCTCACGCGAGGTGGCCGACCTCATCGGCCCCAACTGGGGCTACGGCTCGGGCACGCGCGGCGATCCCGGCCCTTGGGAGGGCGAGCTCCGCAACATGTGGAAGCCGCTCCGCCAGGAGGCGCTGTGGTTCCACGGCGGCAACCTGCACCTGTCGCGCCACTATTCTCTCTATGTCGCGCTCCAGCTCAAGGCGCGGTTGGAGGGCATCCCGACGCCGGTGTACTAATGCCGATCTGAGATCACGTTGACCCGTTACCAGCACACGGTGTCACCCGGGCGCACCGCAGCACGCGTGGTGCGGTGCTGCGCCGGGATCTCGTCGTTGTTCTTCTTTATGGGGCGAACGAGGTCCCGTGGCTGCGGGGCACCGCTTCACGCTGCGCCGCGCACGGGACGACATCGTGTGTGACACCTGCCGCCGGTCACCCCGGCCCGGCGGCGCTGGTCGCCTCGTGTTCCTTCCGCGCCCATTCCGTATATTCGTTGAGGCCGTCGGTCATCCCGACCGCCGGCTGGTATCCGAAGGCGCGCGACGCGGCCCCGATGTCGGCGAGGCTGTCGCGGACATCGAACGGACGCGGGTCGGTGTGGATGACCTCGATGCGTTCCGGCATCACCGACCGGAGCGTCGCGACCAGCGCGTTGATCGATATCCGGCTGCCGCTGCCGGTGTTGAAGGCGCCGCTGACGCCCTTCGCCGTGGCCGCCTTGAGATTGGCCTGGACGACATCCCGGACGTTGACGAAGTCCCGCGTCTGCTCGCCGTCGCCGAAGATGGTGATCGGCTCGCCGGCGAGAATCCGGAAGACGAAGATCGGGATCACGTTGCCATAGGCGTCGAAGCGCTGGTGCGGCCCGTAGACGTTGAAGTAGCGGAGGCAGACGACCGCCATGCCGTGGAGCTTGGCGTAGGCGAGGCCGACCCGCTCGGCGGCCAGCTTCGAGACGCCATAGGGCGAATCCGGGTCGATCGGATGGTCCTCGGCGATCGGCAGCGTCTTCAGCTCGCCGAAGATCGCGGCCGACGACGAGATCACGACCTTGCCGACGCCCGCCTTCCGCGCCGCTTCGAGGACCCGGATCGTCCCGAGGAGGTTGATCTCGGCGTCGCCGACCGGATCGTCCACGCTTCGCTTGTTGCCGACCGATGCGGCGAGGTGGAACACCGTCCCGCAGCCCTCGATGGCATCGGCGACCGCCAGCGGATCGCGGATGTCGCCCTCGACGAAGCGGACACCGGGAAGGCCGTCGAGATTATGCCGGTAGCCCGACATCAGGTTGTCGAGCACCGTCACCGACCAGCCGTCGCCCACGAGCTGACGGCAGATGTTCGATCCGATGAAACCGGCGCCGCCGGTGACCAAGGCTTTCACGTCACGCTTTCCCAGCTGTCCTGGAGAGTCATGCTCCCGACAGCCGGTGTCATGCACGGTTCGGCCCGTTTAAGCCACAGGAAGATCGTGTCGCTTCCGGCCGCCGTTGCAACGGAGAAAAGCCCGCGGCCGAGCT
>JALHRF010000286.1 GCA_022841545.1 Bauldia sp. | reverse complement strand
GCACCGGCGGCGGCGCCGGGGGCGCGGGCTGTGCCAGCCACGGCGGACGCTGAGGTGCGAAGGCCATCGCCTCCTGCTTGCCCTTCGCCTTCGGGACGATGCCAGCGGGCGGACGCCATTCCAGCGCAATCCGGCCCGCGCCCTCGTCGGTTTCGACGCATTCTCCGGCGAGCGCCGCGGTGATCACGTTGTGCCAGCGCTTCGGCTTGTCGCGGTCGCCCACCTGCTTCTCGGTGCCGCAGACATAGACCCGGTCGCGGGCGCGGGTGACGGCGACATAGAGGAGGCGGCGGTACTCGTCCTCGGAGTCGGCGCGGAGCGCATCGATCCGCGCCTTCACCGCCGCCGGCGCCTGGCGGGCGCTCCGTGCCCAGACCAGCGGCGAGGGCGTGCCGTCGCGGTCGTCGGCGAGCGAGACGATCTTGGGGTCGTGGTTGGGGTGGACCGGCTGCGAGCCGTTGTCGACCAGGAAGACGATCGGCGCTTCGAGGCCCTTGGCGCCGTGGACGGTCATCACCCGCACCTCGTCGCGGATCGAGTCGGTATCGCGGCGCACGTCCGTGTCGGCGGATTCGAGCCAGGCGAGGAAACCTTCGAGCGAGGGGACGTTGGCCTCCTCGAAGGCGAGGGCGCGGGCGAGGAACTCGTCGAGCACGTCCTCGGCCTCGGCCCCGAGCCGGCGGAGAAACTGCGCCCTCCCGCCGTCGGCACCGAGCACGCGGGCGTAGAAGGCGTGCGGATCGAGGAAATCGACCCGCGCCCGCCATGCGTCGAGCTTCGCCCGGGCCTCGGCGAAGGCGCCCTTCCGGGTCACGGCGGCCTCGCCGAGCGCCCACCACAGCGTCTTCCGCCGGCGGCCGTGGGCGACCGCGTGGAGCTGGTCCTCGTCGAGGCCGATCAGCGGGCTCTTGAGGAGGGCGGCGAGCGACAGGTCGTCCTCGGGGAGGAGCATGATGCGGCCGAGCGCGATCAGGTCCATGACCGCGATGTGCTCGGTGAGCTTGATGCGGTCGGCGCCGGCGATCGCCACGTCGCGGGTCTTCAGCGCCCGGTTGATGGCGTCGGTCTGCGCGCCGCGGATGCGGGAGAGGACCAGGATGTCGCCGGGGCGGATCGGCTCGCCGGTCGATTCGAGCCGCTCCTCGCGGTGGAGCCAGCCGGCGACGGTGTCGGCGATGCGGTTGGCGAGCTGCACCTCCGGGCTCTTCTCGCCGAGATGGTCGACCGGGCTCGCCCAGTCCTCCGGCTCGATCTTCGGCGGCGGCTCGATCATCGGCCAGAGGATGACGCGGCCGGGAAGGTTGAGCCGGGCGGCGGTGTGGATGGTCGGGCCGGGTTCCGTGGCGAGGCCGCGATACACCTTCTCGGAGGCGAAGATCGCATCGACCGCCTCTAGCACCACCGGGACCGAGCGGAAGGAGAGATGGAGCTCGGGGTCGCTCCAGCTAAGGCCGGCGCGGCGGGCGCGGTCGCCGAGCTCGCGGCGCATGCGCGAGAACCACGAGGGCACGGCGCCCTGGAACGAGTAGATCGACTGTTTCTCGTCGCCGACGGCGAAGAGCGTGCGGATGGGAGCGCCCGCGCCCTCCCCGGCGAAGAACTCCTCGGCCAGCGCGCGGACGACCTGCCACTGGCGGGGGCTCGTATCCTGCGCCTCGTCGACCAGGATGTGGTCGAGGCCCCGGTCGAGCTTGTAGTGGACCCAGCGCGAGGCGTCCGCGCGGGCGAGGAGCGCCACGGTCTTGACGACGAGGTCCTCGAAGTCGAGGGCGCCGCGCGCCGTCTTCATCCGCTCGTAATCGGCGATCGCCCGGTCGGCGAGGCGGAGGATGGCGGCGGTGGCGTCGTAGCACTCGGCAGCCCGCAGGCGTTCCAGAACGAGCGCGAGGCGGTCGCGCTCGGCCTCCAGCATTTCGGCGAGGCCGGGCCAGTCGTTCTTGACCGCGCTGGTGACGAGGCTCTTCGCGACGCGGAGGTCGCCGTCGGTGCGCCTGGTCCAGAAATCGAGATAGGCGTCGATCCGGTCGCCGTCGCTTTCCGCATCGACGATCGGCGCCAGACGCGCGGCGGCCTCCTGGTCGGTCTTCTTGTCACTCTCCCGCAGCCGCTCCAGCAGCACTTCGAGATCGGCTTCGAACGGGCATTCGGCGATGAGCGCGGCGCGGAGCCGCTCGACGTCCTCGCCGCCGTCGAGGCCGAGTTCCCGCTGCAGGTCGGCGAGGGCGTCGTCGAGCGAGTCGTACTGGATGAGCCAGCGGCGGACCCGGTCGCGGCCGTCGATCAGCTCCTTCATCGCCCGCTCGACCATGAAATCGCTGGCTGAGCCGAGGGCGGCATGGAGCGCCTTGCCGAGCGGTCCGCGGGCGTCGCGCGCGGCGAGCGCCAGCGTGTTCCTGCGGGCAAGCACCGCGAGCGCCTCGGCGTCGCGCTGGTCGAGCACCTCGAAGTGCCCGGCGACGTTGGCCTCGAAGGGAAACTGGTGGAGAAGGCGTTCGCAGAAGGCGTGGATGGTCTGGATCTTCAGGCCGCCCGGTGTTTCCAGTGCGCGGGCGAAGAGCTTCCGTGCGTCGGCGAGCGTCGTCTTGTCGGGGCGGCGGTGCTCGATCTCCTGGATGGCGGCGGCGAGCTTCGCGTCGGACAGCGTCGTCCATTTGCCGAGGATGTCGAACACCCGCTTCGCCATTTCGGCGGCGGCGGCGCGCGTGAAGGTCAGGCAGAGGATGCCGCCGGGATCGGCGCCGGCGAGGAGCAGGCGGATGACGCGGTAGGCCAGCACATGGGTCTTGCCGGAGCCGGCATTGGCCGACACCCAGGCCGAGGCGCGCGGGTTCGAGGCGTCGGCCTGCGCCTTCCGCGTCGCGGCGTCGATGGCTAGAGGCGCGGCGGGCCGAACCACAGGAGTTCCTCCTCGCTCTCGACCAGCGCCCATTCGCGGACGCGGGCGAGGTGATCGTAGGGGCTTTCGTAGCGCGTCTCGAACATCGGCCGGGCGCGGGAGACGTAGGCGCGCTGCGGCTGGTCGAAGGCGGCGACGAGTGCCGTGAAGCGGGCGAGCGCCACCTCGGCGACCTGGTCGGCGCTCATCCCTTCCTCGACGGCGTTCCGGATGGGTTCGCCGCGCTCGACGGAGTTGAGGGCGACCCAGAACAGGCGCGCGAGGCTCCGGCCCGTGAAGGCATCGCCGAAGGCGCCGCCGCGCACCATCGCGGCTTCCAATGCAAGTTGCGGCGCGAAGCCGAGGAGAACCTGCCGGGCCGACGGCGGCGTGCCGGTCTTGAAGTCGAGCACCTCGACCCGGCCGTCGTGGCGGAGGTCGATGCGGTCGGCGCGGCCGCGGAGGGTGAACGGCCCGGCGGGTGCGGCCAGTTCCAGCCTGCCGTCGATCTCGGCCTTGCGCTCGGCGATCTCGGGCGAGCGATTCGCCTCCCAGTCGACGATCCACTTCGCCATCGCCTCGAAACGGATCTGCCAGACGGCATGGGTGTCGGGGAAGTCGGCGATCTCGGCAAGCGTCTTTCGGCCGATCTCGAGGAGGCGCGCCTGCGCCACGGCGTCGTAGGGTCCGGTCCATTCGAGGCCGAAGGTCCCGAGCGCGTCGTGGATCAGGTTGCCCTTCATGGCGTAGTCCGGGACCATGCCGAGCGGGTCGAGCGGCTGCAGGCCGAGGACGTGCTTCGCGTAGATCTCGTAGGGGTCGCGGACGAGCCGCTCGATCTCGGTGACCGAAAGCCGGCGCGGACGCTGCTCCACGGGCGGCGTCGGTGCGGGGCGCGGGATGGGGACGGGGCGGCCGGCCGGCCGGTCGATGTCCCGGGCCAGCGCGACGTAGCGATCGCCGCGGGTGCGCA
>JALHRF010000285.1 GCA_022841545.1 Bauldia sp. | reverse complement strand
GAGATGATCTCGCTGAGCTCGGAGAGCGCCTGGATCTGGTCGCCGATCACGCGGCGCATCGCCTCGGTGCTCTCGCGGGTCTCCTCGGGCAGTTCGAGCACGCCCTTCTTGATCTCGTTCCGCGTCTCGTCGAGGTCGCGCTGCAACTCCTTGGTCGCCCCGCGCATCTCGCGGGTCGCCTCGGCGAAATGCTTGGCGGCCTCGGCCACCGAAGCGCTGATTTCCTCGATCAGCGCCCGGTTGGCGTCGCGCACCGACTCGGAGGCCTTGCGGCTCTCCGTGCTCGCAGTCCGGCTCAGGTTCTCGAAGTTGTCGATCACGCCCTTGGTCGCCGAAGCGGTGTTCTCGGTCAGCATGCGGCTCACCGCCGTCGCCCGCTCTTCGGCGGTCTTCAGCGTTTCCGAGATGATGCGGGTAAAGGAGCGCATCATGCCGTCGAGCTCCTCGCTCCGCGAGCGGAGGCCCGCTGCGAGGTTCTCGAGCGCCGGTCGGCGTTCCTCGACGGTCGTCTCGATCTGGCGGTTGACCTCGGTGAGGTGGCGGGTCGCCTCGGTGAGCGACTCGCTCTGCGCCTCGAAGCGCTTCACGACGTTGCCCACGCCCTCGAGGATTTCGCGCGACACCGAGGTGAGCTTTTCCACCTGGCCGCCAAGCTCTTCCGACGAAAGCTGGGTCGATTCCACCGCGTGCCCGATCGCCTTGCCGAACTCGCTGGCGCGGCTCGAGAGGTTCGCTTCGATCTTGAGCAGGTTCCCTTCGGCCCCGGTAAGCAGGCCGGAGAGCACCTCGTTCGACTTCGCAAGCCGGTCGACGATTTCGGCGACATCGGTCTTGAGCCGGTCGTTGGTGCCGCCGAGGATCTGGGCGACGCGGTCGCTGCTTTCGATCAGCGCGCGCGATACCTGGTCACCGCGGGTCACCACCATCTCGACGATGTCGGCGCCACGCTGCTCCAGGGTGCGGAGGAGGACATTGCCGCGGCCGTCGAGCAGCGAGGCGAGCTCGCCGCTCCGGGCCCCGAGCACGTCATTGAACTCGCGCGTCCTGAGTTCGAGCGACTCGCTGACCGCGCCGGCGCGGTCGCCGAGCGTGCTCTCGATCTCGCTGACGGCGCGACCGAGCACGGTCGAGGCCTCCGAGGCGGAAGCACGAAGCGACCGTGACGCATCGCCGGCTTCGGCGATGAGTTGCTGCGTGACCTCGTTGACGACCTGGCGAACCGCCTCGGCGACCTGGTCGGTCTTGGCGGCAAGCGCCGCCGCGATCGCATCGGCCCGCTCCGACATGGTCTCGGCGAGTTCGCCGGTGCGGTCGGCGAGCTGGCTCGACACCTCGATCAGTCGCCCGTCGATCAGGGCCGCGAACTCCGTCTGGCCGCCGGTGAAGGTCTCGGCGATCTCGCGCGTCCGCTCGATCAGCGTCTGGTTGATCTGGCGTGAGCGGTGGTCCAGCGCCTCGGCGATGCGGTGCGCGTTGGTCTCGAGCGATTCCGACACGTTGTCGATCTTGCCGCGGATCGCCTCGCCGAAATCGGACAGGCGGGAGGCGAGCGATTTCTCCATGTCCTGCGCCTGGTCGCCAAGTGAGGCGATGAGGGCCGGCCCGCGCTCCCCGATGAGGGTCTGGATGCGGGTGAAGCGCTCGTCGAGTCCGTCGCCCAGCTCGCGGCTGTGGATGGCGATGACGTCGGCGAAGCGGCCGCCGGATTCGACGATCCGGTCGTGGATGTTGCTGCCGCGGCTCTCGATCGCGTCCGCGACCTCGGTGCCGGAGTTGATGATCTTCTCGTGGATCGACACGCCGCGCGCCTCGATGGCGTTGGCGACGTCGCGGCCGGAGGCGAGGATCTTCTGGTGGATGGACACGCCGCGCGATTCGATTGCGTCGCCGACATGCTGCGTGGCCTCGACCACGGAATCGTAGATCGCGGTGCCGCGGCTTTCGATCGTCTCGGCGATCTCGCGCGAGGACGACAGGATCCGCTCGTGGATGTTGCTGCCGCGCGTCTCGATCTCGTTGGCGATCTGGCCGCCGGATTCGACGATCCGCTGGTGGAGCGTGTTGCCCTGCTCGACGATGCGGTCGGCGATGCGCGTGCCGGATTCGACGATCCGCTCGTGGATCGCGCCGGCCCGCGAGGCCACCGTCTCGGCGATCTCGTTGCCGGAGGCGATGATCGTCTCGTTGATCTTCATGCCGCGGACGGCGATGGCCTTGGCCACCTCGCCGCCGACCGAGGCCAGCCGCTGGGTGAGCTCGGCGCTGCGTTCGTCGAAGCTCTCGTAGACCGAGGTCGAGGCCGCGTCGATGGTCTCGCGAAGCGCGTTGGTTCGGCCCTCGATCAGGTTGGCCATCGCTTCGCCGGTCGAGGCGAGGCGCTCGTTGAGCTCGGTGCCGTTGACCGAGATCGCCTCGAAGATGCGGTCGCCGGTTCGCGACAGCCTGTCGGCCAGTTCGCCGCCGCGGATGGTGATCGTCTCGGCGATCCGGGTGCCGGTGTCGTCGAGCTTGTCGTTGATCTCCTGGCCGCGGAGCGCGAGGTCGACCAGCAGCGAGTCGGAGTTGGTCTTGAGCGCCTCGTTGACCTCGCGGACATGGGTCGAGATCGTCTCGGCGGCGAGGTTGCCGGTCTCCGAGATCGAGCGCGTGATTTCCTCGGTGCGCCGGTCGAAGCTCTCGACCAGTTCGGCGCCGACCGAGGCCAGCGTGTCGTTCACCTCGCGGCCGCGGTCGGCGATGGTCTCGGCCATCGCCCGGCCGGTGGTCTCGAGCGTGTCGTTGATGTCGGCGCTCCGCGACAGGAGCGCGTCGGTCACTTCCGCGCCGGTCGCGGCCAGCGACTCGGCGACGTCGCTCACCGTGTCGGCGAGACGGGTGACGAGGTCTTCGCCGCGGCTCGAGAGCTGCTCGACCATGTTCTCGCCGGCCGAGGCGAGGGCGGAGGTGATCTGGTCGCCGCGATCGGTGAGCGCGACGGTGATGCGGTTGCCGGAATGGGTGACGTTCTCGGCGATCGACTCGCTCGCGAGCCGGAGGTCCTTCGACAGCGATTCCTGGGCGCTGACGATCGAGGTGCGGACCCGCTCGGAGTTGATGACGATCGCCTCGCGCTGGCCGGCGAGATCATCGATGAGCGCGCGCATGCGCGTCTCGTTGTCGGAATAGGAGCGCTCGAGCGCCGCCACCTCGTTGTGAACGAGCAGTTCCAGTTCGCTGGCGCGGGCGATGGCGCGCTCGATGCCGTCACCGACCGCCGCGACTTCGCGGCGGATCGCCTGGCTGACATTCACCACCGCGTCGGTGGCGATGTTCTCCGGCTCCGACAGCCGCGAGGCGAGGTCGCTGATCTGGCGGGAGACGATACGCATCTCCTGCGAGCGCCACACCATGGTGGCAGTCGCCCAGAACAACCCGATCGGCAGCAAGAGAAGGAGCACGAAGTTGAGCGTGCCCGGAGTCGCGAGCGAGAAGCCGCCGCTGAACACGTCGCCAGCGAGGCCCATGCTGATCACGAGCACGGCCCAAAGCACGGAGATGCCCATCGCGACGGGATAGATCAGTCGGCTCGGACGCCGCGGATAGCCGCCGGCTGCGGCCGCTGGTCGACGGTCGTCATTGGCGGCGAAGCGTCCGCGGCCACGCTGGTCGGCGGCGCGCGGCCGGGCGGCTGGCTGCGGCTGAGGTTGGGGCTGCGGCTGCGGCTGGAACTGGGGTTGCTGCGCCTGTTGCACCTGAGGCTGAGGCGGCGGAGGCAGGGGCTGTGGCGCCGGTTCGACATAGGTCGGCGCCGGTTCGGGGCGCCGCGGTTGCGGCGGAAGCGCCTCGGCCCGCCGGGGCGGCGCGGGCATGCGCGGCGATTCCGGGCGTCGCGTCGCGTCGGGTCGCCGCGCCGTCTCGGCAGCGGCGGGACGGGGCTCGGGCGCCCTGGGTTCCTGGGTTCGCCGCGGTGGAGTGCGCTCCCTTTCGCCCTCGTCGGCTGCGCCGAAATCGAGCCTGAGGGCCTCCTCGA
>JALHRF010000284.1 GCA_022841545.1 Bauldia sp. | reverse complement strand
GCGTAGAGCACATCCGCGATCTCGTCGGGGCTCACGCGGAAGCCGAGCGTCTTGATCATGCGGTCGCGTCGGCCGACGTAGTAGAGCCGGCCCTCGCGGTCGCGCCGGACGAGATCGCCGGAGAAGACCGCACGCGCGAGCGCGGGGACCGCCACGTCTGCCGTCGGGTTCGGTCGGAAGACCCGCGCGGTGGTCTCCGGGTCGTTCCAGTACCCCAGCGCGACGGTGGGGCCGGCGTGCACCAGTTCGCCCACTTCGCCGTCGTCGCAGACGGAGCCGTCGTCGCGCAGCACGTAGACGGCCGAGCCGGGCACCGCGCGCCCCATCGAGTCGGGATGCGCATCGACCTCCTCCGGCGGCAGATAGGTGCTCCGGAAGACCTCCGTGAGGCCGTACATCAGGAAGAGACGCGCCTGTGGTTGCGCGGCGCGAAGCGAGCGCACGGCCTCGGGACTCAGCCGTCCGCCGGCGCAGGTCGCGATCCGCAGGTGGGGCAGGGGCGTCGCGAAGGCCGGGACGCGCAACAACTGCATCCAGATGGGCGGCACCCCGGCGAGGACGGTGGTGCCGAGGTCACCCAGCGCCTTCACCACCTCGCCGCCCATGCCGGCGTTCATGAGGTCGAGGCGCGCGCCGGTCGCGATCGCGCAATTGAGCTGGTTGAAGCCGTACACGAACGAGAACGGGAGCACGCTCGCGATGCGGTCCTCGCGCGTGATCCCGAGGTAGTCGACGACCGTGCGAATGCCGGCGAGGAGGTTGTCGTGGCTCATCACGACGCCCTTCGGGCCGCCCGAGGAGCCGGAGGTGTAGGTGATCTGGGCGGGCGCGTCCCCGGACGCGTCGCTCGGCGCGCCCTTCCCGACCGCTGGCAGATCCTCGACGAAGAGGAGCCGTGCCGATCCCTCGAGCGGACGCGCCTGGAGCGTGGCCCACTCTCGGGTGGTGACGAGCAGGGCGACCTGCGCGTGCTCGAGCACCGTCTCCACCTGGCGCGGCCGGTAGAGCCAGTTGATGACCGTCGCGACGCCGCCGGCGGCCACCGTGCCGTAGAACGCGGCGGCGCCGTCGGCCGAGTGCGGGAGGAGGATCGCGACGCGGTCGCCGCGGCGGAGTCCCGCCTCGAGGAGCGCGTCGCGGATGGCGGCGGCGCGGCCGGCAAGCGCCGCGTACGAGAGCGTGTGTTCGCCGTCGCGGATGGCGATCAGATCCGGGACGTTCTCCGCGGTCCGCCAGAGCAGGGACGCGACGTTCACGGCTCGGTCCGAGCCGTCGCGGCGGCACCCGGCCCGCGATCACTCGCGGCCGGGACCTGCGGCACCGGCGCGACCACGGCCGCCGGGTTGCCGAAGAGGATCGAGTTCGGGGGATAGCGCCGGACGCAGACCGCGCGGATCCCGACGACGGAGTTCGCGCCGATCCAGGCGCCCGGCAGCATGCCGACGCCCTCGGAGACCCAGACGTTCTCTTCGACGACGATCGGCGCCGTGCGCACCGGCGCATCGGGGTTCGTCCGCCGGTCCACCCGCGTGCTGTGGAAGTCGGTATCGATGATATGGCACTCCGCGAGCAGGCAGTCGTCGCCGATCGTGATGCGGTCGGCGCATCCGAATCGGACACCGTCGAGGCGCACGTTGTTGCCGATCAGGATCTCCGCCTGGGGCGAGTGGGTGAAAGGTGTCACGCGGCCCAGCAGCACCACGCGATCGCCCAGCGTGAACTTCCCCGGTCCGCGGAGGATGATCGAGCCGAAGCACCGGAAGTTGCTGCCGGCCGAGAATCGCTTGCCGCGAAGGCGGAAGCTGATGCGATACCAGTAACCCTTCGCGAGCGCGCGGACCGCGGCCTGTCCGCGCACGAAGAGGGACCAGTAGCCTTCCTGGCTCACGCGGCGCCTCGTGTGCCGACTCTCGCATGCACATAGTCGGTGACCGCGCGGAGGCTGCCGAGATTCACCTCGAGGATGTCCGCTTCCGGCAGTTCGATGCCGTACTGACCGCGCAGGAAGATCACGAGCTCCATGATGGCCATCGAGTCGAGCACGCGGCTCCGCAGGAAATTCTCATCGTCAGCCAGCGTGAAGCCGGGGCGCATGTACAGGAAGTTCTGCGCGACGAAGTCGCGCACCGTGCTGAGGATCTCGTCGTCCGAAGGGGAGGACATGTCAGCGTTGACGGGTTGGGGGAGTGCGGTAACATACCGGCCGCCAATGACACCGCGAGGCGTCAGTCCGGCCCCCCGGCGAGTTCAGGAAGCGGGTCCTTGGAGCTTGGCGAGCGTGACGAGGAAGGCCTGCGCGACGCGCTTGCGTCCCGCCTCGTTGAGGTGCCCGCCGTCGTACGTCCACTCGGGCGCGAGATACTCCACGTCCAACCCCTTGTGTGACAACATGCCCACCGAGCCGTCGGCGAGGATCGACTGGAAGTGCGCGAGGTCGAAGAACGGCTCGCGACCCTCATAGGTCTGGCGCATGCGCTGGTTGTACTGCGCGCGGATGGCGTTCAGGGTCCGGTACGACGTCTGCTTCCCCCGGATGACGGTGCGCCAGTGGAAGATCGTGCCGCGATCCACCTGGAGCGGGAGCGTCATGTGCACGATCGTGAGGCCGGGATGCCGCGCGCGCAACGAATCCACGGACGCCTTGTAGCGCGCGAAGAGCGCGGCCGGATCGGTCGCGTCGGTCACGTCGACGTAGCAGAACTTCACCATCGCCGTGCCCGAGTCGCCAACGGCGGCCGCGAGGCGCGCGAAGTCGGCCAGCTTGGTCTCGGGTTCGCCGTTCTTGCCGACGTAGCCATGATAGAGCCCGGGCGCCGCCATCTGGACGGGATCGCTCGTCTCGACGATCCGCAGCGGGATGGCGGGGTTCGCCCGCAGCAGTTCCTGCACCCCTTCGATGACGTTGCCGCCGACGGACTGGTGGCCGAAGAAGAGCCGCCGGTCGGCGAGCCGCTGCCACTCTTCCGCCGTGACCTGGGCGAGCTCCGGCAACGGTGCCTTCCTGTTCTCCCTGCGCATCTCCCCTCCGCAGGCGACCAGCGCCGCCAGCAGCGCGGCGGTGGTCGCTCGATTCATGGCCCCTGACATGATCCCTCCCCGTTGCGTCCGCATGGTGTCACCTGTCCTACATGGACCAGGCGCGCGCCGTCCGGAAATTGACCCCCCGCAAGAACCGGGGCAACCGATGCGGCACGCGCCTTGCTTATGTTATTCGGGCTCCCCGAATCGCGCCGACCCCCCCCTCTCCCATCGCTCGCCCTCATGTCCGGAACCATCGCCACCGCGCTCCAGCTCGACGTCGAGAAGGCCGTCGAGGCCATCGTGGTCTCCATGCGGCAGCACCTCGCCGAGTCCTTCCGGCGGAAGGGCTACGTCGTCGGCATGAGCAGCGGCGTCGACAGCTCGGTCTGCGCGGCCCTCGCGGTGCGCGCGGTCGGCCCCAAGCGCGTCTTCGGCATCTTCATGCCCGAGCACGAGAGCGACCCCAACTCGCTGCGCATCGCGACCGAGCTCGCCGACCAGCTCGGCATCGACCGCACCACCGAGGACATCGCGCCGATGCTCGAGGGCGTCGGCTGCTACCGCCGGCGCAACGACGCGATCCGGCGCGTGGTCCCCGAGTTCCGTGACGATTGGGGCTGCAAGCTCTCGCTCCCGACCGACCGCCTCGAGAGCGGCGCGATCAACATCACCTACATCGTCGTGCAGCCGCCGGGCGGCGAGATGCGCCGCGTCCGCCTGCCCGCCGCCGAGTACCGGGAGATCGTCGCGGCGTCGAACTTCAAGCAGCGCGCCCGCACGATGTTCGAGTACTTCCACGCCGACCGGCTCCACTACGCCGTGGTCGGGACGCCCAACCGGCTCGAATACGACCAGGGCTTCTTCGTGAAGGGCGGCGACGGCCTCGCCGACATGAAGCCCATCGCGCACCTCTACAAGACCCAGGTCTACCAGATCGCCGACTACCTCGGCGTGCCCAAGTCGGTGACCTCGCGTCCGCCGACGACCGACACCTTCTCGCTGCCGCAGTCGCAGGAGGAGTTCTACTACCTCCTCCCGAC
>JALHRF010000283.1 GCA_022841545.1 Bauldia sp. | reverse complement strand
CGGCCGGACCATGACAATTGCCGCCGTGCACCTCGGTGTGCGCCGGGCGAAGGGACCGCTACGGACAGTCCGCGTCACGCGCCAGGCTCGGCCAGGCCGTTCGGGGCAGCGCGATGTTCGCGCCGCCGGCGCCGGCCGCCACCTGGATTGCAGCGATCTTCCATCCGCCGTCCTCGATGGCGAAGACCGGCCCGCCGGAACTGCCCGGGTGCGTGTCGCAGTCGTTGAGCCAGAAGGACGAATCGGCGCCGAGCAGCGTGCAGTTCCGGTGCGCCACGGGCAGGAACCGCCGGTCGCCGGGATAGGCGACATGGGTGAGCGCCAGGCCCGGCTCGGGCCGGATGTCGTCCGCCAGCGGCGCAGGCTCCACATCGAGCGCAGCGTCGAGCACGATCAGCGCCGAGTCTCCGGCGAGTGTCGCGAGCGGCATGCCGCCGCCGGCGGAAGGAGTCACCGGCGCCGGCGGATGGTCCGCCGGAAAGCGCAGGCAGCGGGCGGTGGCATGCCCCTTGTTCTCCGAGGCCCGCACGGCTGCGAGAAAATGGATGTCGCCGAGCGGAAACGGCTTGCCGGTCGCCGGGCTGAGAACGCAATGGGCAGCCGTCACCACGAGGTCGGGTGCGATCAGCGTCCCCGTGCATTGGCCGGATGACCGGAAGCCGCCGATATTGACCTGGCCGACGGCGTCCCAGGGCGGCCCCTCGTCTTCAAGGATCGTGCGATCGTCCTCGCCGAGAATGCCGGGGCGAAGCTCTTCCTCTTCCGCTGCCGCCGCCGCGCCCCATGCGGCGAGAAGCATGACCGCCGAAAGGACACGCACCAGCGGCGAGCGGCCTATGGGATGCACCGGGGAAGACCTCCGTGGCCGTCGCACTTCGAGAAATCCCGCGATCGGGCGATGCGAAACCGCCAAGATCGATCACTTCACGCCTGCAATATGCCGGAACCGCCGCGATTTTGCCGTTTCTATCTGTTGGCAAATCACGCTAAGAATTCGGGGCGATCGAGAAAGGGCTGAGCCTTTGCGTCTGTTCGGACCTCGCCGCGCGCGTGAGTACGACCCCTACAAGCTCGCGACGCCCCAGATCTACCTTTGGCGGATGATCATATTCCTGATCATCGCCGGCTTCATCGCGCTTATTCTCTACCGGCAGGTCTATGAGGCGTTTCTCGCCAATCCCGGCCTGAACGGCGTCATCGTCGCGGTGCTCCTGATCGGCATCGTACTCGCCTTCCGGCAGGTGCTCCGCCTGTTCCCGGAGATCCGCTGGGTCAACACCTTCCGCGTTGCCGAGCCCGGAGTGGAAGTGGAACGGCCGCCGGTGTTGCTCGCGCCGATGGCGACGCTGCTCGGCGATCGCATCGGCCGGATGGCAATCTCCACCCAGACCATGCGGTCGATCCTCGATTCGATCCAGATGCGGCTGGATGAAGATCGCGACATGTCGCGATATCTTGTCAGCCTGCTCATCTTCCTCGGCCTGCTGGGCACGTTCTGGGGTCTCCTCCAGACGGTCTCCGCGGTCGCCAGCACCATCCAGAACCTCGACGTCTCCTCGGCCAATACCGGCGTGATCTTCGAGGACCTCAAGGCCGGCCTCACCGATCCGCTGAGCGGCATGGGGACGGCCTTCTCGTCCTCGCTCTTCGGCCTTGCCGGCTCTTTGGTGCTCGGCTTCCTCGACCTTCAGGCCGGCCAGGCCCAGAACATGTTCTACAACGATCTCGAGGACTGGCTGTCGACGGTCACCGATCTCGATCCCGAATTGATCGAGAGCCGCGGCGGCACATCGCCGGAGGATCTCCGCGTGGCGATCGAACGCCTGTCGCGGGCGATCTCGGAGGGCGGGCAGCCGCAACGCATCGACGCCGGCTCCAGCCAGCGGGCCAACGCCGCCATGGCCGACCTCGCCGGAGGCATCCGCGACCTCGTCCAGCACGTTCGCAGCGAACAGCAGGTGGTGCGCAACTGGGTCGAGGCGCAGTCCGAGCAGCAGCGGGAGCTGCAGCAGCTGCTCGAGACGATCTCGCGCGCCCTCCAGACGCCGGCAGGCGAGTAATGTCCGCCCGGGGAAGGCGCGTGGCCGCGCGGGCCGAATACTGGCCGAGCTTCGTCGACGTCCTCACCAACCTCCTGCTGGTGTTCGTCTTCCTGCTCTCGATCTTCGCCTTGATGCAGTTCCTCTTGTCTCGGGAGGTTTCGACCCAGGACGAGGTGATGAACCGCCTCAACGCCCAGATTGCCGAGCTGACCGAGCTGCTGGCGCTCGAGCGCGCCAGCACCGGAGAAGTCAGCGAGAATATCGTGACACTGGAGGCGAGCCTCTCGGCAGCCGAGACCGAGCGCGACCGGTTGCGCGGGCTGCTCGACAGCCAGTCGGACGTGGCCAACTCGGCCGGCGACCGCGTCGCCCAGCTCACCGCCGCGCTCGAGGACGAGAGCCAGATCAGCCAGCGGGCGCTCTCCCAGGTCGAGCTTCTCAACCAGCAGATCTCGGCGCTCCGCCGTCAGATCGCGGCGCTCGAGGATGCGCTCAATGCCTCCGAGGTCCGCGACCGGGAGAGCCAGACCAAGATCTCCGATCTGGGCCGAAGGCTGAACGTGGCGCTCGCCCAGCGCGTGCAGGAATTGTCGCGCTACCGGTCCGACTTCTTCGGGCGGCTCCGGGAGATCCTCGGCGACCGGCCGGATATCCGCATCGTCGGCGACCGCTTCGTCTTCCAGTCCGAGGTGTTCTTCGAAACCGGGTCCGACGAGATCGGCGCGGAGGGATTGGAGGAGCTCGACAAGCTCGCCGCGGCGATCGTCCAGCTCAACGAGGAGATCCCGGCGGACATACCCTGGGTGCTCCGCATTGACGGCCATACCGACAAGCGGCCGATCACCAACCCCGATGGCCGCTTCCGGTCCAACTGGGATCTCTCCGCCGCGCGCGCCATCTCGGTGGTCCAGCACCTGATCGCCGACGGCGTCCCGACCAACCGTCTCGTCGCGGCCGGCTTCGGCGAGTTCCAGCCGATCGAGGACGGCGAGACCGAGGAAGCCTTCGGCAAGAACCGCCGGATCGAGCTGAAGCTGACCGAGCGCTAGCCCGGCGGTCAAAGACGAAAACGACGCCGTCGCAGCCTTGCGCGGCTCCGTGGACTGAGGCAAACACGACGCCGCTGCGCTTGCTCCGAGGACCATCATGTCGACCGCAATTTCGCCGCTTGCGCCGAAGGCGTATCCGGCGATGCCGGCCATTGCCGGCGTCGCCTTCGCCACCGCCGAGGCCGGCATCAAGTACAAGAACCGCACCGACGTGCTGCTCGCCGTCTTCGACAAGGGCACGCAGGTCGCCGGCGTCTTCACCCGCTCGAAATGCCGCTCGGCGCCGGTCGACTGGTGCGCCGACGCCCTCCCCGGCGGCACGGCGCGGGCGCTCCTGGTCAATTCCGGCAATGCCAACGCCTTCACCGGCAGGAAGGGCCGCGAGACCGTGCGGCTCTCCGCTGCGATGGTGGCAAAGGCGTTGGGGTGCCCGGCCAAGCAGGTCTATCTCGCCTCGACCGGGGTGATCGGCGAGCCGCTGCCAGCCCAGAAATTCGAGGGCGTGGTAGGAGACCTCGCGGCCGGCGTCGCGCCGGACCGCTGGCCGGACGCGGCGAAGGCGATCATGACCACCGATACGTTTCCGAAGCTCGCGACGCGCACCGTGCCGTTCGGCGATACGACCGTGACCATCAACGGCATCGCCAAGGGCGCCGGAATGATCGCTCCCGACATGGCGACGATGCTCTCCTTCGTCATGACCGACGCGCCGATCCCGGCGCCGCTTCTGCAGGCGCTCCTGTCGAAAAGCGTGACCGGCTCCTTCAACGCGATCACCGTCGACAGCGATACGTCGACCTCCGACACGCTCCTCCTGTTCGCGACCGGGAAGGCGCCGGGTGCGGCGCCGGTGACGAGCCCTCGCGACCGCCGACTTGGTGCATTCCGCGAGGCGCTCGACGATGTTCTCCTCGCTCTCGCCCACCAGGTGGTGCGGGACGGCGAGGGGGCGCGGAAGTTCGTCGAGGTGCGGGTAAACG
>JALHRF010000282.1 GCA_022841545.1 Bauldia sp. | reverse complement strand
TCGACCCGGCCCGCAGCACAAGGCGGTTCCGGATCGCCACCGACGATTATCTCGAACGCCTTGTGCTGCCGAAGCTCCTCGGCCGCCTGTGGCACGAAGGACCCGGCGTCGACGTCGACGTTACGACAGCGGGCCGGCGTTCGGGCCATGATCTCGCCGACGGGCTGGTCGACGCCGTGATCGCTCCTGCGGGCGTCATCGGTTCGCTACCGGGCGCCTATACCCAGCATCTCTTCGAGGAGCGCTTCGTGTGCCTCAGCCGTGTCGGCCATCCCGCCATCGGTCGCCGGCTCACACTCGACACCTTCGTGGCGTTGCCGCACCTCCTCGTATCGCCGAGCGGACGTCCAGGCAGCATCGTCGACAAGGCGCTGTCCAAGCTCGGCCGGCGGCGGCGCGTGGCGGTCGTCGTCCCCCACTTTCTCGCCGCACTGCCGATCGTGCGCGAATCCGACGTCGTGGTAACCCTCGGACGGCGTCTTGCCCTGGCCTCGCGTGACGGGCTGCGCATTCACGCCCCGCCGCTGGAGCTGCCCCGCTTCGGCGTGTCGCTCTTCTGGCACGAACGCGAGCACGGCGATCCGGCTCACGTCTGGTTTCGCCGCGTCGTCGCGAGCGCTGCGAAAGCGATATGAATTGGCGGTTTGCATCAGTCGACGCCCGGCCTGTGTTTACGCTGCCGGCTTCACCGTCGCCTGAAACTTGGACATCAGATAAGGACCGGATCGCACCGGCGCATAGCGCGCGACGCCGTCGGTGAGGCAGCTCGGCAGGCACGCGATCTCGGCGTCCCAGTTGGGCTGGTGGAAGAAGGCCAGCGACTGCCGGCGCACCGATCCCGTCGCGTCGGCGGGCGGGTTCACCACGCGGTGCAGCGTCGACACCCAGCGGTCATTGGTCCATCGCGCCATGAGGTCGCCGATGTTGATGACGAACGCGCCCGGCACGGGGGGGACCGGATGCCATGCGCCGTCGGGCGCGAGGATCTCGAGGCCGCCCGGCGCCGCTTCGGGGAGAAGGATCGTCAGGCTGCCGTAGTCGCTGTGCGCCCCGGCGCGAAGCTGGCCGGGCAAGGGCGCCTCCCTCGGCTCCGGATAGTTCAGCGCGCGAAGCGCGCTGATCGGCTGGTCGATGAACGGGGCGAAGAAATTCTCGTCAAGATCGAGGGCGACGGCAAAGACCCCCATGATCCTTGCCGCAAGATCTTCCATCGCGCGGTAATAGGCCTGCCAGGCGTCGACGAAACCTGCCGGTTCGCCCGGCCAGATCGTGGGCGCATAGCAGAAGCCGATGGCGTCGGGGTCGGCGAGCCCCGGCGGCGCCGACAGCGGGCCGCCGTTGAAGCTCTCCTTGAGGTCGGGCGGGGTGTCGACGTTCCGGGACTTCGCCAGCGCCTCGGCCTGCGATGGCAGGTAGCCATACGGATACCCGGCATATGGCGCCCTCGCCGCGAGTTCTGCCTGGGGCGGCAGGTCGAAGAAGGCCCGCGCCTTCGACCATACCGCGTCGATGACCTCCTGCGGCACAGCATGGCCTGAGACAGCCAAGAACCCGGTTTCCCGGCAAACGCGGTCGACCTCGACGCCGAAGGCACGGCGGCCCGCCCTGTCCGCGCCTGCGAAGCGCGAGAGGTCGAAGATCGGGAACGCCGACGCCATCATACCATCTCGACCTGCACCACGCCCTTCACCGCCCTGAGCGCGCTCGCGATCTGCGGCGTGATCGCGAAGCGGCCGGGCAGGCTCACCTCGACCTCGCGATGGCCTTCCTCCAGCATCAGGATGAAGCTGACCGAGCCCTCGCCTTTTCGCATGAGATGCTTCTCGAGGCTCGGCAGCGGCGCCGGGTCCCGGAGGAAGACGCGGATCTGCTTCAGCCCCGCCATGAACTTGTCGATCGGCTCGACCGACTGGATGCGGACGTTGACCCCCTCGGGCCGGTCCTCGGCGCTGACCAGCACCACCACCGAACGGCCGGGCTCGAGCAGGTCGCGGAATTCGGTGAGGCCCTCCGAGAACAGCACGCCCTCGTAAGAACCGGTCGGATCGGAAAGCTGGACCGCCGCCATCCGGTTGCCCGTCCGCATGCGCCGCTCCTGCCGCGCGGTCACCGTTCCCGCGAGCCGGCCGGCGGTGGCGCCGCGGCGTACCGACTCGGTGAACTCCGCCCAGGTCTGGACCCGCATCTTCTGCAGGACCGACGCGTATTCGTCGAGCGGATGGGCGGAGAGATAGAAGCCCACCGCATCGTACTCGCGCTGGAGTCTCTCGGCCGCAAGCCATGGTTCGACCACCGGCAGCAGGATCGGCTCGGCCGCGAGCGCGGCGCCGAACATGTCCGTCTGACCGCTCGCCGCGCTCTCCTGGAGGCGCGCGGCGTGGCCGAGAATGCGGTCGATGCCCGCGTGGAGGCTCGCCCGGTCGGGCGACAGTTCGTCGAGGGCGCCGGCGGCGACGAGGCTTTCGAGCGTGCGCTTGTTGATGATCCTGGGATTGAGCCGCTGGCCGAAGTCGGCGAGATCGCGGAACGGCTTCGCGCCCCGCGCCTCGACCAGATGCTCGACCGCCTGTGCGCCGACCCCCTTGATCGCGGCGAGCGAGTAGAGGATGCGGCCCTCGGTGACGTCGAACTCGACCCCGGAACGGTTGACCGACGGGGGGTCGACGGTGATGCCGAGACGCATGGCCTCGCGCCGGAACTCCGCGATCTTGTCGGTATTTCCGGTTTCGAGCGTCAGCGACGCGGCCATGAACTCGACGGGGTGGTTCGCCTTCATCCAGGCCGTCTGGTAGGTGATGAAGGCATAGGGCGCGGAGTGGGACTTGTTGAAGCCGTATTCCGCGAACTTGGCGCAGGCGTCGAAGATCGTCGTCGCCGTATCGCGGTCGATGCCGCGCTCGGTCGCCCCCTTCAGGAAGCGGCCGCGCTGGGCGTCCATCTCGGCCTTGATCTTCTTGCCCATGGCGCGGCGCAGCAGATCGGCTTCGGCCAGCGTATAGCCGGCGAGATCCTTGGCGATCTGCTGGACCTGCTCCTGGTAGGTGATGATCCCGTAGGTCGCCGCGAGGATCGGTTGCAGCGCCGGGTGGAGATACTCGACGGGCTCGTGTCCGAGCTTGCGGGCGCAGTAGGTCGGGATATTGGCCATTGGCCCCGGCCGGTAGAGCGCGACCAGCGCGATCAGGTCCTCGAAGCGGTCCGGCTTCATGTCGACGAGCGCACGCCGCATGCCCGCGCTTTCCACCTGGAACACCCCGACCGTCTCGCCGCGGGCAAGCATGTCGAACGATTTCTGGTCGTCGAGCGGAATGCGCAGGAGGTCGAGGTCGATCCCGCGCCGGCGCACCAGGCGGACGGCGATGTCAAGCACGGTGAGCGTCTTGAGGCCGAGGAAATCGAACTTCACCAGCCCCGCCTGCTCGACCCATTTCATGTTGAACTGGGTGACCTTCATCCCCGAGCGCGGGTCGCGGTAGAGCGGCACCAGGCGGTCGAGCGGCCGGTCGCCGATGACGATGCCGGCGGCATGGGTCGAGGCGTGGCGGTAGAGTCCCTCGAGCTTCTGGCCGATACCGAGAAGGCGGGCGACCACCGGCTCTTCGTCGCGCATCGCCTGGAGGCGCGGCTCGTCCGCCACCGCCTTCTCGAGCGTGACCGGGGCGGCGGGGTTGAACGGGATCATTTTGGCGATCCGGTCGACCTGGCCATACGGCATCTGCAGCACCCGGCCGACGTCGCGGAGTACGGCGCGCGCCTGGAGCGTACCGAAGGTGATGATCTGGGCGACGCGGTCGGCGCCGTATTTCCCCTGGACGTAGTGGATCACCTCGTCGCGCCGGTTCTGGCAGAAGTCGATGTCGAAGTCGGGCATCGACACCCGATCGGGGTTGAGGAAGCGCTCGAAGAGGAGGTCGAAGCGGAGCGGATCGAGGTCGGTGATGGTGAGCGACCAGGCGACCACCGAGCCCGCACCGGAGCCGCGCCCCGGACCGACCGGTATCCCCTGCCCCTTGGCCCACTGGATGAAGTCGGCGACGATGAGGAAGTAGCCCGGATACTTCATCCGGATAATGACGCCGA
>JALHRF010000281.1 GCA_022841545.1 Bauldia sp. | reverse complement strand
AGCAGCGGGTTGAGGCCGCGGCCCTCGGTGGGCACCTGGGCGAGCGTCTCGAACGGGCTGGTCACGAACGAGAGCAGCAGCAGGAAGAAGATGGCGATGCCCATGAGGACGGCCATCACCACCGGCATCAGCAGGCGGTTGCGGTTGCGGTTGGTCCGCACCACGATCGCCGAGAAGACGGTGAGGATCCACGCCCACAGCAGCAGCGACCCCGCCTGGCTCCCCCAGAGGGCGGTGAGCTTGAACTGCCACCCGAGCGTGCTCGACGTGTACTCGGCGACGTTGCGCAGCTCGAAGGCGTCGGTCGCGAGGGCGACCCACATCGTGACGACGGCGAGGGTCGTGAACGCGCAGACGGCGTAGACGGCCCGCTCGGCGCTGACCTCCCAGGCGCGGCCGCCGGGCCGGCGCGAGCGGAGGGCGGCGTAGACCACGTAGACCGCCGCCGCGAGGGCGAGCAGGAGGGCGGCGCGACCGAGGATGCTCACGGGGCCACGCGTGGCGTGAGATCGCCACCGGGGAACAAGGTCAAGAGACGTCGGCAAGCGTGCACGCACGCTGACCGTCGCATAGGCCTGTGACGAACCTGTTGAGACCCGGACAGGATGAAGCGGACGCGCGGTGCTGCTCACGTCCTCGCCGCGACGACACCCCACTGTCACCGGTTCGTCACACCCGGCGCCGTTCGACGTCTAGTCTGCCTCGCTGTTCGGGCCCGGGGCGACTGTCGACACGTCGCGCTGAGGCCGCAACGGCAGTGGAAGGAGATCCATCTACGCGCGAGCGCATTCACATCTGCGTCGGCTCTCAGCGGCGGCCGCCCTCATCGTCGCCCTCTCAGTCGTGACGTCGGCCACCGGCGCCCGACTGGACCTCCCTCCGCCCTCACCCGTTACCAGCCCCGTCCCTGCACCGCCGCCCGCCGCGAGCGGCGGCGCCGGTCATCTGCGGCCTGCGCCCGCTGTCTCTCGTAGTGCCAGTCCAGCCGGGACGCTCAACGGGCTGTTGACGATAGGCTCGAGGGGTCCGGTCGTGCGTGACCTCCAGCGAATCTTGCGCCGTCGAGGTCTTGCCGTGGCGACCGACGGGATCTTCGGGCGAGCGACGCAGCGAGCCGTCGAACGCATGCAGCGGCGGCTCGGCTTCCCCGTGACCGGGCAGGCTGACGCAGCCCTGCAGAGACGCATCGGCCTCCAGACGCGCCGCGCGGCCGCAGCGCCGGGAACGGCGTCGTCCCCGGGCAGCAGCCGCTTTCTGGACGCGTTCCCGCTCGCGGCCGCAAACAGCTACTCGGACGACTACGGCGCACCGCGGGGGCAAGGGCCCCACGAGGGCAACGACATCCTTGCCGACCGCGGCGCACCGGTCGTCGCGGTGTCGGACGCGGTGGTCGACCGCCTCAGCCGGACAGAGCGGGGACTCGGTGGCATCTACATCTGGCTGCGCCGCAGCGACGGGACGGAGTACTACTACGCTCACCTCGACTCGATCACACCAGGGCTCGACGAGGGCAGCAGGGTGACCGCCGGTCAGCGCGTCGGCGCGAACGGGAACACCGGCGACGCGCGCTTCGGAGCACCTCACGTCCACTTCGAGATTCATCCTGGCGGCTCCGCGGCGACCAATCCGTTTCCGCACCTCGTGGCCGCGGACCCAGATCGGTGAAGCGCAAGCGCCCTGTCGTCGCCATTCAAGTGGACCTGTACGGCGGGTCCGCCGCCGCGGTCAGCCTCGAACCCACGGCACAGCGCTGGCCGGAGAGCGAGTCACTCGATCGCCTCCGCCTCCCGGTCTGCTTCGCTGCCCTTACCCTTCGGCAGACCGCCCGAAGCCTGACACCCCGTGTCCGGCAGCTGATCATGCAGTTCGCGGCGACCATGGCGGAACCGCCGCCCCCGCAGGAGTTCGGTCAGTCCTGGGCCGAAAGAGTCGCCGGCCGCCGGCTGGTCCCGCGGACGAGACCCGGCGAGCCCAGCGTCGTCGGACGGCTGATCGAGGCCCGGGAGGGACCCGTCGCGGCTGTAAAGGGGCCTGCGCCGTCGGCCCTGGCCATGGCCTCCTCGACCGCGGCTCTCGCGGGTGTCGCCCTCAGCGAGGTCTCGACGGAAGTGCATCTCTCGGCCGCGCTGGCCCTTGAAGGAGTTCTCCTGTGGTTCGGCGCACCCGAAGCTCGCACCGCTAGCCTGCAGAAGGCGACCTGCGCGGGATTCACGTACGCCTTGCGGCGCCTCGAGGACGCGGACCGGCCGACGCCCGAGGTCCTGCGCCTCGTCCTCTCCAGCTACCCGGACGTGCGAACGTGACGCGACAGACGGGCCATGGCCGGCCGGCGGGCCGCTCGATCACCGTGCTTGCAGTCCTCGCCGGCATCCTCGTGCTGTTAGTCGGGGTTCTCGCCGTCCCTCGAGCCGCAGCCCAGGGAGGCGCCGATGGCCGGCTCGAGCGGGCTCAGGAGCGGCTGCAGGAAGCCCGCGATCAAGAGCGCGTCCTGACGACGGACGTCGAGGCGTACGGTCAGCGCATCCAGGCTGTGGAGGCTCGGCTGATCCCCCTACGCGAACGGTCCGAGGGTCTCGAGCGAGATCTCGCTGATCTTCGCGCCCGGCTCGAGGGACTCACGCGCGATCTCGCGGTCGAACGAGACCGCCTGGCCGCAGCGCGCAGCGCTCTGGCGCGCCGTCAGGTGTTGTTGGCGCGACGTCTTCGTGAGCTCTACGTCCGTGGCGAGCCTGATCCCATCCTGCTGCTGGTCGAGTCGGGTAGCCTCTCCTCGGCGCTGGAGACGGTCGATCTGATCGAGGGGATCGCGGATCGCGACGCCGGTCTTGCGGACGCCGTCTCAGCGTTCGCCGACGAGACGCGCGTGCGCGTCGACCAGATCGCAGACATCCGTGGCGAGGTCGTCCGCTCCGAGGCGCGCGCGGAGGAGGCGGCCGAGCAGGCTCTCGCGGCACGAGCCCGACTGGAGGGCCAGCGGGCCGGACTGGCCGAGCTCCTCGGAGAGCGCCGCACGCTGCTCGCCGGCGTGCAGGGCGACCGCCAGGAACTCGAGGTCGAAACGCGGGGCTTGCAAGCCCGTTCGGCTCGCCTCGCCACAGCGATCCGCAGCGCGCAGGAGCCCACCCCCGCTGCCCCCGCTCCCGTCCCGGTGCAGCCACCGCCATCGGGCGGTTCCGGGTTCATCTGGCCTGCGCAGGGCACATTGACCTCGCAGTACGGACCCCGGTGGGGGCGCATGCACGAGGGCATCGACATCGCTGGCGCGAGCGGCAGCCCGATCGTCGCCGCGAGCGGGGGCACCGTCATCCTCGCGGGGTGGAGTGGCGGCTACGGCAACCTCGTCGTCGTCGATCACGGTGCGGGCATCAGCACGGCGTACGCGCACAATGCGAGCCTCTCCGTGTCGGTCGGACAGAGCGTCGCACAGGGGTCGGTCCTTGCCGGCATGGGGACGACGGGCAACTCCACCGGCGTGCACTCTCATTTCGAGATCCGCGTCAACGGTGCCGCTGTCAATCCACTCAGCTACCTCTGAGTACGGATGCTTGTCCTATCGCCTGTCGGTCTCGACATTCCCCTCGGTGGACGCCGCGCCTCGTCGGGGAATCCGCAGTTCGTACGAGGGAGATCCCCCGATGCCACGCCTCTGCTCTGCGGTCAGACTTCCTC
Source organism: Bauldia sp. (assembly GCA_022841545.1). Classification (GTDB taxonomy): domain Bacteria; phylum Pseudomonadota; class Alphaproteobacteria; order Rhizobiales; family Kaistiaceae; genus Bauldia. The sequence continues at coordinate 549 of JALHRF010000281.1, read as the reverse complement.
GCGGTTGGATAAAAGGCCGAGACTGGAGTAGCCATGTACGGCGACTACGCTCATAACGGCGACTGGGGCTGGGGCGGCTGGCTCCTGATGAGCTTGACGATGCTGGCCTTCCTTGCTCTCGTCGCTTGGGGCGTCTTCCTCGTCTGGCGCAGCACTACACAGTCCCATCTGCTGGACAAAGCGCAGGCGACACCCGCTCGGCAGTCCGCAGACCAGATCCTCGCGGAGCGGCTGGCCAGGGGCGAGATTGACGCTGACGAGTACCGCATACGATCCGAGGCGCTCAGGCTCCCTGGTGCCTGATTCTCGGCAGGTTCCGCTGTCGGGCGCCGCACGCGCAACTCGATCACCCCGTAACGCGCTTGCGGGCCGAAGCGCCACTCCAGTCAGCCGAGGCGCGGCCAGGCGCTGACGATGGGGTAGGGCCGGACCGGCCCGCCCCCGCCGGGGTGGATCTCGAAATGGACGTGAGGCGACGTGCCCCGGGCATCGCCCGTGTCGCCGTTGTAGCCGAGCACCGTCCCCTTGGCCACGGCCGCCCCCTCCCGG
>JALHRF010000280.1 GCA_022841545.1 Bauldia sp. | reverse complement strand
GCGAAGCGTCTCGACGGCATTCCCGGAGGTCGGATCGAATGCTGTGGGCGCTGCCGCTTGTCGCCTTGCGTCCCGCAGTTCTGCCGACGGCCTTGAGATCTGCGCGGTCTTTCCGCGTTGCTCAGCCATTCCGCCGATCGCTCCGGGAGGCTTCGCAGGTCCACACGATGGTCGAGAACAGGAAAGAAGTCCAAAATGAATGTTTGGGCGAGCCCGGTGTTATCTTGGATGGTCTTTGTTGTTGGGCCGCTCGTCTCGGGTGATCGGCAGGCGAGGCGCATCGCACCCATGCGCTTGAAACCGGGGGAGGGATCGTGACCAGGAAGATCGCAGTGCTGGGAACCGGGGCCAACGGCATGTCGATCGGCGCCGATCTGACGCGGGCCGGGCACGATGTCGTGCTTATCGACCAGTGGCCCGAGAACGTCGCGGCCATGCGTCGGCGTGGTGCGCGCATCGACATGCCGGACGAAACGCTCGAGGTTCCGGTTCGCGCCTTCAACCTTTGCGATATTTGCACCTTTCGCGAAAGCTTCGACATCGTGCTCCTGGTGGTGAAGGCATACGATACGCGGTGGGCCAGCCACCTCATCGCGCCTTACCTGAAGCCCGAGGGGTTGCTCGTCGGCGTGCAGAACGGCATGACCACCGACATCATCGCCGAAGCCGTCGGTTCGCACCGCACGATGGGGTGCGTGATCGAGATCTCCTCCTCGATGTTCGATCCCGGCGTAGCGGTGCGCCAGTCTCCCCCACCTCGCTCCTGGTTCGCCGTGGGCAGTATCGATCCTGCGACGCGGGGTCGGGAGGAGGAGGTCGCTGCGTTGCTTCGTCACTCCGGCGCCGTCGACATCGTCGAAGATATCCGCGCCACCAAATGGATGAAGCTGGTGAGCAACGCCACCACCCTCGTGTCCACCGCAGTCCTCGGCCTGTCGATCCACCAGGCCGCCGCCATACCGGCGATGCGCGAACTGATGATCCAATGCGGGCAGGAGGCGCTCGACGCCGGCGTCGCTCGAGGCTATCCGACGCTGCCGATCTTCGGCCTGAAATCGGATGACCTCCGGCAGTCAAATCGCGTCGTGGACACCCTCCTCGACGTCCTGCTCACCGGGTTCACGCTTCCGAGCACGATCACGACGGTTCTTCAGGACTGGATGAAGGGACGGCACAGCGAGGTCGATGATCTGAACGGCCTTGTCTTCGCCGAGGCGAACCGTCTCGGCCTGCCGGCCAGAATGAACGGCGCCGTGGTGCAACTGGCCCAGCAGATCGAGCGGGGTGAACGCAAGCCTTCGCCCGACAATCTCGAACTGTTGCTCCAGTTGTCGTCACCCGACTGAGGCGGAGCGCGTCCGACGCGCCCGGGAGTCGCACCGACGCTCCCGCCGGCTGAGCTCGGGTTGAAAGGCGTGCCTCATGCAGCGTCGCGTTTTCTCGATGTCTCGCGCCCTGGCTCCGCGCTGGCGGCGTTGGCCGCGAGATAGGCGAAGGCGATGAACGGGCCGAGGGTGCCGCCTCCCGCCCAGTAGGCGCGGCCGGATGCGGATGCAACGCAATTGCCGACGCCATAGAGCCCCGGGATCACCTCGCCGAGCGCGTCGAGAACCTGTCCGTTCGGGTTGGTCGCGGGGCCGCCCTTGGTGTCCAGGTTGCCGCCGGTCATCAGCGCGGCGTAGTAGGGGCCTTTGCCGCCGATCGGAAACATGGTCGGGTTCTTCCCGGCCTTGGCGGCGGTCGGGCCGTTGAAGAGCAGTTCGACCGGCCGCTCGCCACGATGGAAGTCCGCATCCCTGCCCGCGCGGGCAAAGCCGTTGAAGCGGGGGACGGTCTTCTTGAGGTTCTTGACGAAGGCCGGCGCGAGCTCGATGCCGCCGGTCTCGGATGCGTATCTCTTCAACCGCTTGCCAATGTTGTCGGCCAGCTCCTGCCAGGTGTTGCCCTTGATGACATGGCGCTTGTCCGCGCCCTTCGGGACGATGAATCGGCCATATTCGTCGCTGGCGGAGTTCTCCTGGCTTCGCTGGTCCCAGATAGCGAAGAGGACGAGGTTGGGGTACTCGGACTTGGCGGCGTCCCATTTGAAGAAGGCCTGTGCGGCCTCGTTATAGGCGAGCTTTTCGTTGGTGACGCGATTGCCGTGCCGATCCACGTAGATCATCGAGTCGCCGGACGGCGAGAAGGTTCCGATCAGGTCCGGGTCCTTGTTGACCACCTTCTCGAAGACCACCGGACACATCCAGGCGTGGTTCATGTTGCGAAGCTGGGCGCCGGCCGCGGTCCCGATATGGACGAAATCGCCCTCGTTGGTGATCGCCGCACAGCCCCCCTTCACAGGCGCGCCCAGGAAGTTCCGGCGCAAGTCGGCATCGTGGGTGAAGCCCCCCGTGGCGAAAATGACTGCCTTCCGCGCAGCGAATCGCCGCATCCTGCCTTCCGCATCGTCGACTTCGACGCCCGCCACCCTGCCGTTGTCGTCCATGATCACCCGCTGGACGCGATGGCTGGTCCTGATGTCGGCGCCGGCTTTCCGCGCGGCTTCCGCCATCGTTCTGACAGCATGCACGCCGCCGTCCGACATCGAGTCCCTGGCCTGCCTGGTGACCAGCACCCGTCCGGTCGGCGCCTTGTTCTCCGGCAACTCGGCCCAGTAGTCCGGCACGCCTGCACAGTGACGGTACTCCAGCGCCCCTTTCGCATGGAGCAGTTCGGTGGCCTTCGAGGCGTTGTCGTAGACCGCAGCGCAGGCCTCGTATTCCCATTCGCTCATTCCCGAGCGTGGATGGTTGGGGTCATAGGCTTCGGGTCGCGATATCCGCGCGACGTAGCGGAGAAAGTCCTCGCGCGTGTCGACGATGCCGAGCGCCTTCATCGGCTCGTTGTTCGGGACCCAGTACCAGAAGGCGGCCTTGAGCGCTGTGCCGCCGACCTCCGCCGCCTTCTCGAGCACGAGAACCTTGTTGCCGAGCCAACCGGCAAAGCATGCCGCGGCCAGGCCGGTCGCGCCGCCGCCGGCGATGATGATATCGAAGCTCTCGTCGGGCTTTCCGCCTCGCGCAGGACGTGGCGACTTCCGGGCGATCGTGTTGGCCATGTGTCTCTCCCTCCCTCTAGGGCCGGCACGATTTCAGGCGCGATAGCGGCTGTCCGTGCTCCGGCAGCGTTGGCGGCATTGCGATCGTTTCCCGCCACGGCCTCGGCCCGGGGCCGAACGGGACCGCGGCTTCGAGCATGAGGCCGAGAGTGCCCTGACGCAGCCGCGCCGTGTGCACGGGGTAGGCACGGATGGCGGCTCCGGCGCCTATACCAGCATGGCCAGCGGGTTCTCCACATTGGCCTTGAACGCCGCCAGCAACTCGGCGCCAAGAACGCCGTCGACGACGCGGTGATCGCATGAAAGCGTCGCAGTCATCCGGCCCGCGAAGCCGATACTGCCGTCGCTCCGTTCGACGGCGACGCGTTCGCTCGTGCCCACCGCAAGAATCGTCGCCTGCGGTGGGTTTATGATTGCCGAGAAGGCGTTGACCCCGAACATGCCGAGATTGGAGAGGGTCGTCGTTCCACCCTTGTACTCGTTCGGCTGCAGCAGGCCTTCCTTGGCGCGGAGCGCGAGCGCCTTCATCTCGGCCGAGATGGCGGAGAGCGTCTTGGTCTCGGCCGCACGGATCACCGGCGTGATCAGTCCGTTCGGCACTGACACGGCAACCGAAACGTCGGCATGCTCGAACTCGAGCACGCCGTCCCCCGACCACATCGCGTTGGCCCTCGGCACGGCCGTGAGGGCGAGGGCGAGCGCCTTGATCAGGAGGTCGTTGACGGAAAGCTTGTACGCGGGGACGCCGTCGGACGACTTCGGTGCGCCGGCATTGATGTCTTCCCGAAGCACCATCAGCCGATCGGTGCCGACCTGGGCCTGAAGATAGAAGTGCGGGATGGCGGACTTCGACTCGGTAAGCCGCTTCGCGATGGTGCGGCGCATGGTCGAGACCGGGAGGACGGCATGCGGCCGCTCGCGGTGGATTTCGCCGATCATTTCGTCAAAGGCTTCGGCGCGGGCAAGCGATGGTTGGCCGGCGGGCCGCGCCCGCATCGCGATCTCGACATCCCTGCCCACGATGCGGCCGCGCGGCCCACTGCCGGTGATCGCGGCAGGGTCGAGGCCAGCCTCCACGGCCAGGCGGCGGGCGAGGGGCGTAATGAAGACCCCATTCACGCTCGCCGGCCCGAAGTTGCGCAGCGGCGTCTGGACCTCATTGAAGATGTCGCGCTCGAATCTCCGCGCCGGGTGCT
>JALHRF010000279.1 GCA_022841545.1 Bauldia sp. | reverse complement strand
CGTCGCCAGGAAGATGCTCATCCTCGCAAATACCCTCATCGCCAAAGATCGAACATGGCAACCAAATGCCCCCGTCGCACCTTGACACCAAATACAGATGCTCACCAAGCTCCGCATCGGCCGCGAAGCGGCCGTGCTTCGCTATCCTCTCCCACCGGAGAGGAGGCCCGGCGGGACCGACATCCCTGAACACCAGCCAACGCCGGCTTCAGCCTGCCTTCAGCGCGCCTCGCCTAGGGTCCTTGGCGAACGAAGGCACTCCTCCCCCGCTTTCGTTCTCTCTCCTCCCTGAGAAACAAACTTGGGGCCTGGTTCGCCGGGCCCCTTCTTTTCTTTCTGGCGACGCAGCATTCCCGTGATACACGAAGCGCCATGACGAAACCGGCCACCCTTCTCCGACTTATCCAGCTCCGCGCAGCGCGCGGCGGGGTCGGCGTCTGATCGCCTGACCACCCGACCGGCGCGGCCCTCGAGGATGCGCCGGCTTGTCCTGACGTACTCCTCCGGCCGTCGCCACTGACATGAAGCGACCGCCCATGCCTCTCGACCAGACTCCCGAACCTCACCCTCCCGCCGTCAAGCCACCACCGGCCGCGCCGCCAACGCCGCCGTCGCCTGCCTATGTTCAGATCGGCTACCTGTTCGCCCTCGTCGGGGCGCTCCTCTTCTCGACCAAGGCGATCATCATCAAGCTTGCCTATGCCGATCCCTCCGGCTCGGTCGACGCGATCACGCTGCTCGCGCTCCGCATGATGATGGCGCTGCCGATCTACCTGATCATCGGCGGGCTCGCGGTCCGCGAGCGGAAGCGCTCGGGCCAGGCGCTGCCGCCGCGGGACGCGGTGATCAAGGCGGCGCTGGTCGGCCTCCTCGGCTACTGGTTCGCGAGCTACACCGATTTCGCCGGCCTCCAGTACATCTCCGCTCAGTTCGAGCGGCTGATCCTCTTCACCTATCCGCTGTTCGTCGTGGTGCTCGGCGCGCTGTTCTTCGGCCAGAAGATCCAGATGCGGGCGGTGGCGGCGATCCTCGTCAGCTACATCGGCCTCGCCGTCATCTTCACCGAGAAGCTCGGCGAAGGCGGCGACCATATCGCGCTCGGCGCCGCGCTGATCCTCGGCGCGGCCATCGCCTTCGCGCTGTACCAGCTCCTCGCCAAGCCGCTGATCGCCAGGATCGGTCCGGCGCTGTTCACCTGCATTGCCATGAGCGGCGCGGCGATCGGCGCGCTGGTCCAGTTCTTCCTCACCCATTCGGTCTCCGACCTCGTGGTCAGCGAGCGGGTGCTCCTCCTCAGCCTGATGATCGCCATCGGCGCGACCGTGCTGCCCTCGTTCTTTCTCAACGCCGCGCTCCACCGCATCTCGGCCCAGGCCAACGCCACCATCGGCACGCTGTCGCCGGTGATGACCATCGCGCTTGCCGTCGCCATCCTCGGCGAGCCGCTGACGCTGGTCGATCTCCTCGGCACGGCGCTGGTTCTGGCCGGCGTCGGCTGGTTCACCCTCGCCGACCAGTACGCGCGGCGGAAGGCGGCAAGGCTGCCGCCGGGATGACGCTTCCGCCTTCTCGCGGCCCGGCCTGTTCGGCGGCCCCATGAAGGGGCATTCTCCCGACGGAAGCCTCGCCGGTCGAAACCGGCGCGCAGCGGAGGGCGATGGCATTGGCGACAGCGAGGAAGACGGCGCTGGTGACGGGTGGCGCGCGGCGGGTCGGACGCGCCATCGTCGAGGACCTTGCCGCCCACGGCTGGGCGGTGGCGATCCACTATGGCACGTCCGGATCGGAGGCCGAGACGCTGGCGAGCGACATCCGGCTCCGCGGCGGCGTGTCGGCCGCAGTCGTCGGCGATCTCGCTGACGTCGTCGGCGTGTCTGACATCGTCGTCGGCGCGTCTGACGCGCTCGGGCCGCTGTCGCTCCTCGTCAACAATGCCGCGATCTACGAGAAAGATGTCCCCGGCGCGCTCGATTACGGACTCTGGCAGCGCCAGCTCGCCATCAATCTGTCCGCGCCCGTCTTTCTCGCCGAGGCCTTCGCCGCGCAGGTGCCGGAAGCCGAGGAAGGCAATGTCGTCAACCTGTTGGACCCGCGCGTCTTCCGCCCCGAGCCCGACCATTTTTCCTACCAGGTGTCGAAATCTGCCCTCCTTGCCGCGACGCTGGCCCTCGCCAGGGCTTACGCCCCGCGAATTCGGGTCAATGCCATCGCGCCCGGTCCCGTGGTCCCGAGCGCGCAGACGACGCTGGAGCGATACGCCAGTCGAATCAACCTGTTGCCGCTCCGCCGCGCCCCCAATCTCGCCGACTTCGGCCGCACCGTGCGCTATTTCGTCGACAACACCTCCGTCACCGGCGAAGTGATCGCGCTGGATAGCGGCCAGCACCTCGCCTAGAATGATCTGCCCATGAACGACACCACGAAAATCCCCGAAGACGTCCTGCCGGTTTCGGCCCGGGTCCGCGCCAGGATTCGCGAGGCGGGCCGCCGCTTCAACGCCAATGACAACATCGCGGATTTCCTCGCCCCGGGCGATCTCGAGGCGCTCCTCGACGAGGTTGCCGGCAGGATGGAGGGCGTCCTCGAAAGCCTGGTGATCGACGTCGAGAACGATCACAACACGAAGGACACCGCCCGCCGCGTCGCCAAGATGTACCTTAACGAGGTCTTCCAAGGCCGCTACACGGCGGCTCCGCGCACCACGGAATTCCCTAATGCCGAGGGCCTGAACGAGCTGATGATCGTCGGACCTATCACCGTCCGCAGCGCCTGCAGCCATCACTTCTGCCCGATCATGGGCAAGCTCTGGGTCGGGGTCATGCCCAACGAGCACTCCAACCTCATCGGGCTGTCCAAGTATTCCCGCCTGGCGGAGTGGATCATGAGCCGGCCGCAGATCCAGGAGGAGGCCATCTCCCAGGTCGCCGACCTCCTTTCCGGCATCGTCGCCCCGAACGGGCTCGCGGTGGTGATGGAGGCGGATCATTTCTGCATGCACTGGCGGGGGGTGAAGGATGCGGGCGCGAAGATGATCAACAGCGTCATGCGCGGCTCGTTCCTCACCGACGCGACGCTCCGCCGCGAGTTTCTCTCGCTCATCAATGTCGGCCAGGGGAAATCCTGATGCTGGTCCGCTGCCTCTATGCCAGCCGCGCGATGGCGCCGCTTCGCGAGGGCCTGGTCGAGTCGATTCTCGAGCAGTCGCGCCGCAACAATCCGCGCCTCGGCGTCACCGGTCTCCTCTGCTATTCCGGCGATGTCTTCATCCAGGTGCTCGAGGGCGGCCGCGACGCCGTCTGCGAACTCTTCAACGAGATCGTCCGCGACGAGCGGCACAGCAACGTCCGCATCCTGCTCTTCGACGAGATCCCGGCGCGGAAATTCGGCGGCTGGACGATGGGGCAGGCCAACGTGTCCAAGGCCAGCCAGACCATCGTCCTGAAGTATTCCGAGAAGCCGGTGTTCGATCCCTTCACGGGCTCGGGCGCTGCCACCATGGCCCTCCTCAACGAGCTGCTCGAATCCGGTTCGATCACCAGCCGCTGCCGGTAGGCCCGCGCTCTATCGTCAGGCGAAGACCGGCGGGCGGCTGTCCGCCCAGGGCCGGGCAGCCTCGAAGGCGGCCGCGGCGGCGAGCACCAGCCGGTCGACGAGCCGTTCGCCGATGATCTGCAGCCCGACGGGAAGGCCGGCTGGGGTGAAGCCCGCCGGCACGCTGATCGCCGGCTGGCCGGTGAGATTCGCCGGGTAGAGGCACGGCGACCAGGCATCGTCGGCCACCGTCCGGCCCGCGATAACGCCGGGGCCGTCGCGATCGATGCCGAACGCCGGCAGCGGCGCCGTCGGCGTGAGGATCACGTCGTAGCCGGCCATGAACCGCGCCATGGCGTTGACGGCGCCCTTCCGCACGGTGATCGCGTCGGTGAACTGCTCGGCGGTGTAGGCCCGCGCGAGCAGGCTCCGGAGCCCGGGCGAGAGCTCGTGCTCGCGGCCGGCCGCAAGCCGGCGGAGGCCGGTGAGGTCGGTCTCCATGGCGACGATCGCCCGGTTGGCCTCCTGGATATCCCCGAACGGCGACGCGGTCTCGATCACCTCCGCGCCGAGATCGGACGCGAAGCACCGGGCCGCCGCGGCGACCACGGCCGCGACCTCCGGCTCGACCGGCTCATCCCCCCAGGTCGGGCAGAAGGCGACGCGAAGGCCCGCCGGGAACGGGGGGACGGAAGCCCAGTCGCCAACCTCGTCGGGCAGCGACCAGCGATCGCGGCGGTCCGGGCCGACGGTCGCGGCCAGGAAGAGCGCGGCGTC
>JALHRF010000278.1 GCA_022841545.1 Bauldia sp. | reverse complement strand
GGGCCGCACCGCGGCGGTGGCGGGCGCGCCGGGCGCGGCGCCCGGCGGGAGAGCGCCGGCGATGCGCGAACTGTCGGCCAACTCCACGCCCTCCGTCGTCAGCTTGCCGTCGAGGAAATTCATCACGCCGATGAAGTCGGCGACGAAGCGGTCCGCCGGACGTTCGTAGATCTCGTGCGGCGTATCGCACTGGAGGAGCCGGCCGTTCCGCAGCACCGCCATGCGGTCGGCCATGACCAGCGCCTCCTCCTGATCGTGGGTGACGATGACGAAGGTAATGCCGACCTCGTGCTGGAGCCGCTTCAGTTCGAGCTGCATCGCGCCGCGGAGTTTCTTGTCGAGCGCCGCGAGCGGCTCGTCGAGGAGGAGGACGCGCGGCCGCTTGACCAGCGCGCGGGCAAGCGCGACCCGCTGCTTCTGCCCGCCGGACAATTGGTCGGGCTTGCGGCCGGCGAGTTCCGTGAGGTGGGTCGTCGCAAGGATCGCGGCGACGCGTGACGCGATCTCGTCGCGGGGTAGCCGCTCCATCTCCAGGCCGTAGGCGACGTTGGCGCGCACCGTCATGTGCGGGAACAGCGCGTAGGACTGGAACATCAGGTTGAGCGGCCGCCGGTTGGGCGGGATGGGCGCGATGTCGACGCCGTCGAGCAGGATCTGCCCCTCGTTCGGCGTCTCGAAGCCGGCGAGCAGGCGGAGCAGCGTGGTCTTGCCACAGCCGGAGGGACCGAGGAGCGCGAAGAATTCGTTCTCGTGGATGTCGAGCGAGATGCCGTCGACGGCGACGGCCGTGCCGAAGCGCTTGGTCACGCGGTCGATTGCGAGCAACGTGCGCGGCGCGGTCATGGCGTGAGCGTGCCGCGGTTGACGCGTTGGGAGATGACCAGCGCGGTGATGCTGACTGCCATGACGATCGTCGCGAGCGCGTTGATCTCGGGCGTCACGCCGAAGCGGATCATCGAATAGATCTGCATCGGCAGCGTCGTCGAGGCGCGCCCGGCGCCGGCGGTGAAGAAGGCGATGATGAACTCGTCGACCGACAGCGTGAAGGCGAGGAGCGCGCCGGCGACGACGGCGGGCAGGATCACCGGCAGCGTGACGCGGCGGAAGGTGGTGAGCGCGGAGGCGCCGAGGTCGGTCGAGGCTTCGACGATGGACCAGTCGAACGATTTCAGCCGCGCCCGCACCACCAGGCAGACGAAGGCGAGGTTGAAGACGACATGGGCGAGGATGATGGTCTGCAGCCCCATGGTGACATCGAGCAGCGAGAAGAACGAGAGCAATGCGATGGCAAGCACGATGTCGGGGATCACCATCGGCGCAAACAGGAGCGCCTCGAGGCCGCGGCTCTTGCGCCGCCGCGTCTCGACGCCGATCGCGAGCAGCGTGCCGAGGAGCGTGGCGATCGCGGTCGAGACGACGGCGACGATCAGCGTGTTGAGCGCGGCGGAGAGGATGTCGTCGTTCGAAACGAGCGAGACGTACCATTTGGTCGAGAAGCCGGACCATACGGTCGGCAGGCCGCCAGCGTTGAAGGAGAGGGCGACGAGCACCGCGATCGGCAGGTAGAGGAAGGCGAAGACGAGGCCGAGCCACACCTTGAAGCCCGGCCCCGATCCGGGGCGACGCTCAGCCATCGTCGCCTCCGCGGGCCGGTGCGGTCTCGCCGGCGGCGCGGCTTGCGCCGCGGGCCTGGAGCGCGAGGAGGCCGATCATCAGCGCGATCAGCACCATCGACAGCGCCGCGCCGAACGGCCAGTCATTGGCGGTGAGGAACTGGTCGTAGACGAGGTTGCCGATCATCTGGAAGCGCCCGCCGCCGAGGAGCGCGGGGGTCAGGAAATTGCCGATCGACAGCACGAAGACGAACACCGCGCCGGCGGCGATGCCGGGGACGCTGAGCGGCAGCGTCACGCGGCGGAAGGTGGTGAAGGCCGAGGCGCCGAGGTCGCGCGAAGCCTCGTTGAGCTCGGGGTTGAGCCGCGAGAGCGAGGCGTAGCAGGCGAGGATGACGAAGGGCAGGTAGTTGTAGACCAGCCCGATGATGACGGCGCCCTCGGTATAGAGCAGCGACGGCGGCTCGCCCGTGTAGCCGAACCAGCGGAGGACCTGGGTGAACAGGCCCTCGCGGTTGAGGAGCACGATCCAGGCATAGGTGCGGATCAGGTAGTTGGACCAGAAGGGCAGGACCGCGATGAACAGAAGGAGCGGCTGGAGCCGGGCCGGGGCGGCGGCGATGGCATAGGCGGCGGGGTAGCCGACGAGGAGCGCAAGCAGCGTGGCGAGGCCCGCGATCCGTGCCGAGTTGAGGAAGATGCCGGCGTAGAGCGGGTCGAAGACCAGCGCGAAATTCTCGAGCGTGAAGGTGTACTCGATCCCGCCATAGATGCCGCGGCGGAAGAAGGCGATGGCCAGCACCAGCGTGCAGGGGACGATCATCAGCGCCGCGAGCCAGGCGAGCCCCGGCGCCATCAGGAGGTTCGAGCGGGCGCGGGGCGACGCGGTCATGGCGGCGGAGAGGGCCGAAACGGCAATGTCGTCCCGTGCGCGGTGCAGCGCGAAGCGGCGCGCCGCCGGCACGGGACCCCGGGACGGTGAAGCGCAGGAGCCTCACCTGCTCGGGGTCCCGGCTCTGCGCGCACCTTCGGCGCGCTTGGCCGGGATGACACGGCTGTCGGACGCAGGAGGCTGAGCCCTACTGCGCCGCCTTGATCTCGCTGACGATCCGCGAATAGTCGCGCTGCGACTCGCCGACGTCGCGGAGCTGCTCGAACTTGACGAGGTCGGCGACCGGCATCGCCATGTTCGGGTAGGTCGTGCCGAGATCGGCGGGGAGGCTCTCCATCGCCGGCTGGTTGGGCACCTTGTAGAGGATGTTCTCGGCCGCCCAGGCATGGTTCTTGGCGTCGAGCATGAAGTTGATGAACTCGAAGGCGGCGTCCTTGTTCTCCGATGCCTTCAGCACGACCATCGTGTCGAGCCAGAGGTCGGAGCCTTCCGCCGGGATGACGTACTTGATGTCCTTGTTCTCGGCGATGCCGTAGTTGCACCAGCCGTCCCAGGCCTGCACGAGGAGCGCCTCGCCCGACACCAGCTTCGAGTAGAAGGTGGTGTCATCATAGGCGAGCAGCGTCTTCTTGGCGGCGATCAGCGCGTCCCGGACCTCGGCCATCTTCGCCGGGTCGGTCTCGTTGACCGAGTAGCCCTTGGCCAGTTGGCCGGCGGCGAGCAGCCAGCGATCGGTGGCGAGCATGGTGGTCTTGCCCGTGAGGTCGTCGCTCGGGGCAAGGAGGTCGTTCCACGAATCAGGCGCGTCGGCCACGAGATCGGACCGGTAGCAGAGTCCGGTGGTGCCCCAGGTGTAGGGGACCGAGAACGTGTTGCCGGGATCGTGCGCGAGGGCGTTGGCCTCGGGGTAGAGATTGGCGAGATTCGGGACCTTGGCGTGATCGATCGTCTCCGCCAGGCCGAGATTCTGGAGCACCTCGGCGAACGGGGAGGAGACGAAGACCACGTCGTAGCCCTTGCCGCCCGAGGCGACGAGCTTGCCCATGATCTCCTCGTTGGTGGCATGAACCACCACCTCGGCGTCGTTCCCGGTCGCCGCCTTGAACTGCGCGACGGCGTCGGGCGCCATGTAGCCGTCCCAGTTCGAAATCACGAGGCCGGCGGCGAGCGCCGGCGCGGCCAGGAGCCCGGTGAAGGCGGTCGTCGCGAGCATCGCCGCAAGCGAACGCCCGGTGGTCGAAAGCACGGTCATCTCAGTTCTCCCCTGTCGAAACCCGCTCGATCATACCGGGAACCGGAGCCGAGAACAGCGGGTATGGGAGAAACCCGAGCCGGACGGGCCTGCGGACCTTCGCTACAACCCGTCCCGGCCCCCTCCGTCGACAGCGGCCAGCACCGCATCGCCGACTTGCCGGGATTCCACGATCGGGATGTCGCTTTGCCTTCGGGCCGCCACGGCGACCTATGGAGAAGGCCGGGCGGGGACGATCGGACGTCCGGAGCTTAAGCAACGGGATGGTGTTGGTGCCGCATGCCGGACTCGAACCAGCGACCCCCTCATTACGAATGAGGTGCTCTACCACCTGAGCTAATGCGGCTTGCCGGTTCTGATAGCGGCAAGACCGGCCGGGTTCAAGAAGAACGTCAGAACAGGCGGAAACGACGTCGGGCGGCGAGGTCGTCGGGGTCGGGCGGCAGCGGGCCGGGATCGTCGGGCGCGTGCGGCACCAGCGGTGCGTCGGCCTCGACCCGCGGCGGCTCCATGGCTTCCGCGGCGGCGGGCGGGACGCGGGACACTGCGGGAAATGCCGCGGCGG
>JALHRF010000277.1 GCA_022841545.1 Bauldia sp. | reverse complement strand
CCATGTCCTTGGAGCGATGGCCATAGGCCGTGACCGCATCGCCGGCATTGGCGACGCCTTCGACGAAGCCGGCGGCGGCGGTCCGCGACGGCGGCGCGAGTTCCACCGTCCAGACGTTCCCGTCCGCCGTCACCTTCAGCGAAGCGTGCGGGTTGCCGAGATAGACTTCCACGATCTGGCCCTCGAGGACGAAGTCCTCGTCGGAGGCCCAGACCCAGCCGTGATGGGCGAGCGCCGCCCCGGCGCCGGCTGCGATGAGCACGACCCCGACCAGGGCGGTGCGGGCGAATAGTGACATTGGCTGGTTCTCCTCAGGTCGGTCCCTCGCCCGTACCATCTGGGCCGAAAGGCGGAAGCGGCAAGGGGGCGGCCCAATCTCAGGGCTCCAGCCCGAAAGGCTGTTCGATCTCTTGGCTGCTCAGGGAATCGAAATCATCAGGGATGGAAACCTGTCCGGCCATGAAGCCGATCCGAGTGCTCATCCGCGCGGGAGCGTCGACGGCGATCACCTTGACCAGCGGCTCGCCTGACCTGGCAATGATGAAGGGCTCGCCGCCGGCTGCCTCGTCGATCAGGCGCGACAGATGCGCTTTCGCCTCGTCAATGTCGACCACCCGCACGACACGTCTCCGCCCTCGATCGTGAGGAACTCCTCACCCTACACCATCGCCCGAATCGCGTCCGTCTTCGCCTCGAGGAAGGCCTTGACCGAAGTCGGCTCCCGGCCCGCGAAGTCCTTGACCACCGGCGTCGCGATGGCGTGATAGCCCTCGGCCGCGTCGACATCGAAGGCGACCAGGACGTCGGCGTAGAAGTCCGGCAGCCCGGCGCCGATCAGGCCCTGGCGGAGCGCATCGGGCGGGAGGGGCACATGGGTCACGGCCTTGCCGGCGATGGCCCCCGCGAGCGCGGCGATTTCGTCCTGAGTCACCGGGGCCGGTCCGGTCACGTCGAGGATGCGCTTGCCATCGAAGTCCGAGGCGAGCGCGGCGGCGGCGACTGCGGCGCAATCCTCGCGGGTCACGTAGTTCCGCCCGGCCTTGCCGGTCGCCGTGTAATGCTGGCCGCTCTTCAGCGCGTTGGCGAGGCCCATCAGGATGATCTCGGCATAGATGTTGTTGCGAAGCACCGTCCAGCCCGGAATCGTGCTCGCGGCAATCGCCTGCTCCGTCCAGTAGTGGGAATTGGCGACGAGGCTCTTGTCCGTCGGCCGCGCCGCCGGCGCCGAGGTGTAGACGACGTGCTTCACGCCGGCCGTCGCCGCCGCCTCCACCACCCGTCGCTGCTGTTCGGTCCGCGTCTGGAGCGCATCGGTCGAGATGAGGAGGAGGCGGTCGACGCCCTTCAGTCCCTCGGCCAGCGTCTCCGGCTTGTCGAAGTCGATGACCCGCACCTCCGCGCCCTTCACCGCCAGGTCGGCGACCTTCCGGGCGTCGCGGGTGCCGGCGATGACCGTCCCCGCCTTCTGTTCGAGGAGGATCTCGACGACGCTGCGGCCGAGGTGGCCCGAGGCGCCGGTGACGAGGAGCGTGGACATGGCATGCATTCCTTGATGTGGTTACGAATAGTGACTAGATGCGTGAATGCTGCCATGTTGTGAAGGACGCACGTTCCGTTCACCTGGTTACACCGCGGGAACCTCCATGGAATCATTGGCGAATCAGGCCGGATCCGGCCGCGACCTGTCGAAATGGCGGGCCTCCCGCGACGCCGCCGACGCCGAGAAGTGCCCGGTTCGCGACGTGCTCGACCGGATCGGCGACGCCTGGAGCGTGCTCGTGATCCTGCTCCTCGACGAGCACGGCCCCTATCGCTTCAATGCGCTGAAGCGCGCCATCGGCGACATCTCGCAGCGCATGCTGGCGGTGACGCTGCGCCACCTCGAACGCGACGGCCTGATCTCGCGAAAGGTCTTCCCGACCAACCCGCCGCAGGTCGAATACGCCCTCACCGACCTCGGCCGCTCGCTCCACGACCGTCTCGGCGGCCTGGCGCAATGGGCGGTCGCGAACCATGCGCCGATCAAGGCGGCACGGCGGCACTACGATGCCGGAGTGGCCGGCTAGAACAGCCCGACCACGTTGCCGTCCGCGTCGAGCCGGATCGACTCCGCCGCCGGCACGCGCGGCAGGCCGGGCATGGTCATGATCTCCCCGCAGATGACGACGATGAATCCCGCCCCGGCCGAGAGCCGCACCTCGCGAACCGGCACGACATGGTGCGACGGCGCGCCCTTCCGCGCCGGGTCGGTCGAGAACGAATACTGGGTCTTGGCCATGCACACCGGGAAGTTCCCATAGCCGGCTAACTCGTAGCGCTCGAGCTGGTCGCGGATCGCCTTGTCGGCCGTCACCTCGCTCGCCCCGTAGAGCGCCTTGGCGATGGTCTCGATCTTCTCGAACAGGGGCATCTCGTCGGGATAGAGCGGCGCGAACTGCGCGGCGCCGGATTCGGCGAGGCGGACGACGTGCTGCGCCAGCGCCTCGGCCCCCGCCGACCCCTCGGCGTAGTGGGTGCACACCACCGCCGCCACGCCTTCGCCGCGGGCCGCCTCGATCACCGCGTCGAGTTCCGCCTCGGTGTCGGTGCCGAAGCGGTTGATCCCCACCACCACCGGCACGCCGTACCGCTTGAGGTTATGGAGGTGGCGGACGAGGTTTGCGCCGCCGCGCTTCACCGCGGCGACGTCCTCGGCGCCGAGGTCCTCCTTGCCGACGCCGCCATGCATCTTCAGCGCCCTGACCGTCGCCACCACCACCGCCGCGTCGGGCCGGAGCCCCGCCATCCGGCACTTGATGTCGAGGAATTTTTCGCCGCCGAGGTCCGCTCCGAACCCGGCTTCGGTGACGACGAAATCGCCGAGCTTCAGCCCCGCCCGCGTTGCCACCACCGAGTTGCAGCCATGGGCGATGTTGGCGAACGGCCCGCCATGGACGAAGGCGGGGTTGCCTTCGATGGTCTGGACGAGGTTCGGCGACAGCGCCTCCTTGAGGAGCACCGCCATCGCGCCATGCGCCTTGAGGTCGGCGGCGGTCACCGGCTTCCGGTCGCGGGTCTCGGCCACCACGATCCGCCCGAGCCGCTCGACCAGGTCGTCGATGCCGGTGGCGAGGCAGAAGATGGCCATCACCTCCGAGGCGACGACGATGTCGAATCCGTCCTCGCGGGGATAGCCGTTGGCGACGCCGCCGAGCGAGGAGACGATCGACCTGAGCGCCCGGTCGTTCATGTCGACCACCCGCCGCCAGGTGACGCGGCGCTGGTCGATGCCGAGCGCGTTGCCCCAGTAGATGTGGTTGTCGACCATCGCCGCGAGCAGATTGTTGGCGGCGGCGATTGCGGCGAAGTCGCCGGTGAAATGGAGGTTGATGTCCTCCATCGGGATCACTTGGCTAAAGCCGCCGCCCGCCGCCCCGCCCTTCATGCCGAAGCACGGCCCGAGCGACGGCTCGCGGAGGCAGATGACCGCCTTTTTGCCGATCCGGTTGAGCGCGTCGCCGAGCCCCACCGTGGTGGTGGTCTTGCCCTCGCCGGCTGGCGTCGGCGTCACCGCGGTGACGAGGATGAGCCGGCCGTCCGGCCGATCGAGGCGGCTCAGCCAGTTGAGGTCGATCTTCGCCTTGTAGGGCCCGTAATTGTAGACGGCCGCGTCGGGGATGCCGAGGCCACGCGCGACCTCGACGATGGGCTTCGGCTTCGCCGCCCGGGCGATCTCGATGTTGCTCAGCATGGGACCCGTGCGACCCGCGCTAGTTCAGGATCGTCAGCCGCTCGACCGAGACGTAGCGCGCCGACCAGCCCCGCTCGACGTCGCCCGAAATCCGCACCCGCGTGTTTGGCCCGGGGTTCCGTCCGCCGCTGACCCAGCTGCCCAATTCGATCCGGACCGACCCGGTATCGTCCTGGAACTTGTAGTAGTCGTCGCGGATATGATGGACGATGTATCCCTCGAGGATGACGGCGCTGCCGAGGCGGGCGCTGTTGACCTGCGCGACGTCGATCGGCGTGCGGGCGGTCGCCGCCGTCGTCAACGAAAGCGCGATGGCAAGAAAGACCCACGCAAATCTGGACATTCGCTCCCCTCCCGTTTTGTGAAAGGAGGATACGATGGTCTACCCGACCAAACAATCGGCTGGCAGCAGGGCCAGACGCGACGCCGGTTGGCTTCGCGTTAACGTCGGATAAAGCCCGGGTCGGGCCTGATAGGCGAATATCAACCGGCTTACGGATCATGGCGCAAACCCCGCTCGTCTTCGCCAGGCCCGACCTCCTCAAGGCGGTCGAGCGCTGGCGGCGGCATCTCGCCCATGAGCGGCGGCTGGCGGCGAAGACCGTCGAGGCCTATTCCCGCGACGTCGAGCAGTTCCTCGTCTTCCTCACCCCCCATCTCGGCGGGCCGCCGCGCGTCGCCGATGTGGCCGCGCTTCGCGTCGCCGACATCCGCGCCTTCCTCGCCGCACGCCGGGAGGATGGCGCCGGGTCGCGCACTATCGCCCGCGGCATCGCCGGCATCCGGTCGCTCATCCGCTGGCTCGAGCGCGAG
>JALHRF010000276.1 GCA_022841545.1 Bauldia sp. | reverse complement strand
CGGCTCCGTGGCGCTCACCGCCATCCACGTCACCTTCGAGCCAAGTCCTGCCGCGCCGATGATCGTCTACGTCCGCGGCAACGTGGAGACGCCGACCGAGGCGAGCATCCTGAGCCAGGGCACCACCTCCTATCTGGGCCGCATCCTGGTCGAGGCAGTCGGCGGCGGCAGCCTGACCATCGACGCCGGCAGCAACGGCAGCACGGCTAACTTCGTCCTCGATGACGGCGGGCTGATCCTCGTCACGCAGGAGAGTCTGCTCGCTCTCACCGGCGAGCATTTCACCAACAACGGCCTGATCCAGGTCGAGGGCGTGGCGACCAGCGGCGAAGGGCTGGAGCTGATCGGCCAGGGCATCATCGAGATCGACAATGGCGGCCGCTTCGACATCGACGGCACGATCGGCCCGGGTCAGAAACTCCTCCTCGCCGACGGCACCGGCACCGTTTCGATCGGCGATATCGACGACTTCCACGCCAAGGTCGGCCTCACCGAATACGGCGGCAACCGCTTCTATCTCGACGATGTGCGCGTGAAGTCGGCCTCCTATGAGAACGGCGAACTCACCCTCTACCGCAACAAGAACCAGAAGGGCGCGATCGAGGCCGACCTGTCGGTCCGCCTGATCAACCCGGCGGACCTCGACTGGCAGCCCAAGTCCGAACAGACGCTCTCGGCCAGGGACTTCACGTTCACGTCCGACGGCGCGGGCGGCACGGTGATGACCTATACGCCCCGCGGCCCCTCCTACCTCCAGGCGTCCCTCCCCGTCCCGGTGGTCGCGGAGACGGGGAAGACGGTATCGCTGGAGTCGCTCTTCGAGCAGGCGTTCGGCACCAAGCACCCCAATTTCAAGGGAATCACCCTCCTCCCGGCGAAGCCGCTCACGGGTACGGGCGACTTCTGGGGTCAGATTGCCGTCAATGGCATCGACCCCGTTCGCTCGGGCTGGATCGTCAACGGCGAGGAGATCACGGAGCCGACCAAGGTCCGCAGCGGCGACGAGGTCTCCTTCCTCGTCGGCAACAGCATCGCCTTCCCGCCCGAGCTCCGCGTCCAGGTCACCGAGGCGGCGAACGGTCGCAAGGCCGAGTATATCGATTATTCGCTCTGGGCGGTCGACCCAGCCGTGATCGACCTGGTCCGGGGCTCAGGCTACACCCCCGGCAAGCCCCTCCCCGACAATGTCGTGAAGGCGGCCGAGAGCTTCCAGGACGTCTATGGCCGGGTCTTCAATACCGAGCTTTGCAACTGGATCGCCGACAATGTCGCCGCGGCCGCGGGTGCGCCCATGCCGCTGCCCGACCAGTATCTCGAGCCCGGATCGAACGTCGAGGGCGGGTTCTGGCGAATCGCCTACCGCGGCTCCGACAGCGAAACCCCTGTCATCGACTGGAACACCCTGGTCCAGCCGGGCGATATCGTCCGGCTCGAGTGGGACAAAACCGGCGCGGGCCATACCACCACCGTGCTCGCGGTGAACCACGACGGCACCCTGAAGGTCTATGACAACATCGACATCATCGACAACGAGCATCACATCGGCATCCACGACGATGTCGCCTACTGGAAGAAGACCGACCCCGCCGGGATCACCATCTACCGACTCGATCCGGACGGCCAGTATCTGATCGCGGGTACGAAACTGCCGGAACGACTTCAGGGCAGCGTGTTTGATGACCTTGTCCATGCGCGGCAGGGAGCCGATCGGGTCGCCGGCAGCCTCGGCGATGACGAGATCTACGGCGGCAATGGCGCCGACCGGCTGAAGGGCGGCGCCGGCGACGACGAACTCCATGGCGGACATGCCGCTGACAGGTTGTACGGCGGCGCCGGCGACGATGTGTTGACCGGTGGCCGCCACGCCGACAAGCTTGCCGGCGGCGCCGGGGCCGATGTTTTTGTCTATACGGCCATCGTTCAGAGCAAGCCGTCGGCCGGATCGCGCGACACGATCCTCGACTTCACCCGGCACGCCGACCAGATCGACCTCAGCGCCATCAACGCCAAACTGTTGGCAAATGGGCACAAGCCTCTGGAATTCATGGGCGAATCACCGTTCACCGGCGCCCCCGGGCAGCTCGTTTATTTCGACTTCGGCAAGTACCTGCTCGTCCAGGCCGACCGCAACGGCGATGGCCTGGCCGACTTTGCCATCAAGGTCTTCGGCGCCGACAGACTGTCGGCCGACGACTTCGTCCTCTGAGACTCGGCGTCGCAACCCCCATGGCGCTTCCGTTCGCTGCCTGGCAGGTGTAGTCCAGAGACTATCGCTACTTAAGATTGTGTTTCGCGCCGAAACCCGCGCTGTCCCAGTTGTTTCGGCGAGCTTTCCGACCCTTCCTCGCCTCGATCCGGCGGGCCCCTTTACGGCCCCCATGCGCCTTTGCTAAGCCCCGCACTCGCCTCGTGGATTTGCTCCGGCGACGGGCGACAAGGATCGTCGGCTGGGCTATAGGAACGGCATGTCGATAGTCACCGGTACCGACGAACTCGCGGCGATCTGCAAGCGCTTCGCTCACTTCGATTTTGTGACCGTCGACACCGAGTTCATGCGCGAGACGACCTATTGGCCGAAGCTCTGCGTCGTTCAGATGGCGAGCCCGGAAGAGGCTTTCATCATCGACGCGCTCGCGCCGGACCTCGATCTTGCCCCGCTCTTCGAACTGATGACGAACGAGAAGGTGGTGAAGGTCTTCCATGCCGCGCGGCAGGACATCGAGATCGCCTACCACCTCGGAAACCTCATTCCCCACCCGGTATTCGATACCCAGGTCGCCGCCATGGTCTGCGGCTTCGGCGATTCGATCAGCTACGACCAACTCGTCGAGCGGACCAGTGGCGCCCGCATCGACAAGTCGTCGCGCTTCACCGACTGGAGCAGGCGGCCGCTCAGCCAGAAGCAGATCGACTATGCGCTCGCCGACGTCACCCACCTCCGCGAGGTCTACCTTGCCCTGTCGGCCCGGCTCGACGAGCAGAGCCGAACCGAGTGGGTGCGCGAGGAGATGGAGGTGCTGACCTCGATCGACACGTACCGCCTGGAACCCGAGGAGGCCTGGAAGCGCCTCAAGCTTCGTGTCCGGAAGCCAGTGGAACTCGCCATCCTTCAGGAGCTGGCTGCGTGGCGGGAGCGCGAGGCCCAGTCGCGCGACGTGCCGCGCGGCAGGGTGATCAAGGACGACGCGATCTACGAGGTCGCACAGCAGCAGCCGACCACCCCTGCCGCACTGTCGCAGCTTCGCACGGTTCCGAAGGGATTTGAGCGCTCGCGCGCGGCCGAGGACATCCTGACTGCGGTCAGGAAGGCGCTGTCCCTGCCCAAGGACCAGATGCCGAAGCTGCCCAAGCACCGCTCCACCAGCAACGGCAACGGCGCCGCCGTCGATCTGCTCAAGGTCCTGCTCAAGATGATCAGCGAAAACCACGGTGTCGCGGCCAAGGTCATCGCCACCGTCGACGACCTCGAGGCGATCGCCGCCGACGACCGCGCCGATGTCCCGGCCCTCCATGGCTGGCGGCGCGAGCTCTTCGGCGAGGCCGCCCTCAAGGTGAAGCGCGGCGACATGGCGCTGGCCATGCGCAAGAATCACGTCGTGGCGATCGAGACCTGACGGGTCCTGGCAGCGCCTCCTGCCGCGCCGACCCGTGATCCGGGTAGATTCTTCAGGCCCGTCATTCACGTCGTAAAGCCCGCGGCGACGCTCGCCCTTTCGGGTGCCTTCATATGAGCAATGTCTGCCGGCGGTGACGCCGCAGGCGCCAGTTTGCGCTTGCCAGTGTGGATTTCATCCGACAATTTGGCCGTCCTCGGCGGGGGTCGCAATGTCCCCTTCGCTGGAGTCCATGGGAGGAAACCAGAAATGTCAGATTTTGAAATGTCGCCGCAGTCGCGGCGCGAATTCTTCAAGATGGCCGGCGGTTCGGCTTTTGCGATGGCCGCCCTCGGCGGCATCGGAATTACCTCCGCGATGGCGCAGGACGCCGGCGTCGGCCGCTCCGAGAAGCCGCTCAAGGCCGCGTTCTCCAACGCCGGTCTGCAGGCGAGCTGGTGCGCCCAGGGCAAGGCCGCGGCCGAGCATTGGGGCAAGCTGTTCAACGTCGAGGTCACCTGGTTCGACGGCCAGCTCGACGCCACCAAGCAGCGCGCCGCCATCGACAACATGGCCACGCAGGAGTGGGACTTCGTCGCGATCCAGGCCTTCGGCATCGGCACGCTGACCGCGCCGGTCCAGAAGATGATCGACGCCGGCATCCCGGTGATCGACCTCGATACGCTGATCGCGCCGCTCGATTCGATCAACGTCCACACCTTCCTCGCCCCGGACAACGAGTTCATGGGCGCGTCGATGACCCAGGCGCTGGTCACCGCCATGGGCGGCAAGGGCACCATGGTCATGACCCAGGGCGCCCTCGGCCACACCGGCGCCCAGGGTCGCGCCGCGGGCTTCGAGTCGGTCGTGAAGCAGTACCCGGACATCGAGGTGCTCGACACCCAGCCGGCCGACTGGGACGTCTCGAAGGTCGCCCGCATCTGGGACACGCTCCTCACCAAGTACCCGGTGATCAACGGCGCCT
>JALHRF010000275.1 GCA_022841545.1 Bauldia sp. | reverse complement strand
CGTCGGGCGTCCGACGGACGACGCGGAGCGTGTAGGACTCGACCCAGATGATCGACCCGTCCGGCTCGGCGACGATGCCGTTCGGGTAGACGTACTCGAGCTCCTCGACGATATGCGCCGTGCCGTCCTTCTCGATGCAGACGAGGCGGCCGGGATGCGGCTTGTCGGCCGGGTTCCAGTCACCGGAATCGGTGAACCAGAGCCGTCCGTCGGGGGCGAAGGTGAGGTCGTTCGGCCCGTGGAACTCGTGTCCGTCGGCCTCGGTGACGAGGATCTCGACCTTGCCGTTCGGATGCGTCTTCTGGATCGAGGGCGGACGGTGCTCCGGCGCCACCCAGGCGCCGACATTCGGCGTCTGGGTCGAGTAGACGCAGCCGTCGGTGCCGAGCATGCAGGCATTGGGGCCGCCGCCGACGAAGGCGAAGGTGCCGGACTTGCCGGTCTTCGGGTCGTAGACCCCGATCTCGCTGGCATAGGTGTTGGCGTAGATGACGCGGCCGTCGTCGAGCTCGTACGGGCCCTCCGGGTGGCCGAGGCCGGTCACGCACACTGTCATCGGCTTCTTCATGTCTTCCTCCCCATAAGGCTCACCATGTCACCATGCCGCCGGTGTAGTTGATCGCCTGTCCGGTCATGTAGCCGGACTCCTTCGACAAGAGGAACCAGATCAGGCCGGCGCATTCCTCCGGCGAGGCGGCGCGGCCGAGCGGCACGGCCTTGTTGCGGGCGGCGCTCAGTTCGGCCGGCGTCATGCCGCGCATGTCCGCGACGCGGTCGAGCACCGCCTCCTGCATCGGCGTGTCAATGATGCCGGGGCAGATGGCGTTTACCCGTACGGGCCGCGAGGCGAAGGCGTAGGCGAACGAGCGGGTGATCGACAGGATCGTCGTCTTCGAGGCGGCATAGGTCGCGACCTCGATGGTCGAGGCGAGCTTGGCCGAGCTCGAGGAGAGATTGACGATGGCGCCGCCCGGCCGCATCCGCGGTCCGATCTTCTGGCAGAGGAAGAAGATCGCCTCGGCGTTGATGGTCTGGACGCGCCGCCACTCCTCGACCGTCACCTCGGTGATCGGCTTGAGGAGGATGATGCCGGCGGCATTGACAAGGAAGTCGGAGTCGACGCCGCGCTCCGCGACGCGGTCGCGGTCGGCGAGGTCGGCAAGGTCGGCGGTCATCGTCTCGCAGCCCTCGTCGTCAAGCGCGGCGAGGCCGACGGCGTCGCGATCGACGGCGAGCACGGACACGCCCTCCCCGCGCATGCGCAGCGCCGCGGCCTTGCCGATGCCGCTTGCCGCGCCGGTGACGATCCCGCGTTGCCCGTTCTGACCCGACAAAGAAGGCTCCTCCCGCCCGCCGACCTCCTCGCCGCCGGGCGACTGTATTGAAACGTTATCGTACGGCAAGCCATCGCCTTTGCCAACCCGCCAATGCCCCCGTGGAGATGCGTCGGCGCAGACCGGGAGGCGCAAATCCGCCGGACGCTGCGCGGAACAGGACATCCGACGGACCGGCGACGGCCACGAAAGAGGACCAGGCGGGGCTGGGGGCGTCTACCATCCACCCTTGCCATCGCCCGGAGCTGCCGCTATTCATGGAAACGATATTATTGGATCGGCGCCCGTGTGACTGCGGGTTGGCGAAGGGTTCCGGCGCAAACTCAATGGCAAATCCACGTATCGCCGTCATTCCGGGCGACGGAATCGGCAAGGAAGTCGTTCCCGAAGGCACGCGCGTCGTCGACGCCGCCGGACGGAAGTGGGGCTTCGCGATCGAGTGGGACGAGTACGACTGGAGTTGCGATCACTACGCCCGCTTCGGCCGGATGATGCCGGAGGACGGCCTTTCCCGCATCGCCGGCCACGACGCGATCTTCCTCGGCGCGATCGGCTGGCCGAACGTGCCGGACCCGGTGTCACTGTGGACGCTCCTGATGCCGATCCGCCGCGACTTCCAGCAATACGCCAATGTGCGGCCCGTCCGCCTGTTTGACGGCGTGCCCTCGCCGCTCGCCGGCAAGAAGCCGGGCGACATCGACATGCTGATCATCCGCGAGAACAACGAGGGCGAATATTCCGAGATCGGCGGCCGGCTGCACAAGGGCACCGACCACGAGATGGCGCTGCAGGAATCGGTCTTCACCCGGTTCGGCACCGACCGGATCATGCGCTACGCCTTCGCCCGCGCCGCCGAGCGGCCGCGGAAGTCGGTCACCTCGGCGACCAAGTCGAACGGCATCATCCACACCATGCCGTTCTGGGACGAGCGGTTCAGGGTCATCGCGGCCGAGAACCCCGGCATCGCCACGGCGCAGTATCACATCGACATCCTTGCCGCGCATTTCGTGCTCCGTCCGGAGCGCTTCGACGTGGTGGTGGCGAGCAACCTGTTCGGCGACATCCTGTCCGACCTCGGCCCTGCCGTCGCCGGCACCATCGGCATCGCGCCGTCCGGCAACATCAACCCGGAGCGGCGCTTTCCCTCGATGTTCGAGCCGGTGCACGGCTCCGCGCCGGACATCGCGGGACGGAACATCTCGAACCCGATCGGCCAGATCTGGTCGGGGGCGATGATGCTGGAGCATCTCGGCCAGAAGGAAGCCGCCGACGGTATCGTCAAGGCGATCGAGCGGGTGCTCGCGAGCCGCTCGGTGCTCACGCCCGACATGGGTGGGACCGCGTCCACCCAGGCCATGGGGGAGGCGATCGCCGCGGCGCTCTGAGGGCGCGGCGGCATTGGGGTCATGTTTGCGCCATGCCCGGGGAGGGGACAGGCGCGACGGATAGGGAGGAGCAGAGATGGCGGCGATCCCGTTCATCGACACCCATTTTCACCTGCACACCATGATGCACCCGACGCTCCGCTACGGCTGGCTGGAGCGCGACGCCTCGCATCCGCTGCTCGGCCCGATCTACTCGATCAAGCCGCCGCAATACGACATCGAGGACTACATCGCCGAGATCCGTTTCTCGAACGTGCCGAAGGCGATCCACGTCGAGGCCGCGGTCGGCACCCCCGACCCGGTCGACGAGACGGAATGGCTCCAGGCCATGGCCGACAAGCACGGCTACCCGCAAGGCATCGTCGCCGAGGTGCATCTCGAACGCCCGGACGCCGAGGCCGTCATCGAGCGGCATCTCCAGTTCAAGAACGTCCGCGGCGTCCGCGATTTCGGACCGGGCGACTACCTCGTCAATCCCGACTGGCAGCGCGGCTTCCGGCTCCTCGGCAAGCACAACCTCGTCGCCTGCGTCGACACGCGGCCGGAGCGACTGGCGAAGCTCGCGGCGCTCGCGAGAAGCGCGCCGGACGTGATCGTCTGCGTCGACCACTGCGCCTTCCCGCAACAGCGCGACGACGAATATTTCAGGATGTGGCTGCAGGCGATGAAGGGGCTGGCCGAGGTGCCGTCGGTCCACATGAAGGTCTCCGGCCTCGGCATGGCCGACCCGCGCTGGACGATCGAGAGCATCCGGCCGTGGGTCCTCTCCTCGATCGAGATTTTCGGGCCGGAGCGCATCGTCTTCGGCACCAACTGGCCGGTCGACCGCATGTACAGTTCGTACCCCGACCTGATCAACGCCTATGCCGAGATCATCTCGTGCTTCTCGACAGACGAGCAGACAGCGATGTTCTCGCGGAACGCCGAAACGCTGTTCCGCATCTGACCAGGGACGAGGCGCGAATGACCGGCAGCCCGGCGGAGATCGTCACCCGCACCCACCATGTCGGCATGAGCGTCGCCGACCTCGACGATGCGCTCCGCTTCTGGGAGGGCTTCCTCGGCCGCCCGGCGCGGTGGCGGACGCGTCTCGACAAGCCCTATCTCGGACGGCATGTCGGCTATCCGGGCGTTCAGATCGACGCGGCCTTCGTCGACCTCCCCGGCGGGGTCGTGCTCGAACTCCTCGACTACCAGGTCGCGGACAAGGCCCGGATAGCCGACGCTACCGCCAACCCCGGCAACGTCCATCTCTGCCTCGCCGTCGCGGACTGCAGCGCGGCCTGGGAGAAGGCGGTGGCGCTCGGGGCGCGGCCGATCGTGCCGGAGGGGCCGGTCGAGGTGAGTCACGGCCCCAACGCCGGCGCCCGCGTCGCCTATCTCCGCATCCATGACGGCATCACGCTCGAGTTTTATCAGCCGGCGCCGGCGCCGGCCGAAAAGGCGGTCGCATGATCAAGCGCATCAGCTTCGTTCGCCGCAAGCCCGGCATGAGCCACGAGGATTTCCTCGCCCACTGGATGGGCCCGCACGCCGACATCGTCCGCGGCCTCCCCGGCCTTCGCGGCCTCCGCTTCGGCGCGGTGACGCGCTGGCACCCGGAAGACCAGGC
The DNA here is from genome assembly GCA_022841545.1 of Bauldia sp. GTDB lineage: Bacteria > Pseudomonadota > Alphaproteobacteria > Rhizobiales > Kaistiaceae > Bauldia. Next base: position 470 of record JALHRF010000275.1, on the reverse strand, counting down.
CTGGGACGGGGTCGGCGAGATCTGGTTCGACAGCGTCGAGGCGGCGGAGGCCGCGTTCCGCGCCGAGCCGCATATCAGCCGGCTGATCGCTGACCGCGCCCTCTTTCTCGGCGAGGCGCAATGGTGCTTCGTCGAGGAGCATACCGCGGTGCCGCCGCCGGTGTGACGGCACGCCGGGGAACGGCAGGGAACGACGCCGAAACGGCGACGGGAAGGGAGGAACGAACCATGACGTGGTCAGTCGGAGCCGGGCTCGAGGGCAAGGGCGTGCTGGTGGCCGGCGCCGCCGGCGGCATTGGCCGCGAGGTGGTGGCCGCCTTCGCCGCCGCAGGAGCGCGGGTGGCGGCGGTCGATGTCGATCAGGCGAAGGTTGACGCCGTGGTCGAGGACCTCGAAGGCGGCCCGCATCTCGCGAACGGCATGGATCTCCGCAAGATCGGCGAGCTCGAGCCCATGATCGAACGCGTCGC
>JALHRF010000274.1 GCA_022841545.1 Bauldia sp. | reverse complement strand
GTCGAGACGGCGGCCCCCTCGAGCGGCACGGCCAGGGCCACGCCGCCGCCGCGTACCGGCCCCCCGCCGGCAACCTCGGGCGCTCCGGTCGGCGTGCCGGTCGGCGCGTTCCCCTCGGCCGGGGCTCCGGCGGTCTAGGTGTCGGTTCCGTCGCTCGAGTTCGCGGCGGCCCTGCGGTCGCTCGAGTGGAGTCAAGGCGAGCACTTGACTCTGCTCGGGCACACCGGGGCCGGCAAGACGTCACTAGCGCGGCATCTGCTACCGCTCCGATCCTTCACGGTCACGGTCGCCACGAAGCCGCGTGACGCTTCGCTCGAGGCGTTCATACGGGTGGACGGGTGGAAGAAGTCAAAGCGTTGGCCCGTTGACTACAGGCGCGATCCGCGCGTGGTCTACTGGCCCAACACGGGATCACTCTCCGATATCGGCCGTCAGCGTGAGGCCGTGTTGGAAGTGCTCGAGTCCGTATGGGAGACGGGAGCATGGGCGCTCTATCTGGACGAGGTTCGTTACATCGCGGACAAGCTCAGTCTGCAAACGGAACTCGAGCAGCTGCTACTACAGGGCCGCGCGCTCGGGATCTCTCTCGTCGGGGCTACTCAGCGGCCGGCGTGGATCCCCCTCGAGTTCTATTCGGAAGCCCATCACCTGTTCTTCTGGCGATCGAACGACAAGAGGAACCGGGCGCGAATCTCTGAGATCGGCGGAGACGTTGACGCCGCCACGATCGGGGATGCTGTCGCGCGCCTGGTGAAGCATGAGGTACTGTACGTCAACACACGAAACGGGGATATGTGGCGGACCATGCCACCACCCCCCCGAAGGAGGCGCTAACCGTGGTCCTGGTCGATTTCGTCCGTTTCCTCGCGATGCTGATCGTGGCCGGGGCGCTGTTGCGTCTCGCTCAGGGGAAGCTCGCCAACACCCAACTCGGCGCGGCTCTCGCGTTCGTCTACTAGAAAGGCGGTACCCGCTCTATGTCCACGAACTCCGCTCCGGCGGCTCGAGACGGCCGCTCCGCGCCTGCTCAGGTGGTCGCGCCGCTTCCGTTCATCTACGCCGCTCACGAGCACGTCGAGCCGGCGTTCGACGTCTCCGCCACCCTCGGCGCGGCCGGCGTGCAGGTGGGGATCTTCGACGTTCCCGCCTACGGTTTCCTCCGTGGGATCAACCTCGTGATCGAGGCTTCCGGCGGCACCCTCGGCCCCGGCGTGTTCTCCGCCGACGCTCCGTTCAACGTCATCGAGGAAGTCACCCTTCTGGACGTCAACGGCGCGCCGATCGTCGGCCCGCTGACCGGCTTCCAGCTGTACCTCGCGAACCTGTTCGGCGGGTACGCGTTCAAGTCGGATCCCACCCTCCTGCCGAACTACGCGACCGGCATCGCGTTCGCGTTCCAGCTTCGGATCCCGGTCGAGATCAGCCACCACGACGGCATGGGCTCGCTCGCGAACCAGAACGCCGCCGCGTCGTACAAGGTGCGCGTCCGGATGGCTCCGTCGACCACCGTGTTCTCCACCCCCCCGACGACTCCGCCGGCCGTCCGGTTCCGCGGTTTCCTCGAGGCGTGGTCGCAGCCGCAGGCGACGGACCTCGCCGGCCGCGTGCAGGAGACGGTCCCCCCGCGTCACGGCACCACGCAGTTCTGGTCCGTCCAGACCTACGCGTCCGTGGCAGGCGCGCGGAACTACCTCGTCTCGCGCGTCGGCAACCTGATCCGGAACCACATCCTCGTCGTGCGCGACGGCACCGGGGCGCGCGTCGCCAACGGCTCGCTCCCCGATCCGATCGAACTCCGGTGGGACGCGCGGCAGCTGCTGCTCGAGCCCCGGACCATGCGACAGGCGCGGACGTCGGAGACGCTCGCCGGCACGCCGACGATCCCGAACGGCGTCCTCCTGTACGGATGGGATCGGACGGCCCTCGGGCACAACGGCGACGGATCGCCCGCGCTCTGGCTCCCCACCGTGCAGGCGACGCGCCTCGAGTACGTCGCGACGAACTGGCCGGCGGGCTCGCTCGAGATCCTGACGAACGACGTCGCGCCGGTCGAGATCGACCCGGCATCGCGCTACGTCGAGACGTCGAGCACCGGCTACACGCCGGCCGGGGGGTAACCGATGCCGTCCGTGAACACGCTGTTCGGCGGCCCCGTGCAGGGCGCGCCGACCATGCTCGGCCCCGGCTCCGCGGACTCGACCACGATGGCCGGTCACCCGCTCATCCGGGGGGCTCGCGCGGACGCGTCCGAAATGGCGCTCTCCCGCACGGCCGGCATCATCGTCGCGGCGGCCGTGGGCGTCATCGCCCTGGTGCACGTCGGCGGCTTCCGTTCCACGATCACGATCGGCGGCTAGGGCAGCCGCACACGCTCTACCGGCCGGCCCACCGTGGGCCGGCCGGCTCTCCATCTACCGGAAGGGAACTACCGTGAACGTGAACTGGCTCTGGCTCATCCTCGGCATGATCGCCGGGGCGTTCGTGCTCCCCCGTCTCCGCGGGATGATGTCGTGACGGAGGAGTTCCGCGAGACGCTTCGCGTCGTCGTGACGGCCCTCCTGTCCCTCGGGATCATCGGGCTCGCGTTCTATGACGTCGCCATCAACGGGAACCGGGATTCCCCGTTCCTCGCCATGGGCGCGATCGTCGTCGGTTACTGGTTCGGGGCTCGCGTGGCCTCGAGCACGGCCGGCGGCGTTCTCCCCCCCGGCACGGAAGCGAAGCGTTCCACCGACCGGCTCGGGATCCTGTAGCCGTGCTCGCGTTCTCGCTGACTCTCGCCCTGCTCGGATGGCTGCTCATCTGGTCAGCCATCACGGGATCGAATCCACTGGACGAGATCCGCTCGGCGTTCGGCGGGGGATCCCCCCCGCCGGCCGCCGGCCGGCGTCCCTGACCGGAAGGGGCACGGACCCTTGCTCATCCCTCACGTCTCACGATCGCTCGAGCGCCACGCTCCGCGCGATGACGTTGAGTACCTGCTCACGTTCGCGCGGATGCTGCTCACGATCATCATCGCCGCCGCCGCCCTGGTGTACATCGCTCGAGGCGGCCGGCTCATGACTCTCGCGCCCACGGCATGAACGAAGCTCGAGCGCGAAACCTCGTCATCGGTTCCATGGTCGTCAGCGCGGCGGCCGTCACGATCGGTTCCGCGTCGCGCGGTGAACTCCCCCGCCCGCGGCAGCTGCTCGCGGGCGGCGTCGTTTTCATCGCGCTAGCCGCCCTGGCGGACACGGAGCCGCGGATTGCCGCGCCGGCCGCGGGGCTCGTCGGGTTGACGATCGTTCTCGCTCAGGGATCGGACGCCGCCGCCGGCATCCTCCGCGGCGTGACGTCTCGAGCCCCGCTCGGCACGAAGCCTGTACCGGCCCGCGGAGCCCCGGCGATCGCCACACAAGCCCCCGCAGGGGGCACCACGCCGACATACGGCGGCGGCGGCGGGGGCGACTTCTCATCCGGCAACATCACCGGGGGGGCTCGAGGGATCGTTGACGAAGCCGCGCGCATCGCGCGGGAAGCCGGCGGGGCCGGCGTCGGCGTCGTCTCGAGCTACCGCCCCGGCGATCGTGTCGGCTCCGGGGCTCCCTCGGATCACTCCGGCAACGATGCCTCGCGGGCCGCTCGAGACATAGCGGCGGACGGGATCGACGCGCTCCGCGGGCCGCCGTCACCGAAACTCGACCGGGCCGTGGTAGCCATCGGGCAGCGGTTCGGTAAGAACTACGGCGACGGCCGGCGGACGATCATCGACACGTTCACATGGAACGGCTACCGGATCCAAATCCTCTGGCGGACGCCGCTCTACGGCGGCCACATGGGGCATATCCACATCGGGGCGCATCGCGCCTAACACCCCGCCGCTGATACCATCGGCGGCGTCTGGTTCTCACCCCACGAAAGGATCACGGAATGGGCTTCGATCGTGTCGCCAACATCGCCGCCGCCATCGTCGGCGTCGCGATGGTCACCACCCTCGTCTCGTCACCGAACACGGCTCGAGTCGTGTCGGCCATCGGGAACACGTTCATCGGTTCGCTTCGCGCCGCGATGGGCCGCTGACGTGACGGGCCGTACCTCCGGGGACGTCGTTCGGCCGTCCGAAACGGCGTTCAACGTGAACCACAGGTTCCGTGAACTGCTCGGCAGGTACGGGCAGGCACCGGACCCCCCTCGCGATTCCGACGTGCCCTCGCGGCCGTCAATGCGACAGGTGGCGTTCTACCTCCTTCCGGGCGGCGGGTATTGGGAGGAACCACGGATGGGCGCGAAGCTCGCGCAGCCGCCGCACGTCGCATGGCAGCCCCGCGGGCAGCTGCTCGCGGACGACAACCGCGACAACCTCGCGCGGCCGGCATCGGCCCCGGTCGCGGACACGATCGACACATGGGCCGGCGGCGCGGCGTTCGCGGAGTCGGTTCCTGGCGGGGGTGACTGGTGAACCCCGCCGCCGTACTCACGAACCGGATCGGCCCCCTCCCCGCGTGGGCATGGGGAGGGATCGCCGGCGGCGGCATCCTCGCGTTCCGTCTCTGGCGGAGCCGGCGTGAAGCCGCGACCGATGACGCCGCCGCGACGATCGCTGACGAGACGACTACCGATAGCGGCGGCGTCACCGTCGCCGCGGTCGCGCGCCCGGATCTACTCGGGGGCCGCGATACGGCAGGATGGCCGGCGACCGGCTCGAGCGCGCCGGATCCGAACGCCGGCTATGTGGACACGACGCCGCCCGATTGGGTGACGACGCCGCCGGCATGGTTCTATGACTTGCCGGGGCAGCTGCTCAATCAGCCGCCGATCAACATCGTGCTCCCCGAACCGCCGGCCGCCGACGTCGGCCCCGGCCCCGCCGCGCCGGCCCCGGCCGCGCCGG
>JALHRF010000273.1 GCA_022841545.1 Bauldia sp. | reverse complement strand
GCTTGACCGACTTTCGCATTTGGGAATGAGGAACTTGGGCAAGCCCAAGTTCCGGGCAGGTAAGGCTTCGTATACTCTCCCAACGGGAGGGGAGGCGTGCGCCGCCCATACGGGATGCGCTGCCCGGTCGCCTCACCGAAGCTTGATCCTCGGGTCGATCAGCGGCGCGATCAGGTCGGCGATCAGGTTGCCGACGATGATGGCGCAGGCCGAGACCAGCGTCACCCCCATGATGATCGGGATGTCGATCTGCTGGATCGCCTGCCAGGCGAGCTGGCCGATGCCCGGCCAGCCGAACACGCTCTCGACCACCACGATGCCGCTCATGAAGATGCCGATGTCGATGCCGATCATGGCAATGATCGGCAGGATGGCGTTAGGGAGTGCGTGGACGGCGAGCACGATGCCGGGCTTGAGCCCCTTGGCCTTTGCCGTCCGCATGTAATCCTGGCGGAGCACGTCGATCATCGACGAGCGCATCATCCGCGCGTACCAGCCGGCGCCAAGGATGCCGAGGGTGAGCGACGGCAGGACGAGATGGGCGAAGGTCCCGTAGCCCCCGATCGGGAACCAGCCGAGGTGAACCGCGAAGACGTAGAGAAGGAGGATGCCGACGACGAACTGCGGCGCCGACACCGCGACGAAGGAGACCACCATCAGCGCCTGGTCGGTGAAGCGGCCGCGGTTGAGCGCGGCGAGGATGCCCATGGTGAGGCCGATGGCGAGTTCGCAGACGATCGCGCCGACCATGAGGAGGAGCGTTGCCGGCAGCCGCGCCCAGATCAGCGTGGCGACCTCGGTCTTCTGCTGGTAGGAGCGGCCGAGGTCGCCCTCGACCAGCGCCCCGAGGTAGCGGAGATATTGCTCGTGGAGCGGCCGGTCGAGGCCGAGCTCGCGGCGGATGTTCTCGAGCGTCTCCGCATTGCCGGCCCGGCCCGCGATTTGCGCTGCCGGGTCGGCGGGCAGCACGTAGAGGAGGACGAAGGTGATGAAGCTCACCCCGAGGAGGATGAGGATCGCCTGGACGAAACGGCGGAGCAGGTAGGCCGCCATCAGAACCGCCCCTTCTGCGTCGGGTCGAGGATGTCGCGGAGGGCGTCGCCGACGAGGTTGAAGCCGAGCGCGAGGATGACGATGCAGGCGCCGGGGATGAACACCAGCCACGGCGCCGAGGTGAAGTAGGTCTGGCTCTCGTAGATGATGTTGCCCCAGCTCGGCGTCGGCGGCTGCACCCCGATGCCGAGGAAGGAGAGCGTCGCTTCGAGCAGCACGGTGGTGGCGACGCCGAGGGTCCCGAACACCAGCATCGTCGGCACGAGATGCGGCAGGATGTGGCGGAAGAGGATGCGGGCGCGTCCGGCGCCGATCGACCACTCGGCCTCGATGAATTCGCGCTCGGCCAGCGACCGCGTCTCGGTAAAGGTGATCCGCGCGATCTGCGTCCAGTTCACCATGGCGATGACCAGCGCCACGATCCACAGGCTCGGCCGGAAGATCGCGGCGAGCACGATCGCGAGAAGGAGCGCCGGAAACGCCATCATCAGGTCGGTGAAGCGCATCAGCACGCCGCCGACGAACCCACGAAAGAAGCCGGCGGTGACCCCGACCAGCGCCCCGATGAGCACGGCGATGCCATTGGCGACGATGCCGATCACCAGCGACGTCCGCGCCCCGTAGAGGAGGCGGGAGAGAAGGTCGCGGCCGAGCAGGTCGGTGCCGAGCAGGTAGGTGGCGTTGGGCGGCAGCGGCGCGCCCTCGAGCGTAAGGCCGTCGAAGAACTGCTCGTCGGGCGGGAAGGGCGCGAGCCACGGCGCGAAGATCGCGGCCACCACGACCAGGAGGATCGCCACCAGCCCGAAGAGCGACAACGGCCGGCGGACCAGGCCGGCGAGCACCCGGCCGAGCTTCGCGGCGGGTCCCGGAGTCATGGCGGCGCCCTCGGGGGCGGTGGCAAGAGTCATTCCGGTGTCCGGTTCGGGACGGGCGGCTGGGCCGGGAGGCGGGCCTTGTTCAAGCGAGCGAGCCTAGGCGGGCCGTTGGTCGAGTCAAGAAGGTCCGCTGCCTCGACAAATCCATCCTTCCTTCGTATGGCGGATGACCCGCCGGCGCTTTACCCGATCCGCGCCGACCACGACGACCCGGAGCGGCTTCCCCGCCATGACGACGTCCCCCGTCCGCCCGCCGCTCGCCCTCACCGTCGGCATCATCGGTCACCGGCCGAATCGTATTCCCGAAGCCGCCCGGCCGAAGATCGACGCCGATATCGCCGCGGTCCTCGCGGCAGTGAAGGCAGCCGCCGAGGCGGCGCGGGCGGCCCATGCGGAAGTGTTCGCGGCGGAGCCCGCCCGACCGGTGCTCCTCTCCGCACTCGCCGAGGGCGCAGACCGCTACGCCGCCATCGCCGCCCTCGACGCCGGGATCGCGCTTTCGGTCGCCCTTCCCTTCCCGGTGGAGGAATACGCAAAGGACTTCGCCGAACAGGCGTCGCGCGACGAGTACGGGCGGCTGATCGCGGCGGCGGAGCGGGTGATGATCCTTCCCGGGCGGCACGACTCGACCCCGCGCGCCTATGACGCCGTCGGCGTCGTCATCCTCGAGAATGCCGACCTGATCCTTGCGGTGTGGGACGGCGGCGCCTCGGCCGGGAGGGGCGGCACCACCGACCTCGTCGAGCGCGCTGCGGCGATGGGGATGCCGATCATCCATGTCGATGCGCTGGGCCGATCTCCACCGCGCCTGCTCTGGTCCGGTCTGGCGCCGCATCCGGTGGGCGGGATGGACGTCGAGCACCTGCCGGTCGCGACCGCGCTCGACGCCATCCCGGCCGTGGTCGACCGGGTGGTGCGGCCACCGGCGGATCCGATCGAGCGGCGGCGGCTGACGCGCTACCTCGACGAGCGCCGCCACCGACTCAACTGGCGCATCGAGGTGCCGGTGATGCTCGCGCTGATCGGCCTCCGGCGCATGAAGCGCAGCGACCTCGTACCCACCAGCCCGGAGACGCTGGGGGACGAGCTCGACCGCTTCGTGGCGACACCGCCGCCGGAGGCCCCGGCGAAGCCGCGGCCGAGGCTGGGCCCCTTTGCCTCGGCCTATGGCTTCGCCGATGCGACCGCGGTCCGCTATGCCCAGATCTTCCGCGGCTCCTATGTCGCCCGCTTCGTTCTGGCGGCGATTGCCGTCCTGGTCGGCGGCATCGCGCTGATCGGCGGCGAGATCATCGGCTGGACCACCTGGCCGCTGGCGGTGGTGCAGATGGCGATCGTGATCGTCATCCTGATCAACACGGCGGTGGCGTCGCGGCGCGACTGGCACGGACGCTGGCGGGAGAGCCGCGAGGTCGCCGAGCGCCTGCGCGCGGCCGTCCCGTCCTGGCTGCTCGGCCAGGTGCGGAACGACGCGCCGGGCGACGAGCCGGCCTGGACCGGGTGGTATGCGCGAGCCAATCTCCGCGCCCTCGGCCTCTGGTCGGGCGAGCTCGATTCGGCGCGCCTCGCCGCCGTTCGCGACAGGCTCGCCGGCTTCGTCGAGGACCAGCGCGCCTATCATGAGCAGACCGCCGTCCTGATGCGGGCGATCGAGGGCCGGCTCGGCGGCCTCGGCCGGATTTCGTTCATCGCCACCTTTGCGCTCGCCGCGCTCGACATCGGTCTCGACCTCGCCGGCATCGCGCTGCCGACCGGATGGCAGGCGGTGCTGATCGGCATGACCGCCGGCCTGCCGGTGTTCGGCACGACCAGCTTCGGCATTCGCGCCATCGGCGACTTCGAGGGCTCGGCGATGCGCTCGGCCCGCATGGCCGCATCGCTCAAGGCGCTGGGCGAGGCGCTCGCCGGCGATGCGCCGGACCTCGTCGTGCTCCGCGCCCGCGCGGCGGCGCTCGCCGACGCGATGCTGGGCGACGTCGCGCACTGGCGCTTCGCCACCGAGACGCGGAATCTCGCCACGCTTGGATAGAGACCCTCACGTCAGTCCGAGGTGTTCCGCCTTGACGAACTTCGCGGCCGCCGCCGTGCCGATCTCATAGGCGAGCGGCAGGGCGTCGCAATTGTCCATGGCCGACACGGCGGTGATCTCGTCAAGGCCAAGAACGAGGCCCAGTTCGCGCTTCAGCCAGTCGCGGTCGAGTCTCACGTCGTAGCGCTCGAAGCTGAACAGCGGCTCGGGCGACAGGGTGAAGCCGTCGAGATCGCCGATCTCCGAGTTGAGAACCCAGGGCGAATGGGTGCGGCCGAGCATGTGAAGCATGGTGAGAACCTGGTTGCTCGAATCGGTGACCATGCTTGCGAGCGCGGCGATGCCAAGCTGTGCGGCAGGCGCACGACGCGCCGCGTCGGGGCTCATCCGGTCGCGTCGCGCCCCGGTCCCGACCGAGATGATGCGGAGCCGGTCGGCGCCGGCCGGCCAGGCGTAGCCGTAGGCGGGAATCGTCGCGAGCTGCAGGAGGGCCAGCGCCGGATTGTTGTGCGGGGTGATGCCGCCGTCGACGAACAGGCCGGGTGGTTCGCCAGGAACGACTGCGATCTCCTGCGGCTCGAAATAGTAGGGCGCCGCGGTCGAGGCGCGGACCAGGTCGGCGATGCGGAAGTGGCGGTTGCCGATGTGGCCGCCATTCGGATGGCCCTCCCAGTACTTGGCGCGCGGATTGTTCGACACGATCCAGGTCCCGCCGGTGTCGAGGCGCTTGGCGATGATGGCGAGCGCCGTGCGCAGGTCCGGTGTGTCCAGAGTCCGGTCCCCGACGACGGCCTCGATCTCCTGCCGCAGCGCCGCCGCGTCGAATCGGGTCTGAATCAGGGCGACGCGGAGCAGCGAGCGGCGGAAGACACGCGGAGCAAGCTCGAAATACATCGCCTTCACATCGGCGGCCGAAAGCCCGAGCGCGAGGGCGGTGGCGATGATCGCGCCCGTCGACGTGCCG
>JALHRF010000272.1 GCA_022841545.1 Bauldia sp. | reverse complement strand
GTCCGGCTCGCAGAACTTCACCGGCGCCCTGGCGCTCAAGCTCGCCGTCAAGAAGCTCGAGGGCGGCGACATCCCGACGCTCACCGACGTCGCCCAGAACATCGTCACCAACGAGAACGTCAAGTACTGCGTCGAAGGGACGTGGCAGGAGATGAAGGACGGGTGCAACGTCTTCCCGCCGGCCCTTGTTCCCAATCCCGGCTGGTTCGCCTCGATCTACTCCGAGGAGACCCCCGAAGTCGGCCTGAACGCGGCCCTGGTCGGCCAGCCGGAGTTCTGATCAACGCGTAAGCGGACGGGGCGGCATGCGTGTCGCCCCGTCCCGCTCCCGGGCGTCGCGCCCGCGATGTCGCTGGCCGTCGATCGGAGGAGTGGGTGGTGGCTGGGCGTCCCCGTGACCGTTCGCGCCCGAGCGCGTCAAACGACGATCTTTTCGAGGACCTCGAAGGAGCCCGTGATGTCGGCGACGATGGCGGCGCGGGCGGCGGCTTCGTCCTTCCGCTGAAGGGCGTCCACCATCGCCCGGTGATGGACATTCGCCGACAGATAGTTCCCCGACTCCCGGAGCAGATTGAAGTAGGGGCTGATCTGGAGCCACAGGATCTCGATCAGGCTGACGATGGTCGGCGAGCCGGCCGCACGGTAGATCGCGAAATGGAAGGCGCGGTTGGCGCGGAGATAGTCGCGCGTGTCCCCCGCCGGGACGGATCGGTCCATGCGGTCGAGCTGGTCCTCGAGGAGCGCAAGGCCGGCCGGCGCGATGGCGAGCGCCGCCCAGGCGGCCGCCGTACCCTCGACCTCGATCCGGACATTGCGGAGGTCGACAAGCCGGTCGAGCGACAGGCGCGGAATGCCGATCGACCGTCCGGAGACGACGTTGAGCGCATGCGCCGCGGTGAGCCGCTTCAGCGCCTCGCGGACCGGCATCGCGCTCACCCCGAAGGCCTCGGCCAGGCCCTGGATCGTCACCAGTTGCCCCGGGACGATGCCGCCGTCGAGGATCAGGCCGGCGATCTGCTGGTAGACGCGGTCCTGCAGCGTCTCGCGGCCCAGCGGCTCGACCTCGATGCGCCGCTTTTCGGTCAGGGATTCCATGACGCCTCCAGGCTCGGGATGCGGTTCCATATTGCGTGCAACCGGCACTCACGTTGCACGATCTTTGACATATGATCTATGATCATGAGCCAGAATAATCCGGCTTGGTCCGGTTCAATAGGGAGGAATGGCAGATGACGTTCATGAAATGGAGCCTCGGCGTCGCCGCGGCGATGACGGTGGCAGGTGGGCTGACCCTCGGACCGGCGGTAGCCCAGGAGAAGTACAAGATTTTCCTGAGCATGAGCTATATCGGCAACGACTGGCAGGCCGAGGCCGCAAACATGGTCAAGGCCATGGCAGCCCACAAGAGCATGGCCGACAAGGTCGACCTCCAGGTTCAGGTCGCCGGTCCCAATGCCCAGCGCCAGATCCAGCAGATCAACGCCATGGTGCAGCAGGGCGCCGACGCGATCGTGATCTTCCCGATCTCGCCGACCGCGCTGAACCAGGTGGTCAAGAACGCCTGCGACAAGGGCGTGCTGGTCTTCGCCTACGACGCCGAGATCACCGAGGAATGCGCCTACAACATCCACATCGACCAGCATGAAGCCGGCCGGGTGACGGCCGAGTGGCTGGTCGACAAGCTCGGCGGCAAGGGCAACATCGTCGTCCTCACCGGCGTGCCGGGCACTTCGGTCGACACCCAGCGGACCGAGGCGGCCAAGGAAGTCTTCGCCAAGCACCCGGACATCAAGATCGTCGGCGAGGCCGTCGGCATGTGGAGCCAGGCGGTCACCCGCACCGAGCTCTCCAAGATTCTGGCGACCCAGACCTGGGACGACATCGACGGCCTGTGGATGCAGGTTGGCTGCTACACCGCTAACGCCATGCAGCTCGAGGCCGGCAAGACGCCGGAGCAGCTCATCCCCTGCGCCGGCGAGGGCGCCAATGGCGGCCGCATCCAGATGCTGCCGATCGGCACCGAGGTCGAAGGCGCGGCATCGCCCTATGCCCCGCTCGGCGCGCCGCGCATCTCCTACGCCTCGCCGCCCTATTCCGGGGCGCTGGCGCTCAAGCTCGCCGTCACGAAGCTCGACGGCGGCGAGGTCGACAAGCTCACGATCCTGCCGCTGCCGCTGGTCACCAACGAGACCATCAAGCTCTGCGAGGAAGGCACCTGGCAGGAGATGAAGGACGGCTGCAACGCCTTCCCGCCCTCCATCGTCACCAATCCGGGCTGGTTCGCCTCGATCTTCTCCGAGGAAACCCCGGAAGTCGGCTTCAACGCCGCGCTCGTGGGCCAGCCGGAACTTTGACCGGCGCCTGAACTGGCGGGGCGGCCCATGCGGTCGCCCCGCCGATTTTTCCGCCGGCCCTTCGCCGGCTTCGCTTCCACAATCGTCAGGCGTATCCGGAGGACGTGGACATGGCTGAGCCGACCGGCGCTCCTGCTGCCGTTGCGGTGGAGGGCTTGCGGAAGGCCTTCGGCGCCACCGTCGCCGTCGACGACGTCAGCTTCCGCATCGCGCCCGCCACCGTGCATGCGCTCCTCGGCGAGAACGGCGCCGGCAAGTCGACCATCGTCAAGCTGCTCTCCGGGCTGATCGAGCCCGACCAGGGCCACTTCGCCATCCACGGCCAGCGCGCCCGCCTCGGCTCGCCGCGCGCCGCCCACGCCCTCGGCATCCAGACCGCGTTCCAGGAGATGACGCTGGTCAAGGATCTCACGGTCCTCGACAACATGCTCATTCCCTATGCGCCCGTCGGCCTCACCGGCATGATCCGCCGGCGCTCGGCCGAAGCGGCGGTCCGCGCCCATCTCGATTCGCTCGGCTTCGACGTCGACCTCCGCGACGAGGTCGGCGGTCTCGACCTCGCCGTCCAGCAGAAGATCGAGATCGCCCGCGCCATCTACCGGAAGCCGCGCATCCTCCTCCTCGACGAGCCGACCTCGACGCTCGCCGGCCGCGACGTCGACTGGCTGGGCGAGGTGATCGCCCGCCTCAAGGCATCCGGCGTGACGGTCGTCTTCATCTCGCACCGGATGCGCGAGGTGCGCGCCTTCTGCGACCACCTCACCGTGCTCCGGAACGGCCGGCACATCGCCTCCGGCGCCGTCGCCGACTTCAGCGACGGGCAGATCATCGAGATGATCATCGGCCGCTCCATCGCCCAGACCTTTCCGCCGCGCCCCGCCATCAGCCCCGAGCAGGCGGCGGAGGTCTTCGCGGTCGAGAACCTGTCCGCGGGCCACAAGCTCAGGAACGCCAGCTTCGCCCTCCACAAGGGGGAAATCCTCGGCGTCGCCGGGCTCCAGGGCATGGGCCAGCTCGACCTCTTCCTCGCCGCCTTCGGCATGCGCGAGATCGCCGAGGGCGGGCTGCGCATCGACGGCCGCCGGGTTTCGATCAACTCGCCGCTCGACGCGCTCCGCCCCAACATCGCGCTCGGCCTCCTGCCGGAGGACCGCAAGACCGAGGCGCTGTTCATCAAGCTCACCGGCAAGCACAACGTGTCGCTGCCGGTGATCGAGCGCTTGAGCCGCGCCGGGCTGATCGAGGGCCGGCGCGAGACCGAGGCGGTCAGCCGTGTCTTCGACCGCGTCGAGGTCGACCGTCGCGCGCTGTGGACCCGGGTCGGCTCGTTCTCCGGCGGCAACCAGCAGAAGATCGCGGTCGCCAAGTGGCTGTTCGCTGAGAGCCGCATCCTTCTCCTCTTCGACCCGACCCGCGGCATCGATGTCGGCACCAAGCACGAACTCTACGTGCTGATGCGGGCCTTCGCCGGGATGGGCGGGTCGATCCTCTTCCACTCGACCGAGATCCCCGAGCTCGTCCATCTCTGCGACCGGGTGATCGTGCTCTATGCCGGACGGGTGGTCGCCGAGATCTCCGCCGCCGGCCTTTCGGAGCACGCGATCATGCGTGCCGCCCTTGGCGGCGATGCGGCCGGGGAGATCGCGGCGTGAGCGCGAGCGCGGACACCACCGCGGCAGACGCCGCGGCGCGCCGCCGGTCGCTGGGAGCGCGTCTCGAACGCTTCCGGGGCCTGGCGACGGCGATCGTCGTCTTCGCGATCCTCCTGTTCGTCGTCGACCTGATCAGCGCCGGGCCGCTCAGCTATTTCGACGTGAGCTTTCTCTCGAGCGGCGGTGCGACGCTGGCGCTCGCGGCGATCGGCCAGACCATCGTCATCCTGTCCGGCGGCTTCGACCTCTCGGCCGGTGCCGTGCTGTCGTTGGTCAATGTCGTGCTGGCGACGACCATGGACCCGGCCGACTTCGAGGCCTCGGTGCTGCTGTGGACCGCGGTCGGCGTCGGCACCGGCATGCTGGTCGGCGCCTTCAACGGCTTCTTCATCGCCTTCCTCCGGCTGCAGCCGATCGTGGTGACGCTGTCGACGATGTTCATCATCCAGGGCATCACGCTTCTCATCCTCGACAAGCCCGGCGGCTTCGTCTCGCCCTCGCTCGGCGCCTTCTATCTCGGCGACCTCATTCCGAACCTCGTGCCGATGCCGATCGTCCTCCTCGTCGTGGTCGGCTTCTTCTGGCTGTGGCTGAAGCGCACCCGCTTCGGCACCGCGCTCTATGCCGTGGGCAGCGACCAGAACGCCGCGGCCGCCGCCGGGGTGCGGGTGCCGCTCACCCGCTTCTTCGTCTATGTCGTCGCCGGCGGCTTCTACGGGCTCGGCGGCGTCTTCATCAGCGCCCAGACCGGTTCCGGCGACCCGCTGATCGGCAACCCGCTGCTCCTGTCGATGTTCGCCGCGGTGGTGGTCGGCGGCACCCGCCTCGGCGGCGGCCGCGGCGGCCCGATCGGCTCGATCTTCGGGGCCTATATCCTGATGATCGTCGTCAACATCCTGCTCGTCCTCAACGTCTCGGCCTACTACTCGACCA
>JALHRF010000271.1:939-4948 GCA_022841545.1 Bauldia sp. | reverse complement strand
CCCGCGTGGTTAATTCTCGTTAACCATTTGCCGCCCATAGTCGGCTCCGAACCGCCGCGAATCAGCGGAGGGGAGGGGTCTTGTCGAAGCACGTCGCCGTACTCATGGGGGGCTGGTCGAGCGAGCGGCCGGTCTCGCTCTCGTCCGGGAACGCCTGCGCCGATGCGCTGGAGGCGGAGGGATTCCGCGTCACCCGGATCGACGTGAAGCGTGACATCGCCGGGGTGCTTTCCGATCTCGGGCCGGACGTCGTCTTCAATGCGCTCCACGGCCCCTACGGTGAGGACGGCTGCATCCAGGGCATCCTCGAAGTCCTTGAGATTCCCTATACGCATTCGGGTGTGCTCGCCTCCTCGCTGGCGATGAACAAGCCCAAGGCCAAGGACGTGATGAAGGCCGCCGGTATTCCGGTGAGCGAGTCCGTCCTCGTGCACCGGCTCGAAGCGGCGCGGATCCACGTCATCGCGCCGCCCTATGTCGTCAAGCCGCCGAACGAAGGGTCGAGCTTCGGCGTCATCATCGTCAATGCCGATGCGCAGCATCCGCCGCAGCAGCTTTACGCCGACGACTGGCCCCATGGCGACGTCGTCATGGTCGAGCGTTATGTGGGCGGCCGCGAGCTAACCTGCGGGGTCCGCGGCGATTATCCTCTCGATGTAATTGATATCGTTACCGAAGACCGGTTTTACGACTACCACGCCAAATATGCGGCGGGCGGATCAAAACACGTCCTTCCTGCGCAACTTTTACCAGATGTTTACCAAAATGTACGGATGCTGGCGCTTCGGGCCCATCAGGCACTGGGCTGTCGTGGGGTCAGTCGAGCGGATTTTCGATACGACGACCGGCCTTCGGGGACCGGGGAGTTGATCTGCCTCGAAGTCAACACCCAGCCCGGCATGACGGCGACGTCGCTGGTGCCCGAGATGGCGGCGTATGCCGGCATGGATTTCAGGGGGCTGGTGCGGTGGATCGTGGAGGACGCGTCGTGCAGACGGTAGGGCCGGGAGTGGCGGGCGAAGCAGCGGCGGGCCGCCGCAGGATCGTCCTGCCGCGGGTGTTCCGCAGGCCGGCGCGCATCCTGTCGCGGCTCGACTGGTCGGTGCCGAAGTACACCGGCGTGAAGCTGGCCACAGGGTTCCTGGCCCTCACCGGGGTCACTGGAATGGTCATGGGCGGGCACACGCTGGCCGTCACCTCGGCCGTCAGCGCCTGGTGTGGTCTCGCCATCGATCAGGTGGAGATCAAGGGCCAGAGCGAGACGTCCGAAGTCGATGTCCTCCAGAAGCTGGCGCTCGGCGACTTCCCCTCCATCGTTACGCTCGATGTGATCGGGGCGCAGGAGCGAATCCAGTCTCTCCCCTGGGTCAAGGAAGTCACCCTTCGCAAGGTCTATCCCGACACGCTCCGGGTCGAACTCACGGAACGCAAGCCCTTCGCCGTCTGGAAGCGGGCGTCGGGTTTCGCGCTGATCGAGAAGGGCGGGCGCCTGATCAGCAACCAGGTTGACGCGCGCTACGCCGCGCTTCCGATGGTCGTCGGCGAAGGGGCTGACCTCCGGGCCGAGGAATTCGTCGCGCTGATGGAGGAGTTCCCGTCGCTCAAGCCGAGGGTCAAGGCGGGGGTGCTCGTCTCCAACCGGCGCTGGAATGTGGTGCTGACCAATGGCGTCGAGATCATGCTGCCGGAGGAAGATCCCGCATCGGCGCTGATTCAGGCCGTCGCGCTCGACGACGGACATGGCGTCTTCTCCCGCGAGATCGCGGCCATCGACATACGCTTGCCGAGCCGGCTGGTCTTTCGCCTGACTGAGGAAGGGGCGGCGTCGCGCGCCGAACTGCTCATGCAGCGGGAAAAGGCGCGGAAGAAGGGGTCGGCGGCCTGATGAATATCTTCCGCCCCTCAGAGCAATCGCGCCGGCCGACGCCGCGCCGCTCGTCGGTCGTGTCGGTCCTCGATGTTGGATCCACCAAGATCTGCTGCCTGATCGCGCGGCTTGTTCCAAGCGATTCGGAGTCCGAGGCGATCCGGGGCCGCACCCACGCCATCGAGGTGCTCGGCTTCGGCCACCAGCGCTCCCGGGGCATCAAGTCAGGGGTCGTGGTCAATCTCGACGCCGCCGAGCAGGCGATCCGCGTTGCGGTGGACACCGCCGAGCGGCGGGCCGGGGTCACGGTCGATTCCCTCATCGTCAACTTCTCCGCCGGACGGCTGGCGAGCGAGGCCTACGCCGCGCATGTCACCATCGCCGGCAAGTCGGTGGAAGAGACCGACATCGGCCGCGTGCTTGCTGCGGGTCAACGGCATTCGGTGAGCGAGGGCCGGTCGGTCATTCACGCGCTGCCGATCGGCTACTCGCTCGATTCCGACAGCGGCATCGCCGATCCGCTCGGCATGGTCGGCCACCGGCTCGGCGTCGACATGCACATGGTGAGCGTCGATTCGCAGCCCGCCGGCAATCTCGAGCTCGCCATCAATCGCTGCCACCTGTCGCTTGAGCGGCTGGTCGCATCGTCCTATGCGAGCGGACTCTCGGCGCTGGTCGATGACGAATCCGAGCTCGGCTGCGCCTGTGTCGATTTCGGCGGCGGCACGACCACCATCGCCGTGTTCATGAAGGGCGAATTCGTCCACACCGACGCCATCGCGATCGGCGGCCAGCACATCACCAACGATGTCGCCCGCGGCCTCTCGACCGGTATCGAGGACGCGGAGCGGCTGAAGACCATGTTTGGCAGCGTGCTCTCCCATCCCGGCGACGAACGGGAGATCCTTTCGGTCAGGCCGATCGGTGATGAAGACGAGCCCGCCAACCAGATTCCGCGCTCGGCGCTCAACCGGATCATCCGGCCGCGCGTCGAAGAGATCCTCGAACTGGTCCGTGATCGGCTCAACGCCTCGGGCTTCGCCCCGCTGGTGGGTCGCCGGATGGTGCTCACCGGGGGCGGCAGTCAACTCACCGGCCTCGTCGAGGCCGGACGGCGGGTGCTTGCCCGCAACGTTCGCATAGGCCGCCCGCTCGGCATCGCCGGGATGCCGGAGGTCGCCAAGGGACCGGCCTTCGCCACGGCGGTGGGCCTGCTCATTTATCCGCAGGTTGCCCGCATGGACCAGATCGAGGCGGGGGTTGCGCATTATGCCATGACCGGAACGGGCGGATATTTCTCCCGCGTCGGGCGATGGATCAGGGAAAGCTTCTAGACGCCGGGTGATGGCGTCGGGCATCCGCGGCGGCGGGGCTCGGTGGGGATGAGCGAAGGCCGGAACGCAGACGGCCGATTGGGTCAGGACGGAGCCATGACGATCAATCTGAAAATGCCGGACATCAAGGAACTCAAGCCGAAAATCACGGTCTTTGGCGTGGGCGGCGCGGGCGGCAACGCCGTCAACAACATGATCCGCTCAGGGCTCCTTGGCTGCGAGTTCGTCGTGGCCAATACCGACAGCCAGGCGCTGGCCTCGTCCCGCGCCGAGCGGATGGTCCAGATGGGCGTGGCGGTGACCGAAGGCCTCGGCGCCGGTTCCCAGCCCGAGGTCGGACGCGCCGCAGCGGAGGAGGCTATCGACGAGATCATCGATCATCTCACCGGTTCGCACATGGTGTTCGTCACCGCCGGCATGGGCGGCGGTACGGGCACGGGTGCTGCCCCCACCATCGCCCGGGCGGCTCGCGACCAGGGCATACTCACCGTCGGCGTGGTGACCAAGCCGTTCCACTTCGAGGGTGCGCGCCGCATGCGCATCGCCGAACAGGGGATCATGGATCTTCAGGCCTGTGTCGACACCCTGATCGTCATCCCCAACCAGAACCTGTTCCGCATCGCCAACGAGAAGACCACCTTCGCTGACGCCTTCGCCATGGCCGACCAGGTGCTCTACTCGGGCGTCGCCTGCATCACCGACCTGATGGTCAAGGAAGGCCTGATCAATCTCGACTTCGCCGACGTCCGCTCGGTAATGCGCGAGATGGGCAAGGCGATGATGGGCACCGGCGAAGCCTCCGGCGACC
>JALHRF010000271.1:0-929 GCA_022841545.1 Bauldia sp. | reverse complement strand
CAGGCGGCGGAGGCGGCGATCGCCAACCCGCTCCTCGACGAGACGTCGATGAAGGGTGCCAAGGGCCTGCTCATCTCGATCACCGGGGGCAAGGACCTCACGCTCTTCGAGGTTGACGAAGCGGCCACCCGCATCCGTGAGGAGGTCGATCCCGACGCCAACATCATCCTCGGCGCCACGTTCGAGGAATCGCTAGAGGGCGTGATCCGCGTCTCGGTGGTGGCGACGGGCATCGACAACGAGGCTCGCGAGGATTCGACCCCCGCCGAGATGCGCATGGCCGAACTCAGCCAGCGCCTCCGCACCGCCACGCGGCCCGAGGACAAGCCCGTCGCGGCGAAGCCTGCGGCCGCCACGCCGGTCCGCGCCGTTGCCGCTGCGCTCGCGCCGAAGCCGGTCCAGGCCGCGCCGGCCGATCCGCAGCCGGAACTCGAGTTTGTTCGCCCCGAGGCCCAGGCCCCGAGGCCGGTCGCTCCGGCCAGGCCGGCGCCGGTCGAGCAGGCGCACGATTCGGAGGTCACCATCGCGCCCTACAAGCCGGTGGCGGCCGCCTATGACGACGACTTCGACGTCGAGATGGAGCTCCGGGCCGCCTTCGAGCAGGACCAGGCGGTGCATGACGAAGCGCCGTTCATCCCGCCGCAGGCCGAAGCGCCGTCGGTTCGGATGCCGAAGGTCGAGGACTTCCCGCCGATCGCCCAGCGCCAGATGGAGGCCCATCAGGGCGGCCACCAGCCCGAGGAGGATCGTGGGCCGATGAGCCTCCTGCGCCGTCTCGCCCATGTCGGCCTCGGCCGCCGCGAGGACGATGCTCCGCCGCGGCACCAGGCTCCGCCGCAACCGCAGAGGCCGGTCCAGCAGCAGCCGCAACCGCAGAGGCCGGTCCAGCAGCAGCCGCAACCGCGCCCCAGACTCGCCGCACCGCCCCC
>JALHRF010000270.1 GCA_022841545.1 Bauldia sp. | reverse complement strand
ACATCGGCACCGACCTCGCCCGGATCGAGGCCGTGCGGAAGGCGGTCGGAGACTCGGTCACCATCGCGGTCGACGGCAACGGCAAGTGGGACCTGCCGACCTGCCTCCGCTTCTGCCGCCGCGCCGAGGCGCTCGACGTGTTCTGGTTCGAGGAGCCGCTCTGGTACGACGACGTCGCCGGCCACGCCGCGCTGGCGCGCGCGACGACCATTCCGGTCGCGCTCGGCGAGCAGCTCTACACGGCCGATGCCTTCAACGCCTTCATGTCGGCGGGCGCGGTGCACTACGTCCAGCCGGACGTGACCCGGCTCGGTGGCATCAGCGAATACATCACCGTCGCCGAGGCGGCCTGGGCGCGGCGGCTGCCGGTCGTGCCGCATGTCGGCGACATGGGGCAGGTCCATGTCCATCTCGCCATCTGGCACCCGGCGACGACGATGCTCGAATACATCCCGTGGATCATGGACTGCTTCGAGGAGCCCATCGCGGTGAAGGACGGCGCCTATGTGCGGCCGGAACAGCCCGGCGCGAGCACGACGCTTACCGAGGAGGCGGTGCGGCGCTACGCGAAGTCTCTGGTGTAGTCGGCAGGTCGCGGCGCTCCCGCCATTGTCATTCCCGGCGCGCGCGCGAGTCGCGAGGGAAGGGAACCCAGTAGACGATGCCGCCGGGCCTTGATCTGCAGCTGGGCCCCCTTCCCGTGGCCCTTTGCGGCCACGCCGGGGGTGAAAGATCGTTTCGTCACACCTGCGGGATGTTTTCCTTGAACACCGCCTGGATGCGGATCGGCGGCAGCGCCGGCGCGGGGCGATGCTGCGCGGCGTGGATCAGCCAATCGATGGCGTCGCGCGCCTCGACCCGCGGGTTCTGGTCGATGACCGCGTCGACGGTGCCGGCGACGAGAAGTCGGCGCGTGTATTCGGTGAGCTCGTGGCAGATGAAGGTGACGTCTCCCGCGCGCCCCGCTTCCTCCAGCGCGCGGGCGATGCCGCGGTTGCCGGCGCCGATATTGTAGAGGCCGGCGAGGCCGGGATAGGCCGCGAGCAATGCCCGCGCCTCGCCATAGGCGCGCTCGGCGTCGTCGCGGACCTCGCGCAGTTCCACGACCTTGAGGTGCGGGTATTCCTCCGCCAGGATGTGGCGGAAGCCCATCTCGCGCTCCTCGTGGCCGCGATAGCTGAGGCTGCCGGCGAAGAGCGCGACCTCGCGCCCGCGCGCCTGCATGAAGCGCCCGAGGAGATGGCCGGCGAGCCGGCCGGCGGCGCGGTTGTCGATGCCGACATATCCAAGCCGTGGCACGTTGGAGATGTCGCTGACGATCGTCAGCACCGGCACGCCGCCGGCCACCACTTCGCGGATCGCCTCCCGAACCACCGGATGCTCAAGCGGCAACACGCCGATGGCATTGGCGCCGCGTCGGAGGTCGAGGAGGGTGCGGGCGAGCGCCTCGGGGTCGAAGCCGTCGATGTGGTGGACCCGGACCCGCGCCTCGCCCCGCCTCGTCTCGCCCAGGGCGATGAGATGCTCCGACAGGTGCTTCAGGAACGTGTTGGTGCCGCCCGGGAGGACGAAGTCGATGGTGGCGGCGCCGGCGGTCGGCCCCGGCGCGGCGACGCGGTGCTCCGGCAGGTAGCCGAGCCGGACGGCGGCGTCGAGCACCTGGTTCCGGGTCCGCGCCTTGACTCCGGGGCGGTTGTTGAGGGTCCGGTCGACCGTCGCCGTGCTCACGCCGGCGGCGCGCGCGATCTCGGCGACCGTCGCACGTCCGGGCACCGGGCTGTCCTGCCCCTCGTTCATTGTCGTCCTAGCCTCCCAGAGCATTCTGACTGACGGTACATCAGTTTCGATCAATTTGTGATCCGGAGATTTTTCGATGCCTGACCTATCCGAAGCCCGACGCATGTCGGCAGGGGCATCGATAATGCGCTGATAATGCAGCCATTTCTCCGATCGACTGGCTGTGGACGCGGGCGCGAACCGGGATGACCGACAAAGACGCCCGCGTTGACAGGCTGAAGGAATATTGATCATCTGATTTCAACAAGGGCGCAGGCCCGGAGGGAGGAATGCCCGGTACCGCCATGACCGCCGTGCCTATCGCGCGGCTGGAGGGGCGGTATGTTTCCCCCGTTCCGACGTCCTGGCTCCGGCCGAAACCGGGGCCCAACCGGACAAGGGGAGAGGACGTTCATGGCGGACGCGAGAGGCTTCACTCCGGATCCCCCGATACGGAGCCGCGACCTCAGGATCGGCTGTATCGGCGCCGGCATGATCATGGCCGAGTGCCATCTCGCCGCCTACAAGGATGCCGGCTTCCCGGTGGTCGCCATCGCCTCCCGGACCAGGGACCGTGCCGCCAAGGTCGCCGAGCGGTGGGGGATTCCGAAGGTCCATGACACGCCCCGGGCGTTGATCGAGGACCCCGAAGTCGAGATCGTCGACCTCGCCTTTCCGCCCGACCAGCAGCCGGCCCTCGTCAAGCATGCGCTGAAGCAGCCCCACATCAAGGCGATCCTCGCCCAGAAGCCGCTGTCGCTGACGCTCGCCGAGGCCATCGAACTGCGGGAAGCGGCGAAGGCTGCCGGCAAGATACTCTCGGTCAACCAGAACATGCGCTACGACCAGTCGATGCGCGTCCTGAAGCAGATCCTCGACAAGGGCGAACTGGGCGAACTGGTTTTCGCCGAGATCGACATGCACGCCATCCCGCACTGGCAGACCTTCCTCGAGGACTACGACCGGCTCACGCTCGCCAACATGAGCGTCCACCATCTCGACGTGCTCCGCTTCCTGTTCGGCGATCCGACCGAAATCTTCACCACCACCCGCACCGACCCGCGCACCACCTTCGAGCACAAGGACGGGATCACCGTCTCGACGCTCCGCTTCCCGTCCGGGCTGCTGGCGCTGTCGCTCGAGGACGTGTGGTCCGGACCGCGCGAGGAGGGCTACGAGTCCGACGTCTACATCTCGTGGCGCGTCGAAGGCACGGCGGGTGTCGCCAAGGGCACCATCGGCTGGCCGACCGGCGCGGTGTCGACGCTCACTTACGCGTCGACGAAGACGACCGGCGGCAAGTGGGTGACGCCGACCTGGGACACGATGTGGTTCCCCCACGCCTTCAAGGGCGTGATGGAGCAGCTCCAGCACGCCGTCGCGACCGGCGCCGCGCCGGCGCTCACCGTCGAGGACAATGTGCGAACCGTCGCGCTGATCGAGGCGGGCTACCGTTCGATGGCCGAGGGGCGCGTCGTCAAGCTATCCGAAATCAAGATCTGAAGACCTAAATCCGGGAGGAACAGGACCATGATGCAGACCGGCATTTTCACCGGCTACTTTCCCTACGGCCTCGAAGAGACCGCGACGAAGATCAGGGGCCTCGGCTTCAACACGGTGCAGCTCGACCTGCACTTCAAGGACATCGACCTTTCCGCCGGGCAGATCACCAAGGACAAGGCGAAGAAGGTTCGCGACACCTTCCGCGACCATAACCTGCCGATCTGCTGCGTCTCGGGCTATACCAACATCATCCACCCGGACAAGGCGGAGCGCGAGAAGCGCGTCGGCTACCTCAAGGAGATCATCCGGAACGCGCGAAACTTCGGCTCCCGGTACGTGATCTCGGAGACCGGCACCTACAACACCGAGTCGGACTGGGTCGCGCACCCGAAGAACAAGACCGAGGAGGGATTCGAGGAGTGCCGGAAGGTCATCGCCGACCTCGCCCAGACCGCCTATGACCACGGCGCGATGTTCCTCCTGGAGACCTACGTCAACAACGTCGTCGGGTCGGTCGAGGAGACCGTCAAGATGTTCGCGCAGGTCGACCATCCCGGCCTCGGGCTGCTCATGGACCCGACCAACTATTTCGAGACCCACAACATCGACGCGATGGACAAGATCCTGAACCAGGTCTTCGACACGCTCTCCGACAAGATCAAGATCGCCCACGCCAAGGACGTGAAGCGGTCGGGCGACGACAAGAGCGAGAAGCACGCCGACATCGGCGACACCGACGCGCTCGAGAGCCACACCTTCCGCGGCGTCGGCGAGATCGAGCTGCCGGCCCCGGGCCTCGGCTCGCTCAACTACGACCTCTACCTGAAGCGCCTGAGTGAGAAGCATCCGAACATCGCGATGATCATCGAGCACCTCGAGGAGAGCGACGTGCCTCGGG
Organism: Bauldia sp.; assembly: GCA_022841545.1. Taxonomy (GTDB): domain Bacteria; phylum Pseudomonadota; class Alphaproteobacteria; order Rhizobiales; family Kaistiaceae; genus Bauldia. The sequence continues at coordinate 778 of JALHRF010000270.1, read as the reverse complement.
CGAAGACCTTTCTCGACGGCAAGCTGAAGGCGCAGGGCCTTTAGGACCCCGGCCGCGTCTCCGCCGGCGGTCCGGCGCAATTCCAATCCCTTCGACCCGCGGCCGGATCGGCCGCGGGTTTCTCACGCCGCGACGGCGCCCTCGATACGGCTCTCCCGACGCGATCTTCCTGTGGCCTAAACGGGCCGAACCGTGCATGAAACGGGCTGTCGGGAGCATGACTCCCAGGGACAGCGGAGAAAGCGTGACGTGAAAGCCCTGGTCACCGGCGGCGCCGGTTTCATCGGATCGAACATCTGCCGTCAGCTCGTAAGCGACGGCTGGTCGGTGACGGTTCTCGACAACCTGATGTCGGGCTACCGGCATAATCTCGACGGCCTTCCCGGTGTCCGCTTCGTCGAGGGCGACATCCGCGATCCGCTCGCGGTCGCCGATGCCATCGAGGGCTGCGGCACGGTGTTCCATCTCGCCGCCTCGGTCGGCAACAAGCGCAGCGTCGACGATCCGGTCGGCGACGCCGAGATCAATGTCCTCGGGACGATCCGCGTGCTCGAAGCGGCACGGAAGGCCGGCATCCCGAAGGTCGTCATCTCCTCTTCGGCCGCGATCTTCGGCGAGCTGAAGACACTGCCGATCGCGGAGGACCACCCGATCGACCCGGACTCGCCCTATGGCGCCTCGAAGCTGGGCGCCGAGAAGGAAGGCATCGCCTACGCCAAGCTCCACGGCATGGCGGTCGTCTGCCTCCGCTACTTCAACGTCTACGGGCCGAACCAGC
>JALHRF010000269.1 GCA_022841545.1 Bauldia sp. | reverse complement strand
CCGGTCGCCGGATCGACGGCGAACTGCACGTTCGAGCCGCCGGTATCGACGCCGATCTCGCGCAGGCACGCGATCGAGGCGTCGCGCATGATCTGGTATTCCTTGTCGGTGAGCGTCAGTGCCGGGGCGACGGTGACGGAGTCGCCGGTGTGCACGCCCATCGGATCGACGTTCTCGATCGAGCAGATGATGATGCAGTTGTCGTTGCGGTCACGCACGACTTCCATCTCGTACTCTTTCCAGCCGAGCACCGATTCCTCGACCAGCACTTCGCCAACCGGCGAGGCATCGACGCCGCCCTGCACGATCTCGAAATACTCGTCGCGATTGTAGGCGATGCCGCCGCCGGTGCCGCCGAGCGTGAAGGACGGGCGGATGATCGCCGGCAGGCCGACCCGCTCGAGCGCGGTCGCCGCCTCCTCGCGATTGTGCACGACCTCGCTCTTGGGGCATTCCAGCCCGATCTTGGTCATGGCGTCGCGGAACAGCAGCCGGTCCTCGGCCTTGTCGATCGCCTCGGCATTGGCGCCGATCAGCTCGACGCCGTACTTGGTCAGCCGTCCGTCGCGATGCAGCGACATCGCCGTGTTGAGCGCCGTCTGGCCGCCCATCGTCGGCAGAATCGCGTCGGGCTTTTCCTTCTCGATGATACGCGCCACGAAGTCGGGCGTGATCGGCTCGATGTAGGTGGCGTCGACCAGGCCCGGATCGGTCATGATCGTGGCCGGATTGGAGTTGATCAGAATGACGCGATAGCCCTCGTCCTTCAGCGCCTTGCAGGCCTGGACGCCGGAATAATCGAACTCGCAGGCCTGGCCGATGACGATGGGACCGGCGCCGATGACGAGGATGCTCTTGATGTCTGTCCGCTTGGGCATGATTTCTCTACTTGCCCTTGCTCGCGTCGATCATCTCGACGAACCGGTCGAAGAGATAATGGCTGTCGGTCGGGCCGGGCGAGGCTTCGGGGTGATACTGAACCGAGAAGGCCGGCTTGTCGGTGCAGCGCAGGCCTTCGTTGATGCCGTCGAACAGGGAGACATGCGTCACCTCGGTGTTCTCGGGCAGCGATTCGGGGATGACGCAGAAGCCGTGGTTCTGCGACGTGATCTCGACCTTGCCGGTCGTCAGGTCCTTGACCGGCTGGTTGGCGCCGCGGTGGCCGCGCGCCATCTTGCGGGTCTTGCCGCCCAGTGTCAGCGCCAGGATCTGGTGGCCGAGGCAGATGCCGAACAGCGGCACCTTCCTGTCGAGCACGGCCTGGATTGCGGGCGAGGCATAGACCGCGGTCGCGGCCGGATCGCCGGGACCGTTTGACAGGAACACGCCGTCGGGCTCGTGGCGCAGGATGTCCTCGGCCGTGGCCGTGGCCGGCACGACCGTGACCTTGCAGCCGGTACTGGCGAGGCAGCGCAGGATGTTGCGCTTGGCGCCGTAGTCGACCGCGACGACGTGATACTTGGGGTTGGCGAGCTTGCCGTAGCCCTTGCCCAGCGCCCACTTGGTCTCGTCCCAACTGTAGGTCTGCTTGGTCGTGACCTCGATCGCCAGGTCCATTCCGTCGAGACCCGGCCAGTCGAGCGCGATCTGGCGCATCTTCGGGATGTCGAACTTGCCGTCGGGCGCATGGACGACGACCCCGTTGGGTGCGCCGCCGTCGCGGATGCGCCGCGTGATGGCCCGCGTGTCGACGTCGCAGATACCCGGCAGATTGTGGCTCTTCAGCCAGTCGTTGAGCGGCTTCACGGACCGCCAGTTGGCGGGCTCGGTGATGTCGCCGCGCAGCACGACGCCACGGGCGGCCGGGGTGATCGTCTCGATGTCCTCGAGATTGGTGCCGACATTTCCGATGTGCGGAAAGGTGAAGGTGATGATCTGGCCGGCATAGGAGGGATCGGTGATGATCTCCTGGTACCCGGTCATCGAGGTATTGAAGCAGACCTCGCCCACGGCATGGCCGGCGGCGCCCACTCCCTTGCCCCAGAAGACCGTGCCGTCGGCCAGCACCAGCGCGGCCGTGGCCCAACGCGGCGCGGCGTCGTTTGCGCCGGCGGTCTTAGGTGAAGTCATGATGAAATAGTCCGTTCCGTGCCCGCACGGACTCGCCCCGGACCCGGTATGGGCGAGGCGATCGGCAAGCCGGGCGGTTTGTAACCAAGCCGTCGCAGAGGGTCAAGGCACCGAAGGCAGGCATTTTCTAAGCTATTTCAATAACTTATTTGCTTTGCCAACAGCGGGCTAGACGATTAGTTTCCGCCGCTTGGGCATACGGCCAACCAAGTAGGACCGAAGCGATGCTGCGCGAAAAACTGACCGAAGCGATGAAAGAGGCGATGCGCGCCAAGGATCAGGCCGCGCTGGGCACGATTCGTCTCATCCTGGCCAAACTCAAGGACGCCGATATCGCCGCCCGCACCGAGGCCAGCCGCGAGGGCGTCGCCGACGACAGGATCCTGTCGCTGATGCAGGGCATGATCAAGCAGCGGAACGAGTCGATCACGCTCTACGAAAAGGGCGGGCGCGCCGATCTGGCCGAGAAGGAAAGGGCCGAGATCGTCGTGATCGAGCGCTTCCTGCCGCAGCAGATGGACGAGGCTGCCGTCGAGGCTGCCGTGCGCGAGGCCATCGCCGCCGCCGGCGCCACCTCGGTCAAGGACATGGGCGGCGTCATGGCTGCCCTGAAGGGCAGGTATGCCGGCCAGATGGACTTCGCCAAGGCGTCCGCCGCCGTCAAGAAGGCTCTCGCCGGCTAGCTGGCTGCTGAAAAAGCCGGAGACATGTCGAATAAACGAAACAAACGAAATAAACGAAATAAATGAATCGAATGTCGCAGGTCCTTGATCCTGTGTCGTGTTGAGCGTTGACGCAACAATGTTGCGCTCGGGTACTGCTGAAAAGACGAGAGCCCGCACGGTGCAGAAAAGACAAGAACTCGTCTGGCAGCGGCAGTGCGGCCGGTAACGATCCCCGCTATCCCCTATGGCGTGGCATCGGTCCGGGGGCCATCTTAGGGGATGGCGTTCCCTCCCGGCTTCCTCGACGAATTGCGCGCGCGCCTCAGCCTGTCCGACATCGTCGGGCGGAAGGTGTCACTGAAGCGCCGCTCCGGTAGCGAGTACGCCGGGCTCTGCCCCTTCCACAACGAGAAGACCCCATCCTTCACGGTCAACGACAAGAAGGGCTTCTTCTATTGTTTCGGCTGCCATGAGAAGGGCAGCGCCATCGACTTCGTGATGAAGACGGAAGGACTTTCCTTCCCCGAATCGGTCGAGAAGCTTGCCCGCGAGGTCAATCTGCCGGTGCCCGTCGCCACGCCGGCCGAGCGCGAACGGGCCGACCGGGCTTCCACCCTTCAGCAGGTCGTGGAAATGGCGGCTCAGTGGTACCAGAAGCAGATTCGGCTGCCGGTCGGCCGCCAGGGGCTGGACTATCTGCGCGGACGGGGGCTTTCCGACGCCACGATCGACGACTTCCGCCTGGGATTCGCCCCGGATTCGCGCGACGGCGTCATCGCCGCCCTGAAGCGCGAGAACGTGCCGATCGAGAAGATCGTCGAGGCCGGGCTCGCCATCCGGCCCGAGGACGGGCGCGACCCTTACGACCGGTTCAGGGGCCGGGTGATGTTCGTCATCAACGACCGCCGCGGCCGCGCCATCGCCTTCGGCGGACGTGTCATGGGCACCGGCGAGCCCAAGTACCTGAATTCGCCCGAGACGCCGCTCTTCCACAAGGGCGCCAATCTCTACTGCCTGGACCGGGCTCGCCAGGCCGCCACCAAGGACCAGCCGGTGATCGTCGCCGAAGGCTACATGGACGTGATCGCGCTGCATGGTGCGGGATTCACAGGCGCCGTGGCGCCGCTCGGCACCGCCCTCACCGAGGGACAGCTCGGCGAGCTCTGGAAGCTGGCCGACGAACCCTATCTCTGCTTCGATGGCGACAATGCGGGACGACGCGCCATGTCCCGTGCCGCCGAACGGGCCCTGCCCCTGTTGCGTCCCGGCAAGAGCCTGCGCTTCCTCACCCTGCCCGCCGGGGAAGATCCCGACAGCCTGCTCCGGACCCGCGGCCCGGACGCGGTGCGCCGCATCCTCGACCTCGCCCGTCCCCTGTCCGACATCGTCTGGGACCTGGAAATCGAAGGCAAGCCGGCCGACACGCCGGAGCGGCGGGCGAGCCTCCAGCGGAGCGTCGAGCAGCGGGTGGCCGAGATCGCCGACCCGGTCGTGCGCGACTATTACCGCACCGAGATGCGCAGCCGGTTGAACCGGATGCGCCGGCCCGAGGCGCCGGCCTGGCAGCCCGGATGGGCCCGCAAGCCCTTCCGCCGCCCCGGCGATCCCGAGCCGGCGCCGTTCAAGGCGGGCTCCGCTGCCCGCCGGGGCGGCGACGATCTCGACGGCTCCCGACAGGAGTGGGGCTTGCTGGGGGCGCTTATCGAGCGGCCGGCGCTGCTCCACATCCTGGCCGAAGACCTGGCGGCCCTGCCGATCGTCAGCCCCGACCTGAGCCGGCTGCGGAGCGGACTGCTGGACGCCCTCTCGCTGGTGCCGTCGGGCGTGGACCCGGCCGCGGACGATGCGGCGGGCGATCCCTCCCTGGAGGCTGAGCTGATCGGGCAGCATCTCGAGAGGATCGGGCTTGGCCCGCTGGCGGCCTCGGCCCAGGCCAAGGCCCGGGAAGTCTTCCGCGACGATCCGTCGGACGCCGACGGCTGGGTCGGCCAATGGCGCCGCGCCGCCCGTCATGTCAGCCATCTCCGGGCTGACCCCGAGGAGTTGAAACGGGCCGAGGAAGCTCTTGCGGAAGACATGTCCGAGGAGAATTTGCGGCGACTTCACGCCATTCTCGATCGAATGCGGCGGGAAAGCCTCGAATCCAATGCCCTGTAGCCGGACTGCCCAGATTCAGGCGCTTCCCCCTATCGCTGCTTGCACAGAAGCCCCATATAGTAGAAGGGTAGTTTTGCGGGGCCGCCCTCCCGCCTCCCCTTCTTGCAGCCAAATAACGGCCCGTTGGCCGTTCTATCCGTTTGTCGCACCCAAGGATTTGAGTAAATGGCGACCAAAACCGCG
>JALHRF010000268.1 GCA_022841545.1 Bauldia sp. | reverse complement strand
ATGATCGCGGCGATCTCGACGATCGTCGGCGTATTCGTCTCGGTGCGGGCCGCAAGCTCGCCGACCCATCCCGACGTTGTCCCGCGCACGTTGTGAATGCGCTTCCAGTCGGACGTTGACACCGTGACGACTTCGGCGACCGCGCGAACCGGCGAGATGTCGACGAGCCGCTCCGAGATCATCGCGTCGATCACTTCCGGCAGGAGGAAGCCGCCGTCTCCCGGCGTGCCGATGCGGACCGCCTTCCGCTCGAGATCCTGTAGGCCGTGCTCGGTGCCCTTCCGCAAGAACGCGGCGAACGCCTTGCGGTGTGCTTCCTTGTCGGGATCGAGTTCCGCGGTCGAGGCCCCGGGACGGAAGGACTTCTTCGCGAGCGCGTCGATCTCGCTCTTGAAGCCGTCCAGCGCGGCGTTGATCTTCGCGAGCTGCGCGTCGATCACGACGTCGCTCGTGCCCTTCTTCTCGATCTCCGCGAGGCGCGCGTCGTTCGCTTTCTTGAACTCTTCCCAGGCGCGCCCCTGCGCGTCGAGGATCGTCTTGATTTCGTCGAAGCCGCTCATAGTCGGTTTTCCTTTCAGGGTGAGAGAGGCCCGGCGCGGAGCGCCGAAGCCACGAGATCGCCGTTCGACGACGCAACGTCCCGTTGCCCTATCGCCTTAACGCGCGTGGCGAACGCGCGAGCCGCGTCGCGGCCGAGGCCGAGCGCGTCCCGCGCCCATGCCTCGAGATCACGAACGCTGTGCATTTCGTCGATGCTCTTCACGTCGGAGACCCGCGCGAGCGGGTTCGCCGGGAAGGTGACGAGCGAGACCTCGAAGAGATCGATCCGCTTCAGCTTCCGCCGCGGATCCTCCGGCTTCGAGCGCGGCTCGCTCTCCTTCGCGATGTATCCGATCGAGAGGCCGGTGATCGCGGGCCGCGGCTCCATCTTGAGCAGCTGATACGCCTCGCGGCCGCGCTGTGTGTCGGCAAGGCGGCCGGCGACACGCAAGCCGACGCCGTCCTCGGCGAGATCGGTCCAGATCCCGATCGGCACCATGTCATCCGCGACCATGCCGAAGCCGCCATGCTCGAGCAGCATCGAAGGCCACACGCCGGACGACTTCGCCTCCGCGATCGTCGCGGCGAAGGCGCCCGGCTCGATCACGTCGCCGTAGCTGTCGACGTTCCCGAAGACGGCGCCATATCCGGAGAACTCCATCGCCGCGCCGTCGGCCGCGAGCTTGAACCCGACGCCGGCGAGCTGTTTCGTTTCACGGAGCATTCTGGTTTCCCTCGGTTGCGGGTTCGGGATCACGAAGAGACGTCGTCATGTTGACCGGACGAAGCGGCTCGGAGAGGCCCGCGATCGGGTTCAGCTCCATGAGGCCGCGCACTTCGTTGCGCGTCATGGAGCCGTTGAGGATCATCCGCGTCGTGAACTCGCCGAAGCTCCGGCTATCGGCGCGCATCAGGCCTTGCGCCGAGAACTTCGTGTAGAGGCCGGCCGCGCGATCGCGCGGCGAGAGCAGCGCCGCGTCGGCGGATTGCTCGAGCCTCGAGTACCAGGGCGAGAGCGTATGCACGACATGAGCGAGGAACATTTGCTCGGCCGAGGCGTAGGTCGCCGACTTGTCGGCGTGCCCGACCATGATCGGCATCACGCGGAACGCGCGGCATATCTCCTCAATCTGGAAGCGCCGCGTCTCGAGGAACTGCGACGCTTCGCTGTCGAGCGAAACCGGTTTCCAGTCGAGCCCGCCGGAGAGGATCGCAGTCTTCCCGGCGTTGCCGGATCCGTAGGCCTCGAGCCATTGCTTCGCGAGGTCGCGTTGCTTGTCGACGGGAATATCCGCCGCGGATGTCAGGATCCCGGACGGCCGCGCGCCGTTGCTGAACAGGCGCGCGCCGTGCTCTTCGGTCGCCATCGATAGGCCGATCGCCTCGCGCGCGAGCGCGACGATCTGCAAGCCGCGGACCGCGTTCCAGCTCGGGCCCTTGATGTGCCACACGTCATCCGCGGCAAACTCGACCACGGTCGTTCCGACGCGATAGCGGAACGTCGGCCGCTCTCCGGTCGTGCTCGCCGGGACGATCGTCACGAGGCCGGGATCGAGCGGGATCAGCTCGAGCAGACGCTCGCCGGCGCGGACCTTCAGCGCGAAGGCGTTTCCAGTCAGCGCGGCGTGAAGCGCGATCGTCTCGCGAAACTCGAACGACGTCTGTAGCTCGCTCGGCCGCGTGTGCAGGATCGAATATCGCGGATCGTCGGTCGCCTCTTCGCGCGTGTCGCCGGTGCCGCGATAGAGCTTGAATGGAACTTGTGCGACGCCTTCCGCGATGACGCGCACGCAAGCGAGCACGGTCGAGACGGAGAGCGACGTCGCCGCGTTCACGCGCGCGCCGGATTTGCTCTCCGCGCCTTCGAACAGGGCGCGCGCGATCGTGTCGACCGTCGCTCCCTTCTGTTCACGCGAGCCGGCGAAACCTCGGAGCCATGCGAACATCAGAAGACCATGATCGACGGGACGGGATCGCGCTCGACCGACATCGAGCGACCGATCGCCATGATCAGGGCGACGATCCCATCGATCCGCGCGCGCGACGACTTCTTCGAAGGGCGCATGTTCTCGTTGCCGTCCATGTAGAAGGCGACATTCGACGCCATCCATCGCAGCGCCGGATTGCCGCCGTGCTCGAGTGCGGACTGCTTCAGCATCGCGAGCAGCTCCTTCGTAGGCGGGTTAAAGTTCAAAATGTTCTGCTGAAACTCGAAGCGCGGAAGGTTTTTGTCGGCGAGCCGCCGGTCGAGCCAATTCGCGTTGTTCGGATCGAAGGCGATCGAGAGCGGCGGATAGATCGCCGCGTCTGAGATGATCCGCTCGGCGACGAGATCCTGATCGATCACGTTCCCGGGCGAAGCCTCGATCCATCCCTCTTCGATCCATCGCTTATAGGGCGCGCGGTCGCGCTTCTCAGCTTCGGCGACCATGTCCTCGGGGATCCAAAGCCGCGCGAGGATCTTCCATCGTTCGCCCGCGGCGATCGGCGGGAAGAGCTTCACGGCCGCCGTTAAGTCGATGCGCGTCGAGAGGTCGGCGCCGACGTGACACTCGCGACCGCGCAGCGCGGCGAGATCGATCGCCCCTTCGGTGTTCTGGTTCCACAGCTCGGCCGGGATCGGCCGGACGGTCGATGATGTCCGGATGTCGAGATGAAGCCGCTTGAACGCGGCGAGGCGTGCCGGCGACCCCTTCGCCTGTCGCGCCTGCTGCTCGATGTACGAGAGTTGAACCGAAATCCCGAGGTTAGGGTTCGCCTTCGCCCACTCGATCGGATCATCCCACTTCGCCGGATCGTCGGCCTGTGCGACGAACGCGAAGAAGCCGTCATCATCGAGGACGCCCTCGAGGACCTTCTCTGCATATTCGTGTTCGTCGGCATAGGCGGTGTCTGGTTCGTCGCCTCCCGCGGTCGTAATGATCCACAGGAGAGGCTGTCGCCGCGCGCCCTGCGCGGTGTCGAGCACGTCGAGAACGGCGCGCGTCTTGTGCTTGTGCAACTCGTCGATGATGACCGTCGACGGGTTCAATCCGTCGAGCGTCTTCTCGTCGGCCGAGAGCGGTTCGAACTTCGACGCCGTCTTGTCGACGCTCATATTCAGCTTGAACACGTTCACGGCCGCGGAGAGCTGCGGCGACCCGCGGACCATGCGGCGCGCCTCGTCGAAGACGATCCGCGCTTGATCCTTCTTCGTCGCGGCCGCGTAAACCTCCGCTCCGGCCTCGCCGTCGGCGATCAGTGCGAAGATCCCGACGCCTGCAAGCTTGGTGCTCTTGCCGTTCTTGCGCGGGATCTCCTCGAAGACCTTCCGGAAGCGCCGCGTCCCGTCCTCGCGGAACCAGCCGTAGACGCTCCCGACGATGAAGGCTTGCCACGGCTCGAGCTTCAGCCGCTTGCCCGCGAATTCGCCCTTCGAGTGCCGGAACAGTCGGAAGAACGAGCACGTCCAATCGGCGACATCGCCCCGCCATCGAAGGCCGCGCGCGGGCCCTTCGACTAGGTCCCGGAGATGCCTCTCGCATGCGAGCCGTACCAGTCGCCCCGCGATGACGCGCCCTGTCGTGACGTCGTGCGCGTATTGCGTCGCGGCATCAGTGAGGCCTTGAGGCGATGAGGTCTGCAAGGGTCGGCCCGTCGTCGTCTTGTCCCTGCGGTGCCGGAGGAGGAGGATCCTCGCCCGCGCCGCGTGCAGGTCTGCCCAGGCGCGGCCGGCTCGCCGGCGTGAACCCGAATTCGATCGCGAGACGTGTCAGCGTTTCGGCCGCGGCCTTCTCGATGCGGAACCAGGGCGAGAGCCTCAGCTCTCCGTTGCGATCGCGGACGACGGCGCCGCCGGTCCGCTTCATTTGCCGCCGCGCTTCGGCGAGCCGCTGGAACGCCGCGCAGTATGCCGCGAGCGCCGCGCGGTCGACGCCGGTCAACATGCCGAGCCGGCGAAGTTCGCCGACCATCTCGCGCCAGAGTTCCGCGCCTTCGCGCTCGAGCGCGATCGGCGGATTGTCCGTCGCCGCGACGCGCGGCTTCGGCTCGTCGATCACGGCGCGATCGCGCCGCGTTGTTCCTGCGAGTTCCTTCAGCGCCGACGGTTTCCTCGGCCGGCCGCCGCGGTTTCCGAGCGCCATCCGTAACCCCTTGGGAAAATTGGTGCACGGCTAGAAATTCTGCGGAGTTTTGCCAGCGCATGCGCGAGGGAGGGGAGGCGGTCGAAACCAAATACCCCTAGAGATCCGCCCCCCTATCCCCCTCCGCGGCCGCGGTCATTGCTGATCGGCGGCCCGCGGCGACTGCGCGCCTTCGCGCGCGCTCTTCGCGGCGTGACACGGCGAGCACAACGGTTGCAGGTTCGCGATTGCATCGGTGCCGCCTCGCGCCTTCGGCGTCACGTGGTCAACCTGCGTTGCCGCGGCGGTGCGGCCTTCGGATCGGCAGGCGCGGCACAACGGCTCGCGCGCGAGGACTGCGGCCCGAAGCTTGCGCCAGTGTCCGCCGTATCCGCGCGCCGTGCTGCTCGTCTCGTGGCGCCAGGGCTGCCGCGGCTTCCAGCCGGGCGGCCGGTGCTTCGGT
>JALHRF010000267.1 GCA_022841545.1 Bauldia sp. | reverse complement strand
GTTCGTTGAACATGCCGACCAGGCCGCTCAGGAGATCGTTGTCGCCCCGCATCAAAAGCACCGCAACACGCGCCACGAGTCGCACTGCGCCGAAGTCGAGCTTGATGTTCTTCACATCAGGCCGGGTCAGGATGGTGCCGACCAGCACCAGTTCCTTCGTGCGGTGTTCGGCAAGCAACGCCTCGAGACGCCCGAACTGTCCCCACTTGATGAATTCATGGGGATAGCGCGCGATGGAAGCATCGGCCTCGCCATCGATCCCGGCGATGAACACCGGTCGTCCGGCACGGGCGGCGGCATCGGCGACGATGAGCGGAACCGGACCGCCGCCGGCGATGATCGCGAGCGGTCCGCGCCCGGCCGCACCATCGTGCTCGGCGCGCTCCACGGTCAGGCTCGCGGCGTGCAGAGGGGGCGGTCGCCGCTCTTCCGGATGAACTCCACCATCATCATCACCGGGTCGACATCCGGGTATGTCTGGGCGACGCGCTCGAGGCGCTCGGCCCGTGTTCCGCCGCCGTTGAAGATCGCCTGGTACGCCGCACGAAGCGCGTGGATGGTCGGCCGGTCGAAGCCGCGGCGCTTCAGGCCCACGACATTCAGTCCGCCCAACTCCGCCCGCTCACCGATCGCGGAAGCGAAAGGAATGACGTCGCTGTTCACGCCCGAGAGCCCGCCGATGAACGCATGCGCTCCGATCCGGCAATATTGCTGCACTGCGGCCAGCCCGCTGACGATGGCGTGCTCGCCGACCTCGACATGGCCTCCCAGCGTAGCGTTGTTCACCAGCACGACACGATCCGCCAAGAGGCAGTCATGGGCGACATGAGAAGCAATCATCAGGAAGCAGTTTGCGCCGATCCGGGTTTCGCCACGGCCCCGTGCGGTGCCACGATTGATGGTGGCGTGCTCGCGTATGATGCTGTTGGGCCCGACGACGACGGTGGTCGGCTCGCCCTTGTAGCTGGTGTCCTGCGGCGGTCCGCCAATCGCGGCGAACGGGTAGAGCGCCGTGCCGGCGCCAATTGTCGTGTGGCCGCTCACCATCACATGCGAATGGACAACGACGTTGTCCTCGAGAACCACGTCGCGCTCGATGATCGAATAGGGTCCGATGCGGACGTTCGCACCAATGCGCGCGCCATCCTCGACGATCGCCGACTTGTGGATGTCGCCCATCGACGACCTACTCGTCCGCGATCAGCGCGCTGATCGTCGCTTCCGCGACCTTGACCCCGGCCACCATGGCCTCGGCGCTGAACTTCCATATGTTGGTGCGGTTGCGGATTTTGCGCACATGATACTCGACGGTGTCGCCGGGGGTAACCGGCTTCCTGAACTTCGCTTCGTCGATCGTCATGAAATAGACGACGCCGGGACGCGAGCGGCCCCGCGAAAGTATGCAGATGGCGCCTGCCGTCTGGGCCATCCCCTCAATGAGCAGCACTCCCGGCATGATAGGCATCTCCGGGAAGTGTCCCGCAAAGAACGGCTCGTTGGCGGTGACGTTCTTGATGCCGATGGCGAAGTTGTCGCCCTCGATGTCCTTGATGCGGTCGACCATCAGGAACGGCGGACGATGCGGCAGAAGCCGATAGATGCCGTGGATGTCGAGGGTGGTGGTCGGCGAACCGGCATCATCAGCCATCGGTGGCATCCTTCTTCCCGGCGGCCGACATCGGCGGGAGTTCGCGCATCAGCCGAAAGAAGGCCTTCCGCTCCCGCTGCCACGTCTCCACGGGGACCGCGGGGAAGCCCCCCCACGTCTCGCCGGCAGGGACGTCGTTGCCAACGGCGGAAGCCCCCGCGATTCTCGCGCCACTCCCGATCGTCACATTGTCCCGCACGCCGACACCACCGCCCATCATGACAAAGTCGCCTATCGTGGCGCTGCCTGAAATACCGACATTTCCGGCAATCAGGCAATGCCTGCCGATCACCACGTTGTGGGCGATCTGAACCAGATTGTCGACCTTCGTCCCCTCGCCCAGGACGGTGTCGCGATTGCTGCCCCTGTCGATGGTCGAGTTCGCTCCAATCTCGACGTCGTCCTGGATGATAACCCGGCCCGTCTGGGGAACCTTCAGGTGACCGGCGCCCCCGGGGATGAATCCAAATCCGTCCTGGCCGATGCGGACGCCCGGGTGAATGACGACCCGGTCCCCCAGCAACGCGTGCGTGACCGTCACCGAGGACGACACGACGCAGCCCCGGCCGATCCGTACGCCAGGCCCGATCACCGAGCCCGCTCCGATCATGGTCTCCCTGCCGATCTCGGCGCCGGGACCAATGAGGACAAAGGGTTCCACTGTGACCCCGTCCTCCAGTCGCGCCGTGGGATCCACCGCAGCGTGCGGCGAGACGACTCCCGCCGCACCGATCGGGCGTGGCTTGAGCGCCGTCGGGTACAACTGCCTGCCGAGAACCGTATAGGCCCGGTGGGGATCCCTCGTGACCAATGCCACGGTATCCTCCGGCACCAACTCCGCCTCGCTTGGCTTGACGAAGCAAACGCCGGCACGGGTCGCCTTCAGCTTTCCGGCAAATCGGCGGCTTTCGCAGTAGGTGGCGTCATCAGGCCCGGCCCGCTCGAGCGATGCGATGTCGCGGATTCGCCGATCGGCGCCTGCTTCGGATGCGGAAGCCGCTCCGGTCAGCACCGCGATCTCCGCCACAGTCATTGCATCCGGGACCGGAAAGAAACCTGGCTCGGTCATGGCGCACGCCCGGAAAGCAAAAGGGGCCGCCGATGACACGACGGCCCCTCAACTGACTGTGTTGACGTCAAAATGTCCTGCCGGCACTAAACCGGAACCACTGCAGGGTATCCGTCTTCGCCTTCGTCAGCGCGTAGGCCATATCCGCGCGCAGGACGCCGATCGGCGAGGACCACAACACCGAGCCGCCCACGGAGGACCGGATGATGTTCGGGTCCACGACCGGCCCCCCTCCGGCCGGAATGTCCACATCCCAGAGGTTGCCGGCGTCAGCAAACACCGCGCCCCGGAGCCCGAAATCCGGCGATATCCCCGGGAACGGGAACCCGACCTCGGCCGTCGTCGCCCAGTAGTTCCGGCCGCCGAGTGGAGTATCCGTGGCCTTGTCCACCACACCATACCCATAGCTCGCGAAGCCGCGGATCGTCTCGCCACCCTTGAAGAAGTTATCGATGGTCTGAACGTCCTGGCCGTTCATCCCCGTGATGTTGCCGCCGGCGACTTTGATAAAGCCGGCGATATCCGCATCCGGGAGCAGTTCCGCATAGGCGCGCGCTTCGCCCTCGGTCTTCAGGTACGACGTGTCGCCACCGACGCCGGCGAACTCCTGCTTGAAGTTCAGGTAATAGCCTTCCCGCGGTGTGATGCGGCTGTCGAGCGACGAATAGAGCAAGCCCCAACCGACGGAGGACACGATCGTCGTGCCTTCCGGGAAGTACATCCGGGTCGCTTTCCGCGAGTTCGTGATTTCCTGGTTCTTGTAGCGGTAGTTGGTGTTCAGGGTCAGCCGGTCTGTAATCGGCAGGCCGAAACGAACCCCGCCGCCGATCGCGTCGAAGTCGTACGGGCGATACGAGGTCGTCCTCTGGACGATCTTGAAGGCGTCCACGCCGGCCGAGATATTCTGCCCCAGGAAATAGGGGTCGGTGAACGAGATGTTGTAGGTCTGCTCGTCCTGGCCAAACCCGACCGATATCCGGAGGTGCTGTCCGCGACCGAGGAAGTTTCGCTCGTCCAGCGAGAGTTCCGCCACGATACCCTCGGTCGAAAGACCGGCGCCGACGGAGAACTCACCCGTCGAGTCTTCCTCGACCTGTACCACCACGATCACCCTGTCCGGCGCCGTCCCCGGCTCGGTGACAATGTTGACCGTCTTGAAGAACTGGAGGTCGCGAAGCCTGCGCTCCGCCCGGTCGACAAGCACGCGGTTATAGGCGTCGCCCTCAGCGAAATCGAACTCGCGGCGAATGACGAAATCGCGCGTCTTGGTGTTGCCGACGATGTCGATCCGCTCGACGTAAAGGCGCGCGCCCTCGTCGACGAGGTAAGTCACGGAAATCGTGTTGTTCGAGTAGTCGCGGTCGCCGCGCGGACGGACCTGGGCGAACGGATAGCCGCTGCGCGAAAGTTCGAGCGACATCGCCTCGATGGTACGCTCGATCTCGCTCGAGTTGAACACCCGGCCGGGCTTTGTGGTGACGTAGCGCTGCAGCGAACTCGGATCGAGGCCGGGAACCGTCGAATCGATGTCAATGGTGGAGAAGCGGTACTTCGGCCCCTCCTCGACCGTGAACACGACCGTGTAGCGGTTGTTGGCCTCGTTGAACTCCCAGTCCACCGAGATGACCCGGAAGTCGGCATAGCCGTGGCTCATGTAAAAGCTGCGGAGCTCTTCCTGGTCCTGGGCAAGCTTGCCCTCGTTGAAGATATCCTTCCGGCTGAGGAGCGTAAGAACGCTCCGCCGCTTGGACTCGACAACGCTCGAAAGGCGCGAGTCGGAAAAGGCGTTGTTGCCTACGAAACTCACCCTGCTGATCGCCGTGCGGCCGCCTTCGTTGATCTGGAACACGACATCGGCGCGGTTGTCGCCGAGCGGCGTCACGATCGACTCGACCGTCGCTTCGCCCCGCCCCTGGCTGGCATAGTATTCCGTGATGCGCAGAACATCGCCCTGGAGCTTGGCGTCGGTCAGAACACCGCGCGGTTCGGTCTGCAATATCTGCAGCAGGACGTCGTTCTTGACCTTCTTGTTGCCGCGGATCACGACCGTATTCACGATCGGATTTTCGACAACGGTGACGACCAGCCGGCTTCCGCTCACGGTAATGCTGACGTCGGCAAACAGGCCGGTGCCGTAAAGCGCCTTCACCGATTCGTCGATATCGCCACCGCCGAAGGAGCGGCCTGGCTCGATCAGCACGTAGTTGCGCACGGTCTCGGCGTCGATGCGCGTATTGCCGGACACCACGATGCTGGAGATGACCGCGGCCTCCGCGGCTGTGGACGCAAGCATCACCGTTCCAGCACCAGCGAACCCGCCGGCGAGGAGAACCAGCGCGAGGGCCGCACTCCGGACAAACTGCCTGAAT
Organism: Bauldia sp.; assembly: GCA_022841545.1. Taxonomy (GTDB): domain Bacteria; phylum Pseudomonadota; class Alphaproteobacteria; order Rhizobiales; family Kaistiaceae; genus Bauldia. The sequence goes on along the minus strand of JALHRF010000267.1, from coordinate 25 downwards.
GAAATCATAAGGTTCGGCATTCCCC
>JALHRF010000266.1 GCA_022841545.1 Bauldia sp. | reverse complement strand
GCCGTCCTTCATCGTGCTCACCGTGGTCATGATCATCGTCCTCAACCGCACGCCCTATGGCCGCCGCCTGTTCGCGCTCGGCAGCAACCCGCGCGCGGCGCCGCTGGCGCTGATCGATCCGCTTCGGATGTGGATCGTCACCTATGCGCTCAGCGCCTTCTTCGCGGCGGTCGCCGGCGTGCTCCTCCTCGGCTTCACCGGCTCGGCCTATGGCGACGTCGGCCAGCCCTACCTGTTCCAGACCATCGCCGCGGTGGTGATCGGCGGCACGGCGCTGGTCGGCGGCATGGGCTCCTTCCTCGGCACGGCGGCGGGCGCGGTGGTGCTGACGCAGATCAACACCATCCTGATCGGCCTCGGGCTCCAGCCGTCCCTGGTGCAGGCAGCGCTCGGCCTCGTCATCATCCTCCTCGTCTCGCTCTACGGCCGCGAGCCGCATGTGCGGGCGACGATCTGAGATCGGCTACGAGCCCGCGACGCCAGCGCCGGCGAGCTGTGACAGGCGGCCGGCCGCCGCCCTGATCATCTTCACGGTGGTGGCGACGTCCGGCGCGGCCGGCACATTGGCGAGGTGGATGAAGGGCACGGTGAGGGCGGCGATGGCGCGGCCGTCGGGACCGAGCACGGGGGCGGAGAGATTGAAGACGCCGGCGAGCTGGATGCTCGGCATCATCTCGTAGCCGCGGTCGCGGATCTCGTCGAGCTGGGCGCTGAACTCCGGCGCGATGGCCGGCTCCTCGGCGCTCCGCACATGCTCGGCGATCATCATCAGCCGCTCCTCATGCGGGCGGAACGCGAGGAGGACGTGGCCCGAGCCGGTGTCGAACAGGCTGACATGGGACCCGACCCGGATCGAGATGCCCCAGTAGCTCGGCGCCTCCTGCTGGGCGATCACCACCACCGCGCCACGGTCGAAGACCACGAGCTGGTTGGCCTGCTGGGTGGTCTGGGCGAGGTCCCGCATCATCGGCGTGGCGTAGGACACCATGCGCCGGACGGGCGCATGGAGGTGGGCGAGGCCGAACAGCTTCAGCGTCAGCGAGAAGCGGTCGCCCTCGTTCCGGGCCACGTAGCCGCGGCGGACCAGCCGGTCGAGCATGCGGTAGAGCTCGTTATGGCTTTTCCCCAGCCGCTTCGCGATCTCGGCTTGGCTCAGCGCGCCGTCCACCCCGGCAAGGAGTTCGAGGATGTCGAGCCCCTTGTCGAGGGCCGGCGCGCGGTAGCGGTCATCCGTCCGGGTCTCGTCCACCGCGTCTCCCCTCCCCCGAACCCAGGAATTCAGATAGGCTGAAACCGTCGAGCGCGAGGCTGCTCCCGCCCGGCGGTCTGCCACTTCCAGTCATGTATATATGAGACAAGCGCTCACTGGTGAACAGGCGCCGCGAACCGGTGGTTCCCTGCCCGCCGTCAAGAATCGTGGCGGACCATCACCTTGACGCCGGTGCGGGCCTTCACCCGCGCGATCCCCTCGGCGAACCCGGCAAGCGGCAGCATGTCCGAGACGAGTGGGCTCGGATCGACCCGCCCGCTCTCGATGAGGCGGATGACATCGGGCCAGACGCCGGGGCTGCCGAGGGCGCCGCGGAGGCTGATCTCGCCGATCACGACGCGGTCGAGGTCGAGCGCCTTGGGCCGCTTGCCGGCGAAGAGGCCGAGGCAGACGATGCGGCCGCCGGTGGAGACCGAGGCAATGGCGCTCTCGACCGCGGCCGGGTTGCCGGTCGCCTCGATGGCGACGCCGGGCGCGGACCGGCCGCCGGCGGTCAGCGCCGCCGCGACGTCGGGCGTCTGGTTGATGTCGATGACGGCATCCGCCCCGATGGTGCGGGCGAGCGCGAGGCGGTGCGGCGTGCCGCCCGCCACCGTGACCCGCGCTGCGCCGAAGGCCGATGCCATCATCGCGACGAGCAGGCCGATCGGCCCGTCGCCGAAGACCACGACCTCGTCGCGTGGCGTCACCTCGGCGCGCCGCACGGCGTTGAAGGCGACCGCCGCGGGCTCGACCATCGCCGCGCACGCGACCGGCACCGACGGCGCAATGTGGTGCAGGAACAGCGCCGGGAACGTCATCTCCTCGGCGAAGCCGCCGTTCCGGTTGAGGATGCCGGTCTCGGTGCGTCGCGCGCAGCGGTGATAGTTGCCGGCGAGGCAGGTGGCGCAGGCCATGCAGCCGACCGAGCATTCGCCGACCACGCGGCCGCCGGCCTTGAAGGTCGTGATCCCCGCGCCGGCTTCGACGACCTCGCCGACCCATTCGTGCCCCGGGATCACGGGATAGGACGCCATGCCGCCGGTGAAGTAGGGCATGGTGCCGTCGAAGATCTCGACATCGGTGCCGCAGATGCCGGTGGCGAGGAGCCGGATGCGCACCTCGCCCGGTCCAGGCGGCACGCTCGCCACGTCGCGGAGTTCGGCGCTGCCCGGGCCCGAGATGACGATCGCCTTCATCGCCCCACGCCTACTGGCGGCTGGAGATGCGCCGCTGCAGCGCTTCGAGCAGCACGGCGGCGAGGATGATGGTGCCGGTCGCAAAGCCCTGCCAGAACACCTCGATCCGCGCGAGGTTGAGGAAGTTCCGGGTCAGTGCAATGATGATCACGCCGATGATCGTGCGCAGAATCCGGCCCTGTCCGCCGGACAGGCTGGTGCCGCCGATGACCACGGCCGCGATCACCTCGAACTCGAGCCCCTCGCCGGTGTTCGGCGACACGGCGCCGAGCCGCGAGACGCTGACGATGCCGGCGAGCGAGGCGGTGAAGCCGACGATCATGAAGCAGTAGATCTTGATGCGGTCGGCGCGGATGCCGGAGAGCACCGCCACCGTGCGGTTCGAGCCGACGGCATAGACGCGCTTGCCGAAGGTGGTGCGCTCGAGGACGAACCAGCCGACCGCATAGACCACGACCGCGACCCAGACGATGTTCTGGATCGGCAGCCAGATGAACCACTCGGCGAACGAGCCGGTCTCGAACAGGGCGGAGAAGTCGAGCGGCAGCGGCAGGTTGACCCAGCGGCCCTGGCCGAAGGCGCGGATCGGCTCGGGGATGTCGGGGATCGGCTGGCCCTGCGTGACCACCAGCGTCAGGCTCCGCGCCATCATCAGCGTGCCGAGCGTGACGATGAAGGACGGAATCCCGGCCTTGGTCACCACCGTGCCGGCAAAGACGCCGATCGCCGGCCCGACCAGGAGCGGCAGGAGCAGGCCGACGAGAATCACCCAGAACGCCTGGTCGGCGGCGGTTTCCACCGGCATCCAGCGGACGAGCAGCCAGCCGGCCACGGCCGCCGACAGGCCGACCACGGCGCCGACCGCGACGTCGAACTCGCCCGAGATCATGATGATCGTCATCCCGGCGGCGACGATCAGCATCACCGTCATCTGGCCGAGGAGGTTCGATACGTTGATCGGCGACAGGAAGCGGTCGTTGGCGATCTGCATGACGACGATCAGGAGCGCCAGGACGGCGAGCGCCTGGATCAGGCTGTAGGAGCGCCGGAGCCCGTTGAGCCAGCGCCGCTGGCCGCCGCCGGCCGTCGCCTGGGAGGGGGATTCGCTCATGCCGGCACCGCCATGTCCTCGCCGCCGCCGGCCGAGGCGTGCAGGATCGTCGCCCGCTCGATGCCCGCGCCGGTCAGCTCGGCGACGATCGCGCCGCGAAACATGACCAGCACGCGGTCGCAGAGCGTCACCAGTTCCTCGAGTTCCGTCGTCACCAGCACGATGCCCACCCCGGTTGCCGCGATCTCGTCGATGATGCCCCGGATCTCGTCCTTCGAGCCGACGTCGATGCCGATCGTCGGCTCGTCCATGATGAAGACCTTCGGGGCGGTCTCAAGCCACTTGGCGAACAGCACCTTCTGCTGGTTGCCGCCGGAGAGCTGGCGCGCCAGGGCGAAGGGGCCCGGCGCGCGGACGTTGAGCCGCGCGATGTTGCGGACGCCGGTCTCGACCATCTTCGGCTTGTCGAGCACCCCGAACACATTGGCGAAGCGGGAGAGGACCGGCAGGCAGATATTGTCGATCAGCGTGAACTCGGGAAGGATGCCTTCCCGGAGGCGATCGCTGGTGAGGAGCGCGATCCCGGCCGCGAGCGAGGCGGCCGGATCGCCGGGCGGGACGGTCTTGCCGTCCACGATCACGCGGCCTGAGAGGCCGCGGCCGCCGGACGCGCCGAACACCGCGCGCGCGAGCTCGCCGAGGCCGGAGCCGGCGAGGCCGGTGACGCCGAGCACTTCGCCCGGCGCCAGCGCGAAGCTGATCGCCTTGAGCCGGCCCGGCACGGTGAGGTTCTCGACCGTCATCAGCGGACCCCTGCCGTCGCTCGCCGGGGGCTTGCCGCGCCGCGTGGTCTCGACGTGGCGGCCGACCATGGCGTTGACCACGGCGGGCAGGGTCGTCTCCGCGACCGGCCCGTCCGCCACCACCTGGCCGTCGCGCATCACGGTGAGGTCGTCGCAGACCTCGAAGATCTCGTTGAGGTAGTGGGAGATGAGGACGACGCCGACGCCGCTCGCCGCGAGCGAGCGGATGAGGCGGAGCGCGACCCGCACTTCGGCCTCGGTCAGGGACGATGTCGGCTCGTCGAGGAGGAGCACGCGCGGGTCGCGCGACACTGCCTTGACGATCTGCACCATCTTCTTGAGGTCGTTGGGCAGCTCGCTCACCACCGCATCGGGATCGACGTCGATCTCGTACTGGCCGAGCAGCCGGCGCGTCGTCTCGTGCATCGCGCGCCGCCGGATCACGCCGAAGCCGTAGGTCGGCTCGTTGTTGAGGAGGAGGTTCTCGGCGACCGTCATGGTCTGCACGAGGTTGATGTCCTGGTGGACCGTGACCATCCGCCGGGCGAGCGCATCGTCGGCGCCGGAGAAGCGGACCGGCTCGCCGTCGAGCGCAATGGTGCCCGCATCCGGGACATGGACGCCGGCGATGATCCTGGCGAGCGTCGACTTGCCGGCGCCGTTCTCGCCGACCAGCCCGTGCACCCGCCCTGCGGCGATCGAGAAATCGACGCCGCGCAGCGCCTTGACCGCGGCGAAGCTCTTCACCACGCCCTTGCAGGAAAGCAGCATGTCGGGAGACGCCACGGCAGATCATGCCTTCTCGCCTGCAGCCG
>JALHRF010000265.1 GCA_022841545.1 Bauldia sp. | reverse complement strand
GTCGCCGGTCGCCCGAAGCGCCCGCCATATCCTGCCCGCCCGCGTGGCCGTGCCGTCGGCGTGGGACTCCAACGTCGCGCTCCTCGCCGTGATCGAGGCGCTGATCGCCGAGGTGACCGCGCGCCGCGGCGCCAAGAGCCGGTCGCGGATGGCGGCGATCGAGGCGCTCCGCGGCGCGGGGGACCCCGGCGCGCGCTGACCAAACGACACGGTAACGGGACTTCCTTGCGTCGCGGCCACGGGCCGGGCAACGATGGTGCAAACCGCCCCGGGTGAAGGGTGGCGTCGTGGATGACCGGAGCATGGCATGGATACCTTCCGCTGGATCGCCGTTGTCGTGTCGATGATCCTCGGGCTCGGCGTCGCCCGGCTGCTGACCGGCGTCGTCGCGGTTTTCCGGGCGCGCGACCGCGCGGCGCTGGATTGGCTGCCGCTGGTCTGGGCGGCGGCCATCTTCATCCAGCAGATCGCCTTCTGGTGGAGCCTTGAGGATGCCGCGGGCCGCGTCACGACCTGGACGCTGCCGACGTTCCTCCTGCTCGTCACGCTCGTCCTCGCACTGTTCCTCGCGGCCGCCCTCGTCCTGCCCGCCAACGACATGGCCGAAGGCGACAGCCTTCGCGCCATGTTCGAAAAGGATGGCCGCTTCGCGCTGCTCGCCCTCGGCGCCTTCAACGCGGTGGTCATCCTCGCCAACTGGGTGATCTGGCGGGAAGATCCGCTCTCGGAATCGGTCCGGCTCAATGTCGCCCTGACGGTCGTGCCGGTTGCCGGCTTCCTCGGCTCGCGCCGGATCCAGGCGATCGCGGCGGTGGTCTACATCGCGGTCGCGATCTGGGGCGTCATCGAACTGTCGCCGGCAGCCTATTGACCGGGGCGCCCGACACGGGGGAGAAGCGCCGGGAGCACGGGCGTCGCGAGGGCGGAAGCGGGCATGACCGAAACCAGACTGCTGATTGCGCCGCTTTTCGTTCCGGCCGACCGGCCGGAGCGGTTCGCCAAGGCGGCGGCGAGCGGCGCCGACGCCGTCATCATCGATCTCGAAGACGCGGTCGCGCCGGCGGCGAAGGAGGCGGCGCGCGAGGCCGTCGCAGCCTCGCGACCCGGGGCCACGGTGATCGTCCGGGTCAATGCCGCCGGCACGCCCTGGCACGAGGGCGACATCGACCTGGTCCTTCGCCTCGACGCGGTGGGCGTGATGCTTCCCAAAGCCGAGGACCCGACGCTCGTCGCGGCCGTCGCGCGAGGGCTTGGAGGCAGGCGACGCCTGATTCCTCTGATCGAGTCGGCGCGCGGGATTCACCGCGCCATCGACATCGCGGCGGTCGCCGGCGTGACGCAACTCGCCTTCGGGCCCGCCGACTATCGGAACGACGTCGGTTGCGGCGACGCGCCGGAGGCGCTCCTCTTCGCGCGGTCGTCGCTGGTCCTCGCCTCGCGGCTCGCCGGGATCGACGCGCCGCTCGACGGACCGTGTTTCGACTTCCGCGACCCGGGCAGAACCACCGAGGAGGCCCGCCACGCCCGCATGCTCGGGTTCGGCGGCAAGCTCTGCATCCACCCGGCCCAGGTGACCTGGGTGCGGGACGCTTTCGTGCCGGACGAGGCCGAAGTCGCCTGGGCGCGGCGGGTCGTCGCCGCGGAAGGAAGCGGCGGCGCAGCCAATGTCGACGGGACGATGATCGACGCGCCGGTGGTGGCGCGGGCCCGCCGGATTCTATCGGAGGCGACGGGTTCCTGAGTCCGGGCAGCGGGCTGTAGGCTCGACGGGTTCGAATCTCGATCGCTGCGATTCGGCCGCGCGTGGATCAGGGGAGGAAAAGTCGATGCGGGTTGCGTGGGTGATGAAGCTCAAGCCGGGCTGCGAGGAGATCTACAAGCAGAAGCATGACGAGATCTGGCCGGAGCTGGTGGATCTCCTGCGCCGCCAGGGGGTGCAGAACTACAGCATCTATCGCTACGGACTGACGCTCTTCGCCTATCTCGAGCGCGACGAGCCCGAGCCCCTCGGCCGGCCGCACGACCCGATCATCCTCCGCTGGTGGAAGCTGATGGAGCCCTACATGGAATACAATCCCGACGGCACGCCGTGGATCGAGCCGATCGAGGAAGCCTTCCACATGGACTGAGGCCGGCCGGCGGCCGCCATCCGGAGCCAGCATGACCGACCCGCTCCTCCGCACCCCCTCGGGCAAGCCCCGCGCCCGCGCGTGCGGCGTACCCTTCGACGGTGTGCCGGGGCCGTGGAACGCGATCACCGACGTCGCGGGAGTGGGCGTCGGCTATACGACCCTCATCGCCGGCGATGGGCCGCTGGTGGCCGGAGAGGGACCGGTCCGCACCGGCGTCACCGCGATCCTGCCGCGGCCCGCCGTCGACACGCTCGCGCCGGTCTTCGCCGGCATCCACAGCCAGAACGGCAATGGCGAGATGACCGGCGCGCATATGATCGAGGAGGCCGGCGCCTTTAGCCTGCCGGTCACTATCACCAATACCCACGCCTGCGGCATCGCGCGCGACGCGACGATTGCCTGGGTCAACCGCGCGATGCCCGGCGCACTTGACGACGCGTTTGCCTTGCCGGTCGCCGCGGAGACCTATGACGGCTTCCTCAACGACATCAATGGCGAGCACGTCCACGTCGCCCATGTCGAGGCGGCGATCGATGCGGCGGCAAGCGGGCCGATGGAGGAAGGCAGCGTCGGCGGCGGCACCGGCATGATCTGCTTCGGCTTCAAGGGCGGCTCCGGGACGGCGTCACGGCAGGTCGACCATCCGGCCGGGACATTCACGGTCGGCGCCTTCGTTCAGGCGAATTTCGGCCGCCGTCGTGACCTCACCGTCCGCGGCCTGCGCCTCGGGCCGGCCTTCGCCGAGCCGGCCGTGATCGAGCGGACGCCAAGACGAGAGAAGAGCTCGATCATCGGCATCGTCGCCACCGACGCGCCGCTGATCCCGCACCAGTTGAAGCGGCTCGCGCGGCGGGCGCCGCTCGGCGTGGCGCTGACCGGAGGCTACGCCCACCATTCCTCCGGCGACATCTTCCTCGCCTTCTCGACCGCAAACCGGGAGGCACTGACGGCCTCGCCGCGGGCGATGGCCCACGCCGCCTTCCTTCCCGATGCCGGGCTCGACCCGTTCTTCGACGCCGTCGTCCAGGCGATCGAGGAGGCGATCCTCAACGCGCTCGTCGTCAATACCGGCATGACCGGCCGCGACGGCAACGTCGTGCCGGCCCTCCCCCGCGACCGCCTGACGGCGGCCTTTGGGTGATCATGGGGCAGGTCGCGGCCAGCGGGATGAACCTGTGCCCAGCCAGTGGCTACGCAATATCCAGCGACGTCCTGAAATTCCGCTTCCGCATCTCGGCGAAGTAGGCGGGCACGTCGAAGATTTCCTCCGGCGCCCAGACCCCGGGCTTCGCCGTGCCGGCGAGGAGAAGCTGCGCGGCGATCGAGGCGTTCATCGACGTCGCCGCGTCGACATAGTCTCGATACATCGGGTCCGGCGACACGATCACCTCGCAGCGCGCGGTCGCGGGCACGCCGGCGCGCGTGCCCCTGCCGATGGCGAAGTGGATCTCGTGGCTCTCCTGCGCCGGGATGCGGTCGCGATGACGCTCGATGTTGCGGTTGATGATGGCGGAAAGCACGTCCAGTGGCCGCACGCTGGCGCCGCCGACCGCAACGGGATCGTCGAAGTCGCCGAAGCCGGCCTTGACCAGGCCGACCCAGGCCTCGTGCTCGCGATGCGGCAGGTGGAGCTTCCAGGTGAATTCGCGGATGCCCTTGTCGCGAATGCCGTCGGCGAGCGGCACGGTGAGCTGCTCGGAGTGCGGCGAGTACATGAACTCGGACCGCCCCCACGGCGGCGGCAGGTCGATGACCTCGCGCCCGCTCATCGGCGCGCATTCCTCGTGGCGGCCGTCGAGGAACTGCGTGCTCGGCCGGGCATATTCGGCGAGCACGGTCGAGATCGAATAGGGCGGGACCAGGACCGGGTTCTCGGGACCGACCAGCTCGGCGGCCCAGTAGAGGTTGATGCGGTCGACGGTGTCGAGCTCGTCGGCGACGGCCCGGCAGATGACGTTGGACATGCCGGGGTCGGCCCCGGTGCCGATCACCGCCGCGACACCTTCGGCGCGGAAGCGCTCGTGCATCGCCTTCTGGCGGACCGTGTAGGTGCCGAGGCCGCCGAGGTCGGTATAGGTGACGCGGGCGGCGAGGCACGCCTCGAAGATCGCCATCTGGTGGCCGAGCAGCGTCGGCACGGCGTTGATGACGATGTCGACGCCGGCGACCGCGGCGGCGAGGCGGGCGGGATCGGTGACGTCGAGTTCGAAGGCCTCGAGGCGGCGGTCGCCGAGCCCGGCGATCAGCGCCTCGATCCGCGGGCGCGAGACATCGGCGATGCGGATCGCCGCGATCGGCACGATGGCGCGGTCCGAGATCAGGTCGCGGACGATGCCGGCGCCCATCAGGCCGGCGCCGCCGAGGATGGCGATCCGCACGGCCTTCGCTTCAGACATGCTTCCGCCCGCCGCTCTTCCGGAACCACGAGTCGGGATACGGATACCACCAGTCCTGGATCACCGGCTGGTGGTCGATGATCACCATCTTCGAGCGGCGGAAGGCGTCGAGGCCCTGGCGGCCGAGCTCGCGGCCGAGGCCGGAGGCCTTCCAGCCGCCAAAGGGCAGCGCGTCGTTGTCGATCAGCGGGTTGTTGACCCAAACCATGCCGGCTTCGAGCCGGTCGGCCGCCTCCATCGCCTCGGCAAGGTCGGTGGTGAAGACCGAGGCGCCGAGGCCGAAGGGGCTGTCATTGGCGAGGCGGACGGCCTCGTCGAAATCCGCGACGCGGCAGATGGCGGCGACCGGGCCGAAGCACTCCTCGCGGCAGATCGCCATGTCGGGCGTGACGCCGGTGAGGATCGTCGGCTCATAGAACCAGCCGACGTTGTGGGCTGGCGGAACGCGGGCGCCGGTGACGGCGGTGGCGCCGCGGGCGAGCGCATCGTCGACGAGGCGCATGACGCGGGCGCGCGCCGCCTCGCTGACCAGCGGGCCGATCTCGCTTTCCTCGAGGCCGTTGCCGATGCGGAGCGCCCGGGTCCGCGCGGCG
>JALHRF010000264.1 GCA_022841545.1 Bauldia sp. | reverse complement strand
ACGGGGTCCCCGACCCTCGCCCGGATTGGCGGGGCTCGCCGGGGATGACACGGGGGTACAACGGGACGCGCGGGAGCACGCCATGAGCGCCGCCCTCGACACCACCGCCCGCGCCAAACCCCGCCGCGCCATCGGGCTCGAGACCATCGGCATGACCAAGGTCTTCGGGGCGATGACGGCGCTCGACGACGTCTCGATCAAGGTCGCCCCCGGCACGGTCCATGCCCTCCTCGGCGAGAACGGCGCGGGCAAGTCGACGCTGGTCAAGTGCATCATGGGCTTCTACCAGCCGACGCGGGGCTCGGTGCTGGTCGACGGCGTCGAGACCGAAATTCACAGCCCGCGCGATGCCCATGCCCATGGCATCGGCATGGTCTACCAGCACTTCACGCTGGTGCCGTCGCTGACCGCGGCAGAGAACCTCGTGATCAGCCGGGCGCATCCGCCGCCGGTGATCGACTGGCGGAAGGAGAAGCGCGATCTTGCCGCCTTCCTCGAGCAGATGCCGTTCAAGGTGCCGCTCGACGTGCCGGTCTCCGGACTGGCCGCCGGCGAGAAGCAGAAGCTCGAGATCCTGAAGCAGCTCTATCTCGACCAGCATTTCCTCATCCTCGACGAGCCGACGTCGGTGCTCACCCCCGGCGAGGCCGACGAGGTGCTCGGGCTCCTTCGCGGCATGACCGCCGCCGGCGACCTGACCATCCTGATGATCACCCACAAGTTCCGCGAGGTGACCGCCTTCACCGACGAGGTGACCGTGCTCCGCCACGGCAAGCGGGCGGGCGGCGGCCACGTCAAGGACCTCGGCATCGACGAGATGAGCCGGATGATGATCGGCGAGACGGAGATCCGCGAGCGGGCGCCGCGGAAGCCGATGCCCGGCAAGCCGGTGGTGGTCGAGCTCGCCGGCATCTTCGCCGACGACGACCAGGGCCTGCCGGCGGTGGAGGCGGTGAACCTCAAGGTCCATGCCGGCGAGATCGTCGGCATCGCCGGCATCTCCGGCAACGGCCAGTCGCATCTGGTCGAGGTGCTGTCGGGCCAGCGCGCGCCGCGCCTTGGCCAGATCTTCATCAACGGCCAGGACTTCGAGCCGGTCCGGCACCAGATGGACAAGTTCAAGGTGTTCGGCCTGCAGGAGGAACCGCTCCGGAACGCCGCCGTGCCGCGGATGACGGTGTCGGAGAACATCTCCTTCCGCACCTTCGACAAGCCGCCGATCACCTCGCTCGGCTGGTGGCTGTCGCCGGGGCCGATGCGGGCCCGCGCCCGCGAGCTGATCGCCGCCTACCGGGTGAAGACGCCCTCCACCGAGGAGTTCATCGAGAACCTTTCCGGCGGCAACGTCCAGCGCGCCGTGCTCGCCCGCGAGCTGTCGAGCGCGGTCGACGTGCTGGTGGTCGCAAATCCCTGCTTCGGGCTCGACTTCGCCTCGGTCGCCGAGATCCGGGCGCAGATCATGGAGCAGCGCAACAACGGCGCCGCTGTGCTCCTGTTCTCCGAGGATCTCGACGAGATCCTCGAACTCGCCGACCGCATCGCGGTGATGTCCGGCGGCCGGATCGACTACGTGGTGGCGGCGGCCGAAGCCGACCGCACCTCGATCGGCCGCGCCATGGCGGGGCATTGATGATCATGTCTTTGGGGTCGCCCACACCCCCGCTCTCCATGCTTCGCATGGTCTCCCATCCCCTTTCCAGCTGTGAGGTTCACCCATCCTGGGCGCCCGCCGGGGATGACCGGAAGGTGGATGAGTGGGTGGTCTGCGCGCTCATGATGCGCTCCCTTGAATCCACCCGCACCGCCTCGTCATCCCCGGCGAGCCCGGCAAAGCCGGGCGAGGGAAGGGGACCCAGTAAACGATGTCGGCGGCCGTTGAATCATGCCGTTTGTCGCCAACACTTGCGCAGGTTTCGCCCGCATGTCGTACGCGGAGGTCTGTGGTTACTGGGTCCCCTTCCCTCGCGCCTTTCGGCGCTCGCCGGGGATGACAGGTGGGTGGATGACAGCGCCAGTTGACTCCACCAAGGCGCCGTGTCGTTCCGGGCGCAACGCAGCACGAAGTGATGTGCTGCTGACCCGGAACCTCGTGCGTCAAAGCCTGTTGCTGCCGCAAGCAACGGGGTCACGTATCTGTGCGTCTGATCGAGGATGCCAATCCCTCCCCGGAACGGGGAGGGGGGACCGCGCCCCGACGGCGGGGGGTGGGTGGGGATGCGGGACGACACGATTCGGGTCGGGTGGTCCACAGGTGCGTCGTAGGACGGCAGGCGCCCGTCATGTCCCCCAGAGAGACGGGACCGAACCATGATCAGCGTCGACGCCACCCCCTTCCCGTTCCCCCTGTCGCCCGGACATACCGCGCTCGTCGTGATCGACATGCAGCGCGACTTCGTCGAGCCGGGCGGCTTCGGCGAGAGCCTCGGCAATGACGTGACCCGATTGCAGGCGATCATCCCCACCGTCGGGCGGCTGATCGCGCTGTTCCGGGAACGCGGCTGGCCGGTCATCCACACCCGTGAGGGCCATCGGCCCGATCTCGGCGACTGTCCGCCGGCGAAGCGCGGCCGCGGCAATCCCACGCTCCGCATCGGCGACCACGGGCCGATGGGGCGGGTCCTCATTCACGGCGAGCCGGGACACGGCATCGTCGACGAGCTTGCGCCGATCGACGGCGAGATCGTCATCGACAAGCCGGGCAAGGGCGCATTCTATGCGACCTCGCTCGGCGACGAGCTCGCACGGCTCGGCGCAACCCACTTGGTCGTCGCCGGCGTGACGACGGAGGTCTGCGTGCAGACGACGATGCGCGAGGCGAACGACCGCGGCTTCGACTGTCTCCTCATCGAGGACGCGACGGAGAGCTATTTTCCCGAGTTCAAGGCGGCGGCCCTGAAGATGATCACCGCGCAGGGCGCGATCGTCGGCTGGACCGCGCCGCTCTCTGCCCTCGAGACGGCGGTCGCGGGACGCGCGGCGGCATGATGGCGGTTCACTCTTTTCGTTCTTGGGGTCGTCGCCCACGCCGGATCAGTCTTCCGCCGTGGTGCAGGTCCGCCTGCTCGAACCACTCATCCGTGAGCTCGGGGATGTCCTCGTACTCCTCAGGCTGGATGACGTGGGCATCGAACTCAACCAGATTGGTGGCGGTTGCTGCCTGCTTGTCCTGCTTCACACGGCGAGCCATGGGCATCTCTGGGTCTCGGGAATCAGATGCTGCGGAACCCTCCGCGATTTTCAAGGCCTCAGCATGAGCGCATCTTTCGACGCAGAAGCCCATGTCGACCACATGGCCAGGCTCCTCGACCTCGAAGTCGATCCCGCATGGCGGCCGACCGTGGTGACGACGCTCGCGGCGTCCGCGAGGATCGCGGCGCTGGTCACGGCGTTTCCCCTCGACGACCACATCGAGCCGGCACCGGTCTTCGAGCCGTGAGCGGCGACATCCTCCTCCGCCCGGCGCACGAGATCGCCGCCGCGGTCAATGCCCGCGAGGCTTCGGCCCGCGACATCTCCCAGGCCGCCCTCGACCGAATCGCCGCCCTCGACCCGCGCCTTGGCGCCTTCACCGACGTGACGGCGAGCCGCGCGCTTGCCGAGGCCGATGCGGTCGATGCCGCGGTCGCGGCGGGCGAGGCGCTGCCGCTGGCCGGCGTGCCCTACGCGGTGAAGAACCTGTTCGACATCGAGGACGTCGTCACCCGGGCGGGCTCCCTGATCAATCGCGACAACCCGCCGGCCACGGCCGACGCCACGCTGGTCCGCAAGATGCGGGCGGCCGGCGCGGTGCTCGTCGGCGGTCTGAACATGGGCGAATACGCCTACGACTTCACCGGCGAGAACCTCCACGACGGCGCCTCGCTCAACCCCCACGACCCCGGCTATATGTCCGGCGGCTCCTCCGGCGGCTCGGGGACGGCGGTGGCGAGCGGCATGGTGGCAGCCTCCCTCGGCTCGGACACCAACGGCTCGATCCGCGTCCCCTCCTCCTTCTGCGGCCTGTTCGGCCTGAAGCCGACGCTCGGCCGCCTGTCCCGCGCCGGCGCCTTTCCCTTCTGCGCCAGCCTCGATCACCTCGGCCCAATGGCCAGGTCGGCGGCCGACCTCGCGCTGATGCTCGACGTGCTGCAGGGCGACGACCCGAAAGACCCGGCGCAGGTGCACCGCCCGCCCGTCGCGGCCATGGCGGAGATCGGCAAGGGCATCGACGGGCTCAGGATCGCGGTCGCCGGCGGCTACTTCCGCGACCCGCAATGGCCGGAGGCCAACGCCGCGGTCGACAAGGTCGCCGCCGCGCTCGGCGCCTCGCGCGAGGTGACCCTGCCCGAGGCGGCCCGCGCCCGCGCCGCGGCCTATGTCATCACCACGGCGGAGTCGGCGGCGCTCCACCTGCCTCGGCTCCGGACCCGCGCCGGGGACTTCGACCCCGAGGTCCGCGACCGGCTCCTGTCCGGCGCGATGGTCCCGGCGCAATGGGTGATCCAGGCCCAGCGCTTCCGGTCGTGGTTCCGCGCGGCGATGCGCGCGGTGTTCGCCGACCTCGACGTGATCCTCGCGCCGGCGACGCCGTTCCCGGCGCCGAAGTCCGGCACCAAGACCGTGGTCATCGACGGAACGACGCTGCCGCTCCGTCCCAACATCGGCATCTTCACCCAGCCGGTCAGCTTCATCGGCCTGCCGGTGGTGGCGGTTCCGGTCTGGCTCCACGGTGCGCGGCTGCCGATCGGCGTGCAGGTGATCGCCCCGGCGTGGCGGGAGGATGTGGCGCTCCGTGTCGCCCATCATCTCGAGGCGTGCGGCGCCGTGGCCGCGCCCGTGGCATCGCCGTGACCGGGGCCGTGCCATGATCGGCGACGGTGACATCGACCGCCCCGAGGTGTTGGCGGAAGTCGAGGCGGCCTTCGCCGAATACGAGCGGGCGCTGGTGTCGAACGACGTCGCGACGCTCGACCGGCTGTTCCTCGACCGGCCCACCACCATCCGCTACGGCGGCGGCGAAAACCTCTACGGATTCAAAGAGATCGCCGCCTTCCGCGCCGCCCGCTCGCCGGCTGGCCTGGCGCGCAGCCTCGACCGCACCGTCATCACCACCTACGGCCCCGACACCGCCGTCGCCTCCACCCTCTTCCGCCGCGACAGCATCCCCGGCAAGCTCGGCCGCCAGATGCAGA